>CAYJEQ010000080.1:0-11148 GCA_964369235.1 uncultured Oscillospiraceae bacterium | reverse complement strand
CAATTTGTACAATTTAAATAAAATATCACGTCTAACTTTTTGGGGTCACTTCAATGAACTGTTGGGGGTTTTATTTACTGGTTTTCTATAATACTAATTAATTAGTAACCCACATACATCGTTTACATTAGTACCTGTAGGCCCTGTGATTATTAATGAGTCAATCTTTTCTAGCGCTGTGTAGGAATCATTAGCTTCTAGGACTTTGTGAACATCTATACCAAGCTCTCTTAGAGAATTATTACTGTCACCAGTAACAAATCCTCCTGCTGCATCAGTAGGGCCGTCAGTACCATCGGAGCCAACAGAAAATACTGCTGCATTTATACCTTCAATATAAGGGGCTGCTGCAAGGGCAAGTTCTTGGTTTCTACCACCTTTGCCTTCTCCTGTGATTTTCACCACTGTTTCCCCACCCATAATAAAGGCAAGTTTCTTATTAGTTTTACCATAGGTCTGAGCTATATTACCTAGCATTACCCCAGCTTCTCTTGCTTGTGAGCAAAGTCTGTCTGTTAGGATAATTGTTTCATAGCCTAAACTTTCACACTTAGCTTTTGCTGCTTCACATAGCTGGCTAACGCTACCTGTTATATTAGTGTAAACATTCTCCAGTTCCTTAGGTGTTTCCACCATTATTAAATCAAGTATCTCTTTAGACACCTTAATATTATACTTATTTATTATGTCCATTGCCATTTGACTTGTAGAGGAGTCTGGATAGCTAGGCCCTGAGGCAATCATGTCCAGTGGATCCCCAATTATATCGCTTAACACAATGGTAAATACATTTGCTGGCATACAGTGCTTTGCAAATTTACCACCTTTTACTGCTGATAAACGCTTTCTAATTGTGTTAATTTCCACTATGTCTGCGCCACTGGATAATAACTGCTTAGTTAAATCCTGTAGCTCTGCTAAATCTATTAGAGGCTTCTCAAATAGCGCACTGCCTCCACCTGATAGCAGTAATAGCACCGTATCATCTTTAGTCAGTCCAGCAGTAATATCTAGGGCATACTGGGTTGATGTGCAGGAGTTTTCATCAGGTACAGGATGTCCTGCTTCAAAACAGGTAAATTTATCAATTTCACCCTTTACATGATGGTATTTAGTAACTACTACACCTTTTTCTATTCTATCCTTTAGAAACTCCTCAGCTGCCTGTGCCATTCTAAATCCAGCCTTACCAGTGGATACTACGATTATCTTTCCTTTGGAAAACTGGTAATCCTTTAAACTTCTAAAAACAGCTTCATCTGGCAGTACCGATTGTATACTAGAATCTACAATCTGTAGGATATTATCTTTATATAAATTACTCATTGCATACTCCTTAATTTAGCTAATCAGGTAGATTGTTGTAATAACAATAGTGGAAGTCATACCTATAGTTGCTTCAAATATTATTAGTTTTATTCTGTCTTTTATGCTCATTCCAACTGCGCCACCTGTAGCGTGGAAGAAGGAACCATGTGGCAGAGAATCCAGTACAGTTGCACCAGCGTGTATCATTGCTCCAGCTGATAGTGCTGGTATGCCAGCTGCTAGTAATGTGCTAGAGAAGGTCTGGGCTGCAATAGTAGAGCCTGCTGTTGTGGAAGCTGTAGCTGCACCCATTAGTATACCAGCTATAGGTGCTAGAATAAATGCAGGTAGGCTTAGCATTTCCAGTAGTGCTATAACATCGGTTTGTAGTGCTGAGGCTTTAATAATACCTGAAATTGTACCTGTTCCTATTAGTAGAATAGAAACCCCTATAACCTTACTTAGTCCAAATTCTGCAAAGGATTTTATCTCTTTTATCTTATTTGTAAATATAGCTGATACAATACCACCTGCTGGTAGTGCAATTAGTGGATCTACTGAAATCCCAGCTAAAGGTCTAAGTGATAACAGTATAACCACAGCTATTGGCCCAGAAATTGCTGCCATAAAACTTGGTAAATCCTTGTGGCTTCTCTCCTCTAGGTCATGGGTAGAGATTTTATCGGTGTATTTTTTATTAATCATTGAGGAAACAATGATGGTCATAATTAAAGCAAATAAAGCTGGGATAGCATTTTTTAGGATAACATCTGTAAGCTCTAATCCAAAGGCTTCGCTGATTGCTATAGTGTTTGGGTTAGGTGAGATAATATTACCAGCCTTACCTCCACCAATCATTGCAATAAGTATTGCGGACTTGCTGTAATTTGCTCTTAGTCCTATAGCTAGGGCAATTGGTGCTACTGTAATTACAGCTATATCAATAAACACCCCTACTGCACAGATAATACCTGTGGCAACACTTAAAGCTATAAGTGCTCTTTTCTCGCCAAAGGTAGAAACGATAACCTCGGCTATTTTTTCTGCTGAGCCTGTTTTGATTAGGGTTCCTGCTAATATACCAGAAGCCATAATTCTAAGCACTGAGGACATCATACCCTGAGCCCCAACAACCATTGTACTAACGGTTAAGTCTAGGGTTCCTCCCCCTACAATACCACCTATTAATGCTCCTAAAATCAAACTGTAAGCTGGGTGGAATTTTTTAATTATTAAAAAAATCGCTATAACCAGTCCTACTATTGCTCCGAAAGTTGAAAATACAAAGTCCATTGCTAAATCTCCTTTTTCAATCAAGATATTTTTATTGTGAAATAATACTAACAAAAAACCAAATAAATGACAATGTTATTGATAATATATAATTATGTGTTATAATAGATTTAATATGTTATACATAACATATTTCTTGGTGATTTTTCTCGCAAAATAATTCCATTAGTCAAATTATAAAAAAATAATAAAGAAAAGTGTACAAAATGCACAAAGGTATAATATGAGTAGATTTTTTAATAAAATAACCAGTAGTCAGATAGTTTCAGCAGTAAAAGAGGTCTGTGGTCAGGATATAAACCTAATTGACACAGACGGTATTATACATGCCAGCACCGACCCTATGCGCATAGGTGAGTTTCATGAGATTGGCTATAAAGTATATACCACTAAGGAAACTATCGAGGTTTACTCCTTTGATAAATATCAGGGTACTAAGGAGGGTATAAACGCCCCTATAGTTTTTGAAGATGAAATAGTGGCTGTTATTGGCATAACAGGAAAGCCTAGTCAAGTAAGACAGTACATAAATCTTGCCATAAGAATAGCAGTGCTTATCCTCCATGAAAACAAATACTATGCCACCGAAAAAATCCACACTCAAAGGATAAATTTTTTAATTTCATCGCTGATTAACTCAGATTTTTCTAATAAAGATTATCTTGATAAAATCATACTAGAGTTCTATCCTAGTATAGATACAGAAGTTAGAATTGCAATTATAACCTTTTTAGATAGTATTCCCTCAAATTTCATGGATAATTTCTTTAGAAAGCATCAAATATATTTTCACAGTTTTAGGTATCCTAATAAATTCATCTGTATTATTGACAAAAAAATCAGCAAATCTACCTTTAATTCAGTATTAGAAAATGAAAAATATCCTGTAAAGATAAGTTTAGGGGGGTTTGAGAAGTTTTATCAGTTAGGTAGATCCTATCATCAAGGAGAGCTTGCTTATAAGACTATTAAAAAATCAAACAAATCCTTTGTTTCCTATGAAGATTTAGACTTTGATATGTTAGTAGAGGATATATCACAGGATACAAGGCTTAATTATCTAAATAAAACTGTTAAAGAACTTAAAGCTGAGGACATTAACCTATTAACTGTATATTATGAGAACAATATGAGCCTAGAGGAAACTTGTAAAGAGCTTTTTCTTCATAAAAACACCCTACAATATAAGCTCAAACGAATTCAGCCTTTAACAGGCTACGATCCTCGTAATTTTAAAGACGCTGTGGTTCTTTACACAGCTATAAAGCTTCTTGCTACATAAAACAATACATAGTAATAAATTATAGAAGCTATAGCAAAGTAGAATTTTATCCCAACTATAGACAAAGAGCCTAATTTAAATATAACCATCAAAAAAACTGCTACCCTAACTAAAGGATAGCAGTTTTTTACATCTGTTATTGGTAAAATCTATTTGGGAGGAATCTTACCACCACTGACAATACTAATATAAAGTAAAAACTATACACTTATAAATAATCTGATACAGATTATTTATATTCCTGTGCTGTTTCTTCGCCTCGTAAAATTCTCAAAGCACCAAATGTTAGAGATTCCATCTCATTTTCCCCTGGTAGCACCTCAATCTTTGTAAAGTCACCTAGATAGCTTAGAATTTCATTGGTTAGATATTTAGAGTAGGCGATACCACCTGTAATAAGCACAGCATCTACCTTAAACTTTAAAGCTGGTGCCAGTCTAGCAATATTTTTTGCAATGTTATAAGCCATTGCATCATATGCTGCTTTAGCCTTTTCATCACCTGATTCTATCATCTTCTCTACTTCTATACAGTCAGAGGTACCTATTAGAGATTTTAGACCACCATTGCCTCTTAGGTGCTTACCTAGACTTTTAGCTGAGTCAAACTTACCACTAAAAGCAAGCTTAATCACCTCTAGAGCTGGAAGTCCACCTGCACGCTCTGGGGATAATGGGCCCTCATCATCTGCTAGTAGATCAACTATTTTACCCTGTTCATGGGCACTAACTGAAATCCCACCACCTAGGTGAGCAACGATAATATTCATCTCTTCATATTTCTTGCCCATTTTTTCAGCTAATTTTCTACCCATTGCCTTAGTATTAAGTACATGGCAAGCACTGGAGCGTGTAATCTCAGCAAGTCCTGTTATCTTTGTATAATCCTTCATTTCGTCAGAGGTAACACAGTCATAAACATATGCTGGAACACCTATAGTATCTGCTATAGCCTTACTTACAATAGAGCCTAAATTAGAAGCATGTGGCACCATAACTCCAGAAAACACTGTTTCCTTCATCTTGTCATTTACTAGGTATCCACCACCCTTAACATTAGGGAAAAGTCCACCACGACCTACTACAGCAGATAATTCTTCTGCTTTATACCCCTGTGTTTCTAACTCTTTTATAACTAAATCTTTTCTAAAATCATACTGATCAGCAATATCTCCATATGGTGCTAGTTCCTCATCTGTATGTCTAATTGTACTGCAAAACAGCTCTGTTTCGTTATTATATAGAGCTATTTTTGTAGAGGTTGAACCTGGGTTTATTGATAAAATTTTATATTCCATTATAAAATAACCATTCCTTTCCTTTAGTTCTGTGATTTTATCATGGTTTTATCATGAGAAAATTTCGGTTGTAACAATGACCGAAAAGCACAAAACCATCTTTGAAACTTTCTTTCAAACTAAATCCTTTAGGTAATTTAAATACAACTAAAAACTACTGTAGCTAGCTTTTTAGTTAGATGCAGCTGCTGAAACTACGATTGATAGGTATTTCTCCTCTGCTGAAGATCCTCTGGAGGTAAGAACTACTGGGCATTTAGCTCCAACAATAAATCCAGCCATCTTAGCTTTTGCTGTACAGGTTAAACTCTTTCCTAATATATTACTTGTATGGATATTAGGACAAACTAGCACATCTACATCACCAGCCACTGGGCTAACATATCCTTTAAACTCTGCAATCTCTTTATCTATTGCGCAGTCATAAGAGATAGGCCCCTCTACTATACAGTTTTTAATTTCGCCATTTACATTCATCTGCTTTAGTGCGTCTGCTTCTACTGTTTCAGGCATTTTAGGATTAAGCTTTTCTACACATGCTACCACACCTACCTTAGGGTTTGTATATCCCATTGAAATTAGTGTTTCTACTGTGTTTTCAATAATATCTTTTTTCTGCTCTAGTGTTGGGTATGGCACCATACCACCGTCAACATTAACTAGTAGTTTGTGGTAGGTTGGTACTTCATTAATAGCAAAATGGGACATGGTCTTACCTGTGCCTAGTCCATTCTCCTTATCTACTACTGCTTTAAGGATAACCTTAGTATCTACCTTACCCTTCATTAGGAAATTAGCTTTTCCCTCTTTTACTAGGGCTACAGCTTTTTCACAAGCTTTTTGCTCATCTTTTTCATCATAGATAAGCTCCTCAGATATAGTAGCACCGATTTCAGATAGGATTTCTACAATCTTTTCTTTATCCCCTACTAAAACTGGATCAATAATACCTGCATTTACTGCATCTACTACAGCTTCTAGTGTATGATGATCTGCTGCCACTGCAACAGCCATTTTTTTACGAGATTCTCCTGATTTTACCATCTGTATTAATGAATCAAAATTATTATGTACCATTACCATTCCATCCTTTTACTTTAGTTACTTATATATAGCTAAAATTATTCATCTGTTTTTTATCCATTCCAATAATCATGAATATATTTCTATATGTTCCATCTTAAATGACGGAACATATAGAAATGTGTTTTTAACTTATAATTATTAAACTATGCTTTAGCCTTAATACCGTATTCAAGTCCTGTATTATAAGCCTTTTCATTAAGTGGTAGTAGCTCTGGTTTTTTCCCTAGCTTGGATTTTAGTGTTTCCCAGATAACCTGTTTGTCAACTACCTCTGTGTATCCAACATAGGCACCTAGCATAATTACATTTAGCACCTTAGCATTACCGATTTCTAGGGATATATCAGTTACAGGAACTTCTATAATATTTATATCATCTCTACCTACTTCTTTAGACACGATGGAGCTATTAATAAATAGATTACCACCTGGCTTTAATGTAGAGATAAATTTGTCTAAGGAAGGCTGGTTTAAAACTATTAGATCGTCCATTACATCTCCTACAGGAGCGCCAATTTCTTCCTCAGAAATTACCACGAAACAGTTAGCTGTACCACCTCTTTGCTCAGCACCATATGAAGGGAAAAATGTTACCTTTTTATCTGTGCTATCACAAACTGCTTCCGATAGAAACTTACCAAGAGTCATTACCCCTTGTCCACCAAAACCGGCTACACATAAATTTGTTTCCATTGTCTTTCCTCCTATCTATCTCTAACTACCCCAAGTGGATACTCAGGTAGCATTTTTTCTTCGATGAATTCTAGGGATTTAAGCTCATTCATACCCCAGTTAGTTGGACAGTTAGTTACAATCTCAACCATGGAGAATCCCTTGCCATCTAGCTGATTCTGGAATGCTTTTTTAATAGCATTTTTTGTTTTTGTTACATTTGCTGGTGTGTTACAGCTTGTTCTTACAAGATATGCTGGTGCTGTTAGCTGATCCATAATCTCACACATATGCATTGGATAACCATGTTCCTCTGCCTGTCTGCCCTTAGGTGCTGTGCTAGCCTTCATACCCATTAGAGTTGTCGGTGCCATCTGTCCACCTGTCATACCGTAGATACCATTATTTACAAATATAACTGTAAAATTCTCACCTCTATTAGCTGCTGAAATTGTCTCTCCCAGACCAATAGCTGCAAGGTCACCATCACCCTGGTATGTGTATACTAGGGTGTCTGGATTAGCTCTTTTCATACCACTAGCTACTGCACAGGCTCTACCATGAGGCGCTGTTGTGTTGTCATATGCCATATAATCCATATGTAGACCACAACATCCTACGCCTAATACTGCTGCTGCCTTACCTACTAGATTCATCTCTTCTAGGGCTTCACCTATTACCTTTATTACTGTACTATGCATACATCCAGGACAAAATCCAGAAACTTTATCCTCTTGTAGTGTTTTTGTGCGTGTATATATTAGTTCCATATGTAAATCCTACCCTTTCTACTGATTAATCATTTTTCTAGCAGCAGTCATAACTGCTTCTTTTTTCATTACATTACCACCGGAGCATAGGCAGTAGTCGATTTTGCATCTACCACCCACAGCTGCTTCTACATCTGCACCAAACTGGGCAGGTATGGACATCTCTACATCTAAGATGCCTTTGATTTTTGAGTAGTCAAGTTTATCATAGGCATTAGATGGGAATGGGAACACAGTTTTTGGTCTGATCATCCCGATCTTAACCCCTTCTTTTCTTAGATCATTTATTACTGATCTTGCAATTCTTGCTGAAATACCATAGGAGGTAATTACATACTCTGCATCTTCCATACAGTATTCTTCAGACTCTATTTCTGACTCCCAGGATTTGTACATTGCAGCAGCTTCTTCATTAACACGCTGCATTTCGGTTGTTTTCCACTGTCCTGGCTGAATCCATGATCTTTCTTCGGTTAGTTCATGGCCTACACAAGCCCATTTGCTTTTTTCTGCTTTAATAGCTGCAATCTTCTCATCGCTCATCATATCTGGTAGCACTACAGGCTCCATCATAGAACCAATAACACCATCAGCTAATACTAACACTGGGTTCATATATTTATCAGCAAGGTCAAAAGCCTTATAGGTCATATCCACTGCTTCCTGTACTGATGCTGGCGCTAAAACTAGCATTTTAAAACCACCATTACCAGAAGCCTTTGTTGCTTGGTCATAGTCCATCTGTGCTGGCTGGATTGATCCAATACCAGGGCCACCTCTAGAGATGTTAGCATATACTATAGGCATTCTTGCTGCTGCACAGAAAGATATACCTTCACTTTTTAGAGAGATACCAGGGCTAGAGGAGCTAGTCATGGAACGAACACCCATAGAGGAGGCACCATATACCATATTAATAGAAGCTACTTCACTTTCACCCTGTATAAAAACCCCATCTACCTGTGGCATTCTTCTTGCAAAATACTCTGGGATTTCATTTTGTGGGGTAATTGGATATCCTGCAAAAAATCTACATCCTGCTCTTACTGCTGCTTCAGCTATTGCTTCACAGCCTTTCATAAATACTTTTTCAGCCATTATATTCTACCTCCTATTTATAAATGTTTAATGCGCCATCTGGGCAAATCTTTCCACACTGGGCACAGCCTATACAGTCATCTTGATTTGTAATCTCAACATATTCGTAGCCTTTGCTATTAACATTGTTTCCTATAACCATAATTTTCTTAGGACAAAACTTAACACAAAAACCACAGCTTTTACAGCGTTCTGCTACTACTTCTACCTTTGGCATAATTAATTCTCCTTCTCATAAATAAGTTAAATTATATTTTCTAAGCTAATATGTAAAGTCAGTTTAAGCACATCTGATTGCTCCTTAGGGCTTAACTGACCATATACCTGTTCTCTAGCACAGCTAAAGGATATGTCCTTATACTGAGAGATCATCTCTTTTAATATCTGGGTTCCTTTGTAATAATCTTCTAGAGTGGTTTCCTCTCCTAGGTTGGGATTATTTATTATCTTAATATTTTCTGGGTCTAGGTGGGATACTCCCATTATCTGAGCAAAGGTGTGATTGATATTATCAAAATCCATTGACCAAGGTCTAAAACTATTAATAACATAGAAGACCTGTGTATCTTCCTTATTTAATAGTTCTTCAAAGGCACCTATACTCCTTGCACCAATATGATCTCCACCAACATCTAATACCACAAGATTATCTTTATTTCTAAGATTTCTTCTAATGCCACCAACTATTGTAGGTGCGTCCATAAACTGCTCCTGAAAGTGTAGATTAACACCATGATTTTTAAATTCTTCCTCTAGTTCCCTTGATCTAAATAATGGTTTTGTCATATCCAAATCAAAAAAATCTACTTCTCTACTGCCTATCTGGGCTAGGAATTTAGAAAAATTTATTGCTATTTCGCTTTTGCCACTACCTGCCTCACCTATAAAAACTAGGTTTTTAATGTTCTTTGCCAATAGTTTTTCTATTATATTTGTCATTGGTGGTTATTTCACTCCAGTTCTATATTGTGATACTCGGTTCTATACAATAGAATAACATCTTTTACCAACTAGTGCAATAGTCATATTACACAAAAATTATTTCATATTTTTTAGCCATTGCATTTTTTGGTAATAAATGTAATGTATCTTACCTTGACTAATTATTTTTTTATGTTACACTTATAGGTATATTTTTTGAAAGGGGTAATAGTTTGAACAAAGTTTCAAACATGGGTTTTGTGCTTTTCGGTCATTATAAATACCGAAACTTTCTTATAAGAAAGCCACACAAAACTCAAGGAAAGGAATGAACATTTATATGGCAAAAAATATCGAAGAAAATAAACAAGACAGCAAAAGCTCAGCTATTGATAAATTATTAGACATTATAGAGTGCCTTTATTCCCATGGTGGGAAAGCTAAGATTAACACTATAGCAACAGACCTTAATTTATATAAAAGTACCGTTCACCGTATACTAAACACCTTAAAATCTCGTGGGTATATCTATCAGGATCCTAATGATCTAAGTTATGGCATAGGGCCTAAGTTTTACTCAGTTGGACAGCTATTTCAGCAAAGCTACTCCTTTGTGCCTTTGCTTACTGGTTACGCAAATGCACTTAGCCAAAAATATGGTGAATGCGTCCAGATAAGTGTACTTGATCATTTTTCTGAGGATTGCCCTAAACAGCTCTCTATATTTAGAACATCTAATGATAATAAAATCCTTAGTGCAGTACCTGCCTTTGGCAGCATATCCTATAGTCACTGCTCTGCTAGTGGAAAATGCATCCTTGCCTTTTCTAGTAAATCTGTAGTAAATAAATACCGTGGTTGTGACCTTAAAAAGTTTACTGACCACACCATCACTAAATGGGATGTGCTGGAAGATCAGCTTAAATCTGTACATAATAATGGTTATGCTACCGATGTAGATGAACTGGAAATCGGTCTTTCCTGTATTGCAGTCCCTTTACTTAATTCACATGGTGATTTAATTGCTGCTATTAGTATGCTAGGGGCTACTGCAAGATTTCAGACCTATTCTACTGATGAAATTGTAGCTGAGCTACAAGCTATTGCTAGCAAATTAAATACACTATAAGAGTTTTAAATAATTTGTGGCATTTTAAGTCCCTTATAAAACTTAATAAATCTTATAAGCTATTAATGCCTCTATCCACTGTATATCCAGTAGGTAGGGGCATTATCATTTTGATATTAGTTTAAAGAGTATTTTTTATTTTTCACTAAACTATTGCAAAATGTAAAATACTATGTTATTCTATTGTGTAGAACTTAGTTTTGCTAAGTAGAACTTTTTTAATATTTCTTTAGAAAGGTAGGAAACTACATTGTCAACTAATAAAAAACTCCCACATAATCTAATAAAAAGGG
>CAYJEQ010000079.1:0-11471 GCA_964369235.1 uncultured Oscillospiraceae bacterium | reverse complement strand
TCCACCAAATCCTCCTAGTGCTGTTCTACAAGCACTTGCTAATACTATTTTCATAATTTTATTTCCTTTCGTCTTTAAAATAAGATTTATAGGCTTTTAATATATTCATTCATTGCCTTAGCTGCATCTTTACCTGCACCCATAGCAAGTATTACTGTTGCTGCACCTGTAACTGCGTCACCACCTGCATAAACACCTGTTCTGCTAGTTAGACCATCATCACCATTAGTTACGATACAACCCCACTTGTTAATCTCAAGATTAGGTGTATTATCACTAATCAATGGGTTAGGGCTAGTACCTATGGACATAATCATTGTATCAATCTCTAGAACAAACTCACTGTCAGCCTTAACAGTTGGACGGCGTCTGCCACTTTCGTCTGGCTCACCTAGTTCCATTTCAACACATTTAAGTCCTACTACCTCTCCTGCCTCGTTTCCTAGTACCTCGGTAGGATTATTTAGTAGTTTAAAGATAATGCCTTCTTCCATTGCGTGATGGATTTCTTCCTGACGAGCTGGAAGTTCTTCCATACCACGGCGATATACTATATACACATTCTCAGCGCCAATTCTCTTAGCACTTCTAGCTGCGTCCATAGCAACATTACCACCACCTACTACTGCAACATTTTTACTCTTTCTTATAGGAGTTTTGTTGCCAGCTTCGTAGGCTTTCATCAGGTTAACCCTTGTTAGATATTCGTTGGCACTGTATACACCGTTTAGCCATTCACCAGGAATGTTCATAAATTTAGGTAGTCCTGCACCACTGGCAATGTATACACCTTTATAGCCTTCTTCTAGTAGATCATCAATAGTTATTGCCTTACCGATTACTACATTAGTTTCTATCTTAACACCTAGTGAAATAAGTCCATCAATCTCTTTCTGAACAATAGCCTTAGGTAGTCTAAACTCAGGTATACCATATACTAGCACACCACCTGCTGTATGTAGTGCTTCAAATATAGTTACATCATATCCGTAACGGGCTAGGTCACCAGCACAGGTAAGACCACTTGGGCCAGAACCGATTACTGCTACCTTAATTCCGTTGGACACTGGCTTTTCTAGTGGAGTTGTGGAGTTTTCCATAAACCAGTCAGCTACAAATCTCTCAACTCTACCAATAGCAACGCTTTCGCCCTTAATACCTCTTACACATTTGCCCTCACACTGGGTTTCCTGTGGGCAAACTCTACCACATACTGCTGGTAGACTGCTCTGGGAAGAAAGGATTTTGTAGGACTCTTCTACATTACCCTCAGCAATTTCCTTTAAAAAACCTGGAATATCTATCCCTACTGGACAGCCAGCCATACATGGTTTATGTTTACACTGAATACAGCGTTTTGCTTCTTCTATAGCCATCTCTAGGGTGTAGCCAAGTGCTACCTCCTGAAAGTTAGCATTTCTCACCATTGGATCCTGATGAGGCATTTCACATCTAGTCATAGTCATATTTGCCATTATAGTATATATTCCTTTCTCTGGGTATAGGGTTTCTGCTTATAAAAGCACAACCTATTATCTGAAGATAAATCTCCAAACTACCCCTCCATAGTCATAAGATTGCAGTTAGTTTCAAATTCTTTATACATTTTGCCTCTTAGTATAGCCTCGTCAAAATCAACCTGATGTCCGTCAAAGTCAGGACCATCTACACAGGCAAATTTTGTAGTGCCACCTACTGTAAGTCTGCATCCACCACACATACCTGTACCGTCAATCATAATTGGGTTCATACTTACTGTAGTTTTAATACCATGAGGTTTTGTAAGATTGCTAACAGCTCTCATCATAGCTATAGGGCCTATGGCTATAATCTCGTCATACTGCTCACCATGGTTAATTAGTTTTTCTAAAGCTGTAGTTACAAAGCCCTGCTCACCTACACTGCCATCGTCTGACAGGATGAATAGACGGCTACTAGCTGCTTTAAACTCATCTTCTAGGATTAGTAGGTCTTTGTTTCTAAAGCCTACTATGCTGTCAACATGACATCCTAGTTCATGAAGTTTCTTAGCCACTGGGTAGGCGATAGCGCATCCAACGCCACCACCTACTACAGCTACTTTTTTAAGACCTTCTAGGTGGCTCGGGCGACCTAGTGGGCCTACAAAATCACAAACATTATCTCCAGCGTCTATCAAAGCTAATTCCTTTGTAGAACCACCCACAATCTGGAAAATAATGGTGATGGAACCTGTTTCTCTGTTGTAATCAGCTATTGTCAGTGGTATTCTCTCGCTATCATCATTAGCTCTAACAATAATAAACTGACCAGCTTCTGCTTTTTTTGCCACTATTGGTGCATGGATTTCCATTAGGCACACTGTTGGGTTTAGAAATTTTTTATCTATAACTTTATACATTTTTCACCTTTATAAAGACAATATTCTTGTTTATTACGAATGTTTTAGCACCTACTGCGCCACCTATTTAAAATAATACTCTCTGTACCCACCTATTAAGTCGCCAGATACAGAGAGTATGTAGATAATCTTCACTGCGTTCGGATTATTTATAAGTTAAAAAGTAATAGTGAATAGTGTAGGAGTGGCTTCGCCACATTTATAAATATATTTTGCTTAGCAAAATATCATAACTTTTCACTTTTCATTCTTCATTTTTCACTTATTAACAATTACTTATTATTTGTTTAGTCCTAGTATCTCTCTTGCTTCTGCTGGAGTAGCTACATCATTACCTGCGATTCTAACAATGTCAGCAGCTCTTCTTACTAGCTGTGCATTGGATTCTGCAAGCTGGCCAGGGCCGAACATTACATTGTCCTCCATACCAACTCTTAGATGTCCACCTGTAGCAACTGCAGCTAGCATAATTGGCACATGACCTTTACCTATACCTAGTGCGCCCCATGTGCAACCTTCTGGAAGTAGGTTCTTTAGGTACATCATGTTCTCAACTGTAGCAGTTGAACCACCTGCTGCACCTAGTACAAGCTGGTAGTGGCAAGGTGCTTTTAGTACACCCTTCTTTAGGTAGTACATAGAGTTGTAGATCATACCTGCATCGAAAATTTCGATTTCTGGCTTAACACCGTATTCCTGCATTGTAGCACCTAGCTCTTCTAGGAACTTTGGATGGTTAATAAATAGACCACTGTGCATCCAGTTCATAGAACCACAGTCATAGGAAGCCATTTCTGGTCTTAGCTGCTTTAGGTGTTCCTGACGAGTTTCGTCTGTTGCATTAAGGTCACCAGATGTTGTTAGGTTTAGGATAATATCACAGTCTTCGTAAGCCTTGATTAGTCTTACTGTTTCAGCAAACTTCTCAGTGCTCATTGTGCCCTTGCCATCTTCATCTCTCATATGTAGATGACAGATTGCAGCGCCGTCTTTCCAACACTGGTAAACATCCTTTGCAATTTCTTCTGGTGTCATTGGGATGTTTGGGTTATGTTCCTTTGTAGGCCATGCACCTGTTGGTGCAACGGTGATAATTGTTTTGTTAGCCATAACGATAATCTCCTTTAAATTTTATATATTTTATGCCATTGGCACTAGTTCAGTTGATATAATTAGCTCTGCTTCTGTAGCAGCCTGAATTTCTTCAACTGTAAATTCTGGGTTGTATTCAATTAGGTGTAAACCGTCTTCCTTAACATCAATTACTGCCATTTCGGTAATAATTCTGTCTACACAGTTTACTGCTGTGTATGGTAGTTTACATTTATTAAGGATTTTGTGAGCTCCCTTTGCTGTATGTTCCATAGTTACAATAACTCTTCTAGCACCTACTAGTAGATCCATTGCACCACCCATACCCGGCATCTTCTTACCTGGGATAATCCAGTTAGACAGAGAACCTTCCTTATCTACCTCTAGGCCACCTAGAATGGTTACATCAATATGTCCACCTCTAATTAGTCCAAAAGATAGGGCAGAGTCGATAAAAGCTCCACCTTCTAAAATAGCAGCAGGCTGTCCACCAGCATCTACCACATTAAGGGCATCTTTGTTTTCTGGAGTACATTTTGTAGCACCAACTATACCATTTTCTGAATGTACAGTTACGCTAATACCCTCTGGAATGTATGAAGCTGCTAAAGTTGGGATTCCGATACCTAGATTAACTACATATCCATCTTTAAGCTCTTTTGCTGCTCTTTTAGCAATATAGGATTTGATTTCTGATTTATCCAAGTTTAACCCCTCCTTCTACAATGTAATCCACCAGTAGTGCAGGTGTTCTAACATCTTCAGCTACTATGCTATCCACAATCTCTGAGGCTTCTGCAATAACTGTTTCAGCCGCCATAGCCATGGATATATTAAAGTTACTTGTTGTGCCTTTGTACCACACATTACCAACTCTATCAATCTTCTCGCCGAAGATAATAGCAAAGTCTGCTTTTAGTGGTTCCATTAGCAGGTAGTTCTTGCCTTTAATCTGCTGTTTGCTTAGGCAGTAAGGGCTTTCCTCAACTAGTGTTCCTACACCTGTTGGAGTTAGTACACCACCTAGTCCCATGCCACCAGCTCTAATCATCTCAACAAATGAGCCCTGTGGTATTAACTGTACCTCTAGGGTTTTGTCTGTTAGGGACTGGGTAGCAATCTCAGGATTTAGCCCTACATGGGTAGCGATGATTTTTTTAATCTGTTTGTTGTGGATAAGTTTAGCCACACCGTAGAACTCATCACCATCAGGACCGTTAGCAAAAGATCCATCATTACAGATTAGTGTAAGATCCTTTGTACCTTTGTCTGCTAGTGCTTTTAAAAATGTATGTGCATTACCGCAGCCCATAAATCCGCCTACCATTATGCTGGCACCATCGGGAATTAGGTCTACAGCTTTATCAATTGATACTAATTTGCCCATAATTGTATATTCCTTTCACCGAGTTTAAAAGTAAACTTTCTAACTCGATTAATATTAATTTATTACTTCTTCCATCTGCCTTTTTTATAGTAGATGTATCCCACAGGCACCGAGGATAGTGGAGCTATCATACAAGCTATGTATATTCCAACTAAGCCCATATATCTTTCCAGTACCACTGCTAAAAACATTCTTACAATTATACAGTTTAAGAAGGAATTAGCCATTACAAACATAGTATGTCCTGCCCCTGTGGCAAGTATATTATAGGTCATAAACCCAGCATAAAATAGCTGTGCAATAATCTCAATCCTTAGATTTCTTACTGCGTGGCCTATAACCTCTGGATCCCTAATAAATATAGCAGCAAGCATTGGGGCTGCCAGTTGTACCACCACTATTAATCCTGTTGCTATTGTAAGTGTTATCTTTAGGGTGGATTTCATTACCTCCTCTGCTCTATCATAGGCTTTCCCACCTAGGTTTTGAGCTACCATTGTGGCAGCAGCTGAGGTGGTTGCGCTTATAAATAGCTGGCAGAGTTCTTTAATCTTATTGGATATACCATTACCTGCTGATACATCTTCACCATACTGGTTTAGTAGATATGCTACAGCCAGCCAAGAAACGCTTGCTATAGTCCACTGTAGTGCCATTGGGAAACCGTATTTAAATATCTGGATAGCTTTATCCTTGGATAGTTTTAGGTATTCTTTGGTAAATCCTGTATCTTCTTTATGGGAATTAACATAGATTAAAGCAAGGATAAAGGATATGCTCTGAGCGATTACAGTAGCTAGGGCTGCACCTTCCACACCCATATTAAATCCACTGATAAATACTATATCTAGTACAATATTAGTAATAGTTGAAACAGCGATAAATTTAAAAGGGGTTTTGGAGTTACCTATGGCTCTAAGGGTGGTGCTAAGGCTATTATATAAGAATATAAAAATAATCCCTACTGAGCATATTTTAAGGTAGCTGGTTGCCTGTGCTAAAGAAGGAGCTCTAAGAGCGATTAGCAGATGTTCTGCAGTAAAAAACACAGCAATACTGGACACGATTCCTGCAATTAAACAGAGGATAAAAAGTGTACCTGAGGATTTTTTTGTGTTATGGTTATCACCGGCGCCAAAATACCTACTAATAAGTATATTGCCACCTACAGTAAATCCAATTACAATCTGCACCAAAAGATTCATTATAAGGGTACCGTTGTTTACAGCAGAAAGTCCACTGCCACCAACAAATCTACCGACTATAATTAAATCTACCATGCTGTAAAGGGACTGCATAACACTGGTAAGAACCATTGGTATTGCGTATTTTATTAGAGTCTTGAGAACACTGCCTTTGGTTAAGTCTGTTGTAGTTCCCATAGTGACCTTTCATCTTTACCTGATATACAGGTAGAAAACTGCTAAATAATCATATATAGTCATATTTATGTAAAAACACACGAAAGATACCCTTCATGTGTTTTTTACATATTGCTAGTTTATTATGAAGGTTGTTCTATTAGATACAGCCAGCGTATGTGTACTTTCTGTCTGGTACATCATTTACCTGATCTTCGTCGATTTCAGCAACGCAACGAACCATAGAACCGTCACCCATGTACCATCTGATTGGGAAGCAGAAGAATCTAAAACGCTTACCAGAAACCTTATCAAGGTCACCACCAAGGTTTTCTACACCAACGATACCGTTACCAAGCATCATCTTGTGGCAAGGTTCCCATGTACCCCAACAACCGATTGCTTCTAGTTCACCGAACTTAGCATCGTATGCTTCTTTACCGTGGATTCTGATGTATGTATCTTTATCAAATTCAGCAAATGCTTCTTCGCCGAACTGCTCGATGTACTCTTCTGTGATTGGCTTACCAGAAGCACCAACTAGGTTTAGCTTAGTACCACCGTTTGTACCCATAGCTGTATGTAGAGGATGGTCAAGAGCCTGCATATCCATAGCTACACATTTAACTTTGTGCTTAACAAACCACTGACCAGCGTCGATACCTGTACCACAGGAGTAGTGGTAGTAGTCCTTGGAATCGTCAAACTGACGGTGCATACCTGTGTTTAGACAAACAACTAGGCCTTCTAGCTCTTCTGGCTTAATGTTAGCTCTCTTACAAGCATCTTCTAGATGTACACTTGTGATTAGTTCCCATTTGTCAGCCTTAACTTCTAGACAGATAGCATCACCTGTGTAAGCGTCAACTGGCATTTCATGAGTGTATCTAGCTCTCTTGCCATCAAATTCTTTTTCCATAACATGGCGAGGTGCGTCACAGTGAGTACCTGTGTGCTGTACACAGTCAATTCTCTGTGTTAGAACGCCACCCTTAGCTAGGGAGTGCATGGAATCGATAACTGGCTTCTGGAAGTAAGGCCAACGAGGTGTGTCAGCGCTAAATGGATGTGTTAAATCAATAAATACTTTCTTAGACATAATAATTTTCCTTTCAAATGTTCTGAGACAATCTCTCAAAACCGACTATTTTATATAACTGTATTAGTTTTTGTTTTTTGCGTTGTACTCTATTAGATATTCTCTTAAAGCAGCATTTTGCTCCTGAACCTGTTCAGTTGTCCAGTCCTGCCAGCCGGATAGGGTTTTAAAACCGTCCTTACCCTCTGCAAGCATTTCCTGTAGACACTTAGATGGTGTGTGATTATCTGCTAGATGTTTTAGGATATAGTCATGGATGTTATAGCTTAGCTGAATAGAAACCATATCGGAGTTTTCCATAGGTCCTAGTACAGGCCAGCGTAGACCTGGGCCGTATTTACAAGCCTCGTCCACTGTTTTAGCATCTGCTATACCTTCTTCTACCATGTAGAATGCTTCTCTCCACAGTGCGTGCTGTAGACGATTAGCTACAAAGCCCGGTACATCTTTTTTACAGTAGATAGGGCGCTTGCCAACTCGCTTTAAAAGCTCCATTGTAATTTCTACATTTTCTTCAGAGGTGTGGTCAGCTTTTACAACCTCAACTAGTGGAATCAGATGTCCTGGATTCCAGAAGTGAGCCCCTACCACTCTCTCTTTATGCTCACAAGTAGAAGCAATCTCAGTAACACTCATTACTGAAGTGTTTGTTGCAAGAATACAGTCCTTGGAGCAGTATTTTTCTACATTAGCTAGAACTTCCTGCTTTAGGCTCATAATCTCTGGCACACACTCGATTACGAAATCTGCATCGGTGTAAACCTCTGCATCTTCTTTATGGAAGGTAATACGGCTTAGTATACCGTCTGCTTCCTCTCTTGTGTACATGCCTTTTTCTATCATCATAGCAAAGTCATCTTCTAACTTGCCATACATGTTTTCTACCCATTCAACTGCTTTAACCTTAACAGTAAGATCTTTATCTCCAGCAAATACCATTGCAATGGCGTTACCCATCATACCGTTACCGATTACAGCTATGTTTTTAATTGTAGCCATATTATGTTCATTCCTTTCTATTTATGGGAAAGTGCAAAACTAATTTTAGAAACTAGCAGCCCCAGTATCCGCCTGTAGCATCGTAGTTACCACCTGTTAGGAAGTCGGATGCAGGAGAAGCTAGGAAGATTGCTAGGCCTGTAAAGTCAATTGGCTCACCTAGTCTGCCGATTGGTAGACGCTTTAGGAAGTTCTGGTATACAGCAGATTCCTTATCGAACATCCACTCAGTTAGGTCAGAACGGAATACTGTTGGGTTGATTGTATTAACATTAATGCCGTATTTAGCTGTTAGGTCACAAGCCATGGACTGCGCCATAATGTCACAAGCACCCTTAGATGCACAGTATGCTGTGTAGCCAGCCATACCAGCCTTAGATCTAGCTGAGGAAGTAATAACAATCTTACCACCCTTACCCTGATCAGCCATCTGCTGTGCAACCTGCTGGGATACGATGTAAACGCTCTTTAGATCAGCGTCCATAATTGTCTGCCACTGGTCTACAGACTGCTCAAGCATAGGCTTAGGGCTGTTGTAACCGTGGCATACTGCTAGGATGTTTACTTCGCCGTATGTTTTTACTGTAAAGTCAACTAGGCCTTTAACTTCCTCTTCTTTAGCAGGATCACAGGCAAAACAAGAAACTTCTACGCCAGCTTTTTTAATATCTTCAGCAGCAACCTCTAGTTTAGACATACCTCTGCCAGTGATTACAACCTTAGCGCCGGATAGTGCGTATGCTACTGCAATAGCCTTACCTAGTGCACCTGTAGCACCTGTTACGATAGCTACTTTATCTTTTAGAGAGAACATATTCTCTACATAATTTTTTGTGATTTCCATGTTAGATTAATTCCTTTCTGGTTTTGCGCTAAGCACAAAATATTAAATCATATATTAAAATAATTAGCTAAGAATTAGCGAGGGTAGTTAATTACTACTAGCATTCTAGCTGGGTAGTTGCTTTCGTTCTGTAGTGTTCTACCTTCGTTTGGAGGGAAGGAGATTGCCTCGTCTTTACCGATTACATATCTTGTGCCGTTGTCGTCTGTTACAACAACTTCACCTTCTAGTACATAGTAGAATTTTTCTAGTGGGTTATCATTATAAGCGTACTCCGCACCACCACCTGGTAGGAAAGTAGTTAGACCAGCCCAGAACTCTGTAGCGCCTGTTTCTTCTTTACCATGAATTCTCATAGTCTTAACATCGTA
This sequence comes from uncultured Oscillospiraceae bacterium, assembly GCA_964369235.1. Classification (GTDB taxonomy): domain Bacteria; phylum Bacillota; class Clostridia; order Oscillospirales; family Ruminococcaceae; genus CAYJEQ01. The sequence goes on along the minus strand of CAYJEQ010000079.1, from coordinate 1,938 downwards.
GTGTCCTGCAGCTTCGTATGCCTTTAGATCTGCCATTGTTCTTTTAATCATCGTGATTTACCCCTTTTTCATTATAATATAATTTACACTTAGTTTAATTGTGGGTATTAAACTATCGTGTATTTGGGCAGTATTATTTCTCTGCCTTACATTATATAGTTTATTACTTAACAATCTTTTGCACAATACTGATAAATAAGTTACCTTGATACCCAAAAGTAACTACTTACCAAAAAGTTACTGTCATACTGTCCAAAATTCACTTTTTTACTAGGTGCATTTCCTACTACTACCATACCTACTCAAAGATGTTATTGTGTATTATACATAAAATTTTATGGAAAATTTTTATAGTCAAAACCTCCCCTAAAAATACAAAAACACCACCCTAGAGATTACCTCTAGAATGGTGCTATTAATAATGCTGGGTGCTTAGATAGAATTTACCTTAGCTTTACTGGGTTTTCACATATAAATTAACTCTTTCTTATCCATCCACTACCTATTATTTTTTATTTTTATTTCTGTCTTTAATAACAAATTCATTTAGCTTTACAGCATGATCTGCTTTGGAGATGTATTCTTCTATGTCTATAATGCCTTTTAAAGCCTCTTGGTATTTCTCGTTGGAATGTACTACAAAAGCATCAGGATCTATCTCTATTTCCTTATCCTTCATATCCTTTATCGCCCACACAAATAGTATATCTAGGGCTTCTACAATATTTTCCCCTGACTGGGTTAGGCTATATTCTACCTTTAGAGGCATTGTGCTATAAACCTCACGCTTAACTAGACCTACTTCAATTAGCTCTTTAAGCTGTTGACTTAGGACTTTTTCCGATACTGGCAGTACATTTCTAGTTTGATTAAATCTAATTGCACCATAATTATGTATATGATGTAAAATAGTCATCTTCCACTTACCAGATATGCAGTTTCTAATATGGTGGTATGGATTCATTGGTGATATTTCTTTATTATTACTCATTCTAAGCCTCCCAATTATATACTATATATAATAATTATAATCTTTTGTTACAATTAAATCAACTGTTTTTTATTATATTATATTTCTACCATCTATTCCTAGCATATCTGTTCATCCTCATTTTTAACAAAATATAGCCAGTTGGCATAAGTACTGCAGAAATTTTAAAAGTTCTCCATGGCATACCCGGGGTAAATACTATATCCCCAATAATAAATATCACCACAAACATTAAGGGTACTACCATCAGCCATAGCACCGTATGAGCTATCATTAATTTGTATTCTACTGGCGTTCTATACCTATTTCGTCTATTTTTATATAGTTCCCTAGCTTCTTTAAATATAATATGAAGCCTATACATACTTTTCTCGCCATCAATATATGAGTATATATCTGTGGTTAGGCTGGTTCGGATTAGGGGGGGTGGCTACTGTCACCCTAGGTATAACCAAATTTATCCCCACCACCACTGCAAAAAATATTAAAGTATAGACTATACTTTCCCAAACAGCATTTATATATCCTATAGGTATGACTTTATCTTTTGGCATTAAAACTTCCACTACCTTATTTATCATCTAATCCCCCACTTTGTACTATTAAGATAAAGTTTTTTACTATTTTATCATAATAGTAAAAGATAATCAATTTGTAGGAGGGGATTGTAGCACTGTAAAGCCTATAAAAGAAAAAACAGCTAATCCTAAGATTAACTGTTTTTTAATTGGTGCGGATGAAGACGAGACCGTTAAATAAAATAGTCCAGTGGACTATTTTATAGGTCGAGAGTCACTTCCATCGACGATAAGCCGAAGGCGACCGAGGAGATGTACTTATCTGACGGATATAAAAAGAAAAAACAGCTAATCCTAAGATTAACTGTTTTTAGTTGGTGCGGATGAAGACGAGACCGTTAAATAAAATAGTCCAGTGGACTATTTTAT
>CAYJEQ010000078.1:0-11522 GCA_964369235.1 uncultured Oscillospiraceae bacterium | reverse complement strand
ACCAAATTGTGGGGTAAAAATTATTGGGGGGGCCTTCCCTCACCGTCGGCCAGGGAAGGCACCCCAACAATTGATATAGAACCGTAAAAAAAGGGCTGTAGAAATATTAAAAATATTTCTACAGCCCCATAGTTTACAGGAAAGTTATTATGTAATTATTAGTGCTTTACTGAGGCTTCTTCCATGTCTCCCTCTTCGTTAATATAGAAGTTAGCACTGGTGGTTAGATTAGACACTCTGCGACGGAAATCGCCGATATTTACCGTTGTAATAGGGTAGATAGTCCCTGCTGTAATGTTACAGCCTGATAAATCCCTACGGATACTTTCCAGATCGTCCAGTCTAAGTTTAGACTGTTCAATTCTTTGTTGTAATAGTTTGGACTGCTGTAATAAAGTGATGAATAGTTTAGCTCGCTCAGGGGTTTTCTGATTGTCCCCTCTTAAGAAATTAACATTGGCGTCAACTTTTTTAAATAGAGCTAAATCAGATATCATCTGTTTTCTAAGGAAGGTGATTTCCTCCATGGTTTCCTTGGAAAAGCCTACCATTACCTTGTTCTCTCGGCTGTTTTCTGTGCCGATGGCATTGGCTTTTATAATCTTGTAAGCAGAAACCTGCCCTCCAACAATAACACCTTTACCAGTGGTAACAGTTATAGTCTTGTTGCTGTAAACCTTACTATTTATTATAGAAGAGGTAATTATATCTCCACCAGCTTCTGCACTGGTGTTTTCAATAAAATTAGAACGGAGATCTCCTTGGCAGATAATATGTCCACCATTAATACCCTTAGCTACAACTACATCACCTTTAGCGTTTAAGGTGGCATTTTCCACTATGCCATTAACAGAAATACTGCCAGAAGCTATAACATTAAAGCCAGTCATTACATTTCCTTTAATATTAATATCACCAACAAAGTCAATATTTCCTACGGACATATCCACATTGCCGTCAATATTAAGAACAGGACTTACAGAATATTTCTGATCCTCGTATAGTAGCTCACCATTTATACTGGCAATTAACTGGTTACCATCTTCCGAGAGATGGGTGTTATTGCCTCTTATATTTGGGGCAGCTATTCCGGCTTTAGCCTTTATTACTACGCCTTTTACCGACATACCGTCCTCACCTAGGGTAGGTGGGTGTATGTTGCAGATAACAGTATCTTCTATTATATTATTTATAATCCCTAAATCCTTAAAGTCAATATTGCCCTTAGGATCTTCGGTGAATTTAGGTTCTTTATTTACTTTTATTAGATGCTCAATAGAGCCATTAGCCCCTGCTATTGGCAGTGGGGTTTGGGCAAGTTGCATTAGCTTGCCATATATTTTATCAGACACAATAAGGTTAAGTAGCTCCGATACAATACCCTCTTTAATCTCTCTTTTTACTAGCATATCCTTAATAGCTTTTAGGGTTATGTCAGCTCCTCCATGTAAAGGAGGGAATACAAAGATATAACCTTCACAACTATTTCTTGATACATGAAGATTTACCGAGGCGTCTACAGGTTTATCAGTGGTTTTAAACTTCTTATTATATTCCTTAGCAAGGATTTTTAGCTTTGTTGTGAATATAGCAGTTTCAGGGTTGTTAATATTGTCAAAATTAGGATCAAGCCCCATATTATAAAACATTTCATCAAGGGGATTGTCAAAGACAATAGTCTTTTCTAGTTGTTGTTCTAATGATTTATCAATAGGGTTAGCTACTATATTGGTCATAGCTTCAAGACCATCAATATCTAAACTAGCTAGGTCTAGATTATTAATATCCACCCCAGCAGCCTGAAGATCCTTAAGATTTATATCAGGTATCTCTAAATTGTCCAAATCTATAGTTTGGCTAATAGGCTCTGGGGAAGAATTACTTTCAGGTTCTAACTTATCTTCCATATTAGGTGGTTGTTCATTCTGGATATTCTTACCAATAAAATCGTGATACAGTCGCATTAAAAGACTTTTTTCTTTTTCCATGGAAATTACCATCCTTTTCAAAATTAAAACTCAAGTCTATTTAAAGCCTGCTGAACAACCCAAAAACATACTTATAGGTTTATTTAATATGTTTTTGGGTGTTTAGAAGTGCAAAGTTTTTAATCCATTATTATAAAAACTTTGCACTCTGAATTTGGAGTATAGCTCCAAATTCAGGCAGACTGTAAATCAATGCACCTGTTAACCTCAAAACACCATTGTTTTGAGGTTAAATCGCCACAATATTGTGGCGACCTATAACTGTGTGCTAAGCACACAGTTATTCAGTAAGCATTATTTATTATATCGGACATTAATGCACATATGTAAGCTAGAAAATCACTGAATTATAAATTTTTGCGTATTTTTCCAATGTTTCTCGGGGGAGATCACAGATAGGGTCGATTATTGCTATGCCATTGTAAAAGGTTAGTGCTGATTCTAGGGTTGCCTCATCATGAGCTACAAAAGCAACTGCCACTGTTGCCATACGGGAGTTAATAGAAAAAAGATAGCTGTCATCTATAGAATCTAGAATAATTCTAAGAATATCACAGCCCTGATCCTCAGCCTCCATAATGGCTTGACTCATGTCATAACCACAGTATATATCCTGTGATATAGTGGAGTGCTCATTTAAAAAATGAAGGCTGTCATAACCGGCACAGATTGCTTCTTCATCGCTTAGGGAAAGTTTTTTTACAGGGTTAGGTGAGGATGTATTAATAGCAGCAGCCATATCCACAATGGTTTGAGGTGGTAGTTTATCCACATTAACAATAAAATCTGCCCCAGTGGTAATAAGGCTATTACAGTAGGAGTTTAACTGGGTGCCACTTAGCCCATGGCTATTAACCACCACACCAATAGGGATAGTGCTATATTTTAAAAGTTCCTGTAGCATTTCTTCTACTAGTTCTCGTTCCTCTTGGGGACTTTTAGCAGTACAGCAGTGTAGAATAAATCTACTACAACCAATCCCTTGTAAAGTCAGCAGTGCTGAAAGATAGTAACTGCCATCTACAGTAAAACCCTCATCTCCCACCCTAAAGGAAACTGACAGGTCCATACCTATCTCTCTAGCCATTAAAGAGGCAGCTCGACACTCAGCAAGGCTGTCCACCTCTGTTAATAGTACAGAGGTTATGCCATGGGATTTTAGTTTGCTTAGTTTTTCCCCATAGCTAGATATAAGCTGGGGAAAACTAATCTCTCCAACAGGTTCTAGTAGGGGATTAATACCATAAATCACCATAATATTACCAGTCCCCCCTAGGAGTGGTAGCAGTATATTGCTACTGCCTAGAAGGGATTTCTGGTAGTTTGTTTCATTATTATAGGATATATGGGATAGGTCTAAAAGATACTCACTACTATGGGGTAGATCCATATTTTTCACAAACCTTTCCTATTTGTATTACATTGATTCTGGGGCATTTATCTTCATAACTGCCAGAACATTCTTTATAACTATTGTTGTTGCTACACATAGTGCCACACGAGCATTCATAAGATTCTCATCATCAATGCGAACCTTACAAGCATTGTAGAATTTATGGAAGCTTGCTGCAATATCCATTACATAGTGGGTTAGTCGAGAAGGATCGTAATTTTTAGCTGCTGTAACTATCTCACGAGGAAGCTTAGATAGACCTCTAATAAGCTGGATTTCCTCAGGTGTTTTCAGCAGAGTTAGATCCTCTATAGATGGAGTGGAGATAGCAATACCCTCAGCCTTAAGATTTCTTAAAATACTGTGGATACGAGCGTGGGCATACTGTACATAGTATACAGGGTTGTTAGAGCTTTGTTCCACTGCAAGATCTAGATCAAAGTCTAGTGCAGAGTTAGCTTCACGCATATTAAAGAAGAATCTAGCAGCTTCTACTGGGATATCTTCGATTAAATCCCCTAGGGTGATAGATCTACCAGAACGCTTACTCATCTTAGCAGGCTTACCGTCTTTAGTTAGTCTTACCAGCTGCATTAGGATAATGTCTAGTTTGTCACCGTTCTGTCCAATAGCATTCATAGCACCTTTAAGTCGTGCTACATGGCCATGGTGGTCAGCGCCCCATACATTAATTAAGCGATCATAGCCTCTTACAGCCATCTTGTTGTAGTGGTAAGCAATATCAGCAGCAAAATATGTTGGGATACCGTTGGCACGAACAAGAACTTCGTCCTTTTCCCCACCAAACTCTGTAGCCCTATACCAGATTGCGCCCTCATTCTCGTAAGCCATGCCCTTGTCTACAAGTGTAGAGATAGCCTTAGCCACAGAACCATCTTCATGTAGTGTGCTTTCTGGGAACCACTGATCAAACTCAACTAGGTATTTGCTTAAATCTCTTCTTAGGTTAGCAATGTTAACAGGTAGAGTGTACTCTACAAGGGCTTTCTTTCTTTCCTCAGAGGAAACTTCTACATATTTATCACCGTGGATTTCAGCAAATTCCTTAGCTCTATCCACGATATCAAGGCCCTGATAACCATCTTCTGGGAACTCTATAGCATCTTCACCTTTGTACATCTGTAGGTATCTAGCTTCTAGGGATACACCTAGTTTTTCCACCTGATTACCTGCGTCATTAATGTAGAATTCTTTGTGTACATTATATCCAGCCAGCTTCATAACATCTGCTAGACAGTCACCAATAGATCCACCACGAGCATTACCCATGTGCATAGGGCCTGTTGGGTTAGCAGATACGAATTCTATCATTACCTTTTCCCCATTGCCGTAATCGGATCTACCATAGTCCTCACCAGCAGCGATAATGCCTTCTACAATAGAGGCAAACCATCTGTCAGATAGGAAGAAGTTAATAAAGCCAGGGCCAGCAATCTCTATTTTCTCAAAAACTGTGCCTTCTAACTTAATATTACTACTGATAATCTCTGCAATAGCTCTCGGTGCTAGACGAAAAGCTCTAGCTGATACCATTGCTGCATTAGTTGCAAAATCACCGTGGGTGGTGTCTGCTGGGATTTCTACAGTGAATTCTGGGATTTCACCCTCTGCTAGCTGTCCCTTTTGGATAGCTGATTTTAAACTGTCCTCTACTAGGGTTTTAATCTGATTAATTGTATCTGTTGTTGGATTAAACAATGTTCTAACACTCCTTGATATTTATAGTTACTTTATTTTCACTTGCCAGTGCAGTATTTATGTCCATGGTATATTTAAAGGACAGCATACCTCCACTATCTTTTAATGAGGAGATAATCTGATTACCCCATACACCTATCATTAAGCCACCTTGCCCAGTGTCATAATAACAGCTGTGTCTCACCTGATTTTCGATTATAAACTGGGTTTTAAGGTTGCCACTTCTCATCATGGTTACCTTCTTCTCATCTTCTACCTTAATGGTGGTGCGTACACCCTCCATTCCAGTAGATTGGCTCTCTTCATAGCTAATGTAATAATTGCCATTTTTGCGATAATAATTACCTGTTGTAAGTACCTCTATTGTATCGGTTTCTCCATCTACTGTCTGATCCCCTGTAATTGTTATCATTACTTCTTTTTTCAAGATATTTGCCTTCTTTCTTTGCTCTTAACCTAATGGTTAACTTAATGTGTTTACAGATCCTTTATTGTGAAAAACCATCATGCCTTTTACTGCTAGGGTGGATTTTAAGGTTTTATTTAGGGTTTCCCACTGACGAACTATATGTACCTCTGGCATCTTCTCTGATAGATAATCAACCAGATCCCTTTGTAGACAAGCACTAATTAGCACACAGTCTACATGATCACGACTAAATACCTCTACAGCTTCGTCAATGTCTTCCCTTGTTGGTTTGTTTATATTTTCTAGATACCACCCTGTTACCACCACCGTTGGACGGATGTTCCTTGCCAGCTTACCATATCCACCTACCTTAAGTGCAGATTTTGAGGAAAGTACCCCAATACGACCATGGGTAAGGGAACAAGCCTCCTGTAAACCAGTGGAAAAAACACTTATCAGTGGAATATCTCCCTCTTTAGGCAGATACTGGCTTAACAGTGGATCTAAGCAGATGATTATCTCAGTATTTTTCTGGGTTAGCTCTGCTACAGTAGCTTTCATAGCCTTGGTTAGCTCACTGCGATTTTCTTCGGTTATAGTATGGGTGTATAGGCTTACTAAAAAATCTATATAGGGGAAGTCTTTTGCTAGTTTTTCTACTGCTGATGTGTTACTGTCAATAACACCTATTAATAACTTATCCATTAAGACTGTACCTCTCTATTTAAAATAATGGGTTATGCATCTTCTAGTGCAAGTTTAATTAGTTTATCTATTATCTGTGGATAGCTCATGCCACTTTCCATCATCATTTTAGGATACATACTAATGGAGGTAAATCCCGGTAGGGTGTTTATTTCGTTAAGGATAATCTTACCGTCATTAAGGGCAAAGAAATCCACACGAGAAAGTCCCCTACAGCCCAGTGCCTTATAGGCTGATACAGCAGCTAGTCGGATTGTTTCTGCCTGTACCAGTGGTATTCTAGCTGGGATATGTATGGTTGTAGTGTCGTTTGTGTACTTAGCATCATAGTCGTAAAACTCGCTTTGTACCTCTAGCTCACCTACCACCGAAGCAGTAGGGTGGGAATTACCCATAACGGCACATTCTACCTCGATGCCTACTATGCACTCCTCCACAAGCACCTTATTATCATGTTTTAAGGCTTCTATAATGGCTGCTTTTAGCTGTGCTTTATTATTTGCCTTACCTACCCCTACAGAGGAGCCAGCACAGGCTGGTTTTACAAACATTGGGTAGGATAGTTTTTTTACCAGGGAGGTTTCAATAGCATCAAAGCTAGTCATATCGCTTTTTCTAACCACCTGCCAACAGGAGGTTTTAACCCCAGCATTTTCTAGGATAATATGGGTAAGCTCCTTATCCATACAGTTTGCTGAGGAGGCAACTCCACAGCCTACATATGGTATCCCAGCCATATCTAGTAGCCCCTGTAATGTACCGTCTTCACCGTTTTTTCCATGAAGAACTGGGAATACTACATCAATAGGTACAATCTCCACCTTATCAGGCTTAAACTGGATAATACCATGATGATTGCTATCAGGGGAGATAACTGCTGGGAAACACTCAGGGGAATTAATCCAGCTATTATCAATTATTTTATCGGTGTCCCCAGTGTATCTTAGCCATCTGCCTTCCTTGGTAATACCGATAAGTATTAGGTCGTATAGGTCGGTGTTGGTGTTGTTTATTACCGAGGTGGCACTGCGTAGAGAAACTTCGTACTCACTACTGGCGCCTCCGAATATTATTGCAAGATTTATTTTGTTCATTATGGATACTCTCCTAAAATGTAAAAATTAAGGGTAATGCTATTATAGTTTATCAGCTTATAATAGCCTAAAAAAGTTTAAATTTTGTTATATGTATTTAAACATAGTTATACAGTGTATATTGTATGGAATTTCGAAGAAAATTCATACAATTAGCCATAAGGGTATGGAGCGAAAGCGGATATGCCTAGGCATCAAACCTAAAGCTATGAATAAGGCTATAATATACACAATAAGGTCAAGAAATTTAAACCTAGTTATACAGTGTATATTATACCACAAACTATTAGGTATATCAATTAAAATTTCGCTGTATAAAGGTCTTTTATAATATGAATATGCACAGTATTAATGCCATAGTCCAAAAGCCATTTAATTCACTGGATATAATGTATAATACAAAGGTGGATATTATTTTATTTTGATATAATTTAGCCACAAAAAGTTTGTTTGACAAAGATAGCTTACTAAAGGTATAATCACAGTAGATAGGAGAATAGTAAAGTAAACACAGTTGATAGGAGAATATTTGTGGAAGAAAAGCGCAGTTTTATAAAAAAAGGTGATATAATTATTATTGGAGTAATAGCCCTTGCTATTATGGGGTATTTTGGTTACTCTGCTTATATGAAAAGCATTGCTATACCACAGGGGAATACAGCTATAATTACCATAGGAAATGAACATGAACTAGAGATAAATCTAGGTGAGTATACTGATGGAAAAAGCCAAACCATATCTATGGAGCAGTACGGTGTGCCGGTAAATTTCCTATTAGAGAATGAAAGCATAAGGTTTGTTGATGTAGTCTGCCCTGACCATCTATGTGAGCAGTTTGGAGCAATAAGTGCTGACTTTGACATTGCTGTTTGTATGCCAAATCAGGTGGCTGTTACCATTAGAGCCCCAGAGGAAAATTAGCATAATAGGCTATTAAATAAATACTTAGATGAGATTATAATGGGGTGCATTCACTGGCTCGATGGCTAGGGAATACACCCCATAACTTATATAGAAGTGAATAGTGTAATGCTAAAGGCTGTAGAGGATTAAAAAAATCTCTACAGCCTTATTTTTATTGTCTATATACTAATTATTAGAATTAAAATGATACATTACAGCTAAAGTGATTTCCCTCACTGCCTCTGCCCTCTATGTAGAAGTTTTCATTGCCTAGATTTGCTATACCTACCTTTAACTGATCTCCTAGGAGGGCTTCTTTTTGATAGTGGAGATAGATGGATTTAGGGGATTTACTGGATACTAAATCAAAGGGTAGGGCATCCATTATAACATTACCATAGATGGTGTTATTCATATGGTTATTAAGATCCATATCGCTGTAGCGTATGGTTTTAGTGTAGGCATGTACTATATTGTCACTGGTTTGCAGTTTAGTTTTTAGCACATTTATATGGTCGGGCTCACCCTCATCAATCTGAAATGTATATGGATACACACTGGGGCGAAGTATACGACGACTGGTAGGATCAATAAGCACCCATGCAGTCTGACTGTCAATAAGTAGCTCACCATCTAGGGTGGCTATCTGACTTTTTCTAAGGAAACTTACCCCTTTAAGGTCTTGTGGTTTGGTAATTATCTGTAGCTGTTCATTCATAGTAGGTATACGGTGGATTTTAATGCCGATTTTTGACATAACAAAAATCATGTTCATATCCAGTAAATCCTGATGACCTCCTCCAAAGGATTCCCCATGAACAGTGGCAATCTGCTCAATCTCCTTAAGCAGATATACCATTCCTAGGGTTTTATTTAAATCACAGTGGTATTTAGGTATGGTGATTTGGTAGCTCATAGCCCCGTCCATTGCTTTCATTGTATCTATCTGCCTTTCACATTAATTGAGTGTGTATTGTGTAGCTGTTTTCCTCTGGGTTTTTACTGTAGTGTATAGTGGAAAATCTCCCTGTTTTAGCTAGGCTATTGGTAAACTGATTTAAACTATCTTGGCTTCCCTCATAGGTTATATTAAGGCTGTTATCTATGCCAAATTTAAATAAAGTTATCCTACCCTCACTGGGTAGAAGACTGGCTATATCAAGAAATACATTAGCGTCCTCCTGTGGGGAAAAATCCCTATAAGGGGTGCTGTCCAGCGCAGCCAAAGCATATAGAAACCCCATAGATCCCAGATTAGGGCTTTCTAGTAGGGCAGGGATATCCACCGAACTTTCTCCTATGGGAAGGTATCTCTCTATTAGGGTGCTATCTATATCTGGCATCTCTCTAGGGAGATTTGCGCCTACTAATTCCCCTAAAAAAAGCAGTGATATTATCATTAGTAAGGCTATAAAGCCTTCGGCAACACTAGTTTTTAAACTGGGTTTAATAGTACCACCTCCATATAAGATTAATTAAAATTCACCACAACCATACATAATGCCACCTAGGGCAAGTAGTGGTGCAGTTTCACAGCGAACTATTCTACTGCCTAGAGATAGGGATTCTACGCCATTTTCCAGTGCGTAGTTTACCTCATCCTCAGTAAAACCACCTTCACTACCAACTATCATAGATATAGTAGCTGGGTTTTGTGATAGTAGGGTGGATAGCTTTTTAGTTGCTCTTTCGTAAAAGATTATAGGTAGCTGGCTTTCCTTAGCCTGTGCCACTGCCTCCTTAAAGGACAGTACACCCTCTACCTGTGGTAGTATCCCTCTACCAGATTGCTTAGCCGCTTCTACTGCTATCTTTTGGTAACGCTGGCATTTCTTATTCCATGATTTATCATCTGGGCGAGAGATACAGCGCTCGGACAGTATAAAATAGATGGAGTTAATGCCCATCTCTACAGCCTTCTGGATAATTAGCTCTGACTTATCCCCTTTAGGTAGGGACATATATAAATCTACCTTTACTTTAGGCTCGGTATTACAGGCTTCTTTAGATAGTATTTTACAGCTTACACTATCCTTTGTGATTTCACTGATTTCACAGTGGTAGTCACTGCCATTACTATCACATACAGTGATAGCCTCACCTACCTTTGCCCTGAGGGATTTGCTTAGGTGTAGAGCGTCCTCCCCTGTAATATAGCAGTAATCGCCCTTTATATTCTGAGAAAAAAATCTAGGCATAGACTACCTCCACATATAGCAAAGAGCAACCCAGCCACCATTAGCTTCACGATGGGTCTGCACCAGTCCGATTTTCTCCAGTGCCACAGCTACATCACCTTCACGCTCCTGGATAATTCCAGAAACGATTAGTCTGCCATCCTTCTTTAAGAATGGAGTAATATCTCCACTTAGTCTTATGATTATATCGGCTACGATGTTTGCACAGATTATGTCAAATCCACCTTCTACCTGATCTACTAAATCACCACATAGGAAGGTGCTGTTGGTAATATTATTAAGCTGGGCATTTTCCTTAGCTACCTTTACTGCTACTGGGTCGATGTCCACACCGATAACCTCTCTACAACCTAGTAGAGAAGCTGCAATAGCAAGGATACCACTGCCACAGCCTACATCTAACATACGGCTGTCCTTAGTAGCGAATTTATCCAGTATCTGTACACATAGTCTTGTAGTGTCATGGGTACCTGTTCCAAATGCCATACCTGGATCAAGGGTAATGATTTTATCTTCATCCCTCTCTCTAGTATATTCCTCCCATGAAGGGCATACCACTACATTTTCCGAAATACGCACTGGGTGGTAGTATTTCTTCCATGCTGTTGCCCACTCCTCCTGATTAACTAGGTTAGTAGCTATAGTGTGGGGAATACTTTCGCTTTCCAGTCTAGTAGTCAGAAAACTAATAGACTCTGCTGGATTTTCCTCTGGGCTTATATATATATGGATAATTGCGTTATTACGGTCTTTTTTAAGTAGATCTTCGTCAATAAGGTCGATTCTTGCAATCTTTGGAGCTTCGGTTTCTAGGTCGGAGTAATCCTCAATATAGATGCCATAAGGCACAGTCATCTGGGCAATTGCCGATGCGTTTTCTAAATGCTCACAAGGTATAGTTATGTTAATTTCTGTCCAATTAGTCATGGTTTTATCCGTCCTTTTAAATTACATATTAATTAGCATACAATAAGCGTATAGGCTATTAGTCATACATTATAGTATACCACATAAGAATATATTCGTAAACAGTAGCAATAAATCCTAGTGGTGAATAGAATATAAATAATCCTTACTGCGTTAGGATTATTTATAAGTGAATAGTTAAGAGTG
>CAYJEQ010000077.1:3963-12094 GCA_964369235.1 uncultured Oscillospiraceae bacterium | reverse complement strand
CGGCTTCCGCCTTTTTTGAACCACGGGCATAGCCCGTGGTTTTCTTTTTACAATATAAGCCACTTTATCCTGATTGTCGGTCACAGGATAAAGTGGCTTATTACATATAATACTTAGATTTAGTAATCTATAAGGGTTACCTTTTGGTTGGTGGCGTCTAGTTCTATCTGCGCCCCTATAGGCAGGGTTAGCATTGGGTGGCAGTGACTACAGTCAAACTCTGCAAGTATGGGGATTGTAGTCTGTCCTATAACCTCCATTAGGACTTCATAGGGTTTTCTACCTGTGCCTAAATCTTTAAACAGCTCGTGTTTACCTAGGATTATCCCAGCTACCTTGTCAAAAACACCGTTAATCTTTAGATGGGAAAAACTGCGCTCCACTGTGGCTATATCCTTTAAACTATCCTCTATAAAGAGAATATCACCAGTCTTTATCTCTGGCATATACTCACTGCCCCAAATACCTAGGATAGTGTTTAGATTACCACCGATAATTCTACCTGTTGCTGTGCCTTTATTCACTGTAATAAGCTGATTTTCCACTGGGGTTTTCCCTCGGTTTTGGCTTTCCCAGTTTATAAACTCCTCTGTCCAAAATTTCGGAGTAGGGTAGCTGTGGGGAAGGGTAATCTCCCTACAAAACATATCAGCAAAATACTCATAGGTATCCTCTACAAAGGGAGGAAACTCCCCAAAAGAAGCTACCACCGCAGGGCCATAGAAGGTTTTTATCCCTGTTTTGGCATAGATGGCTAGTAGAATTGCTGTTACATCGGAATAGCCTGTTATAATTTTAGGATTAGCTTTAAAAGCCTCATAGTCAATATAAGGCAGCAGGGAATTGGAGTTAGATCCACCTATAGCCGACATAATACATTGTACCTGAGGGTTTCTTATAAGGCTGTTTAGCTCCTCTGCCCTATCCTTAATAGAGCCTGAGCGATAGAAGTCGGATTTGCCAGTTAACTGCCCCTCAATAAAGGAGAAACCTTTGTCCTGAAGGTATTTCTTACCTCTTTGGTACCTAGTTTCTGCTGTAAATGTTGCTGGGGCAGATGGAGAAAACACAGCTATGCCATCACCTGATTTTAGTCTGAACATCTAATACACCTCTCTCTTTATATTTTGTAGAAATGGGTGGCTATTGTTAGAATATTTAAGGGCTACCTTTTCATATAATGGTATAAATCCTATTGTTAAAAGCTAAAAGGCTTATTACTATCAAGATCATAAAATTTAATAGAAACATTATCACCATCAATACATATAATTGAATAGGTGTATTTTTTATAAGCTTTGCAATTACCTATGCTACCGGAATTAGCTATAATCATAGAATTTTCCTCCTCATAGTAAGGAATATGACTATGACCGAATAAACACAGGTCTGCTTTATAGCTCATTGCAATGGCTTTTAAGGTGTCTAAGTTTTCCTTTACACCACATAGGTTTCCGTGGCAGATGTAAAATTTCTTACCTGCTAGGGTAAAAGTCATCTCTCTTATGCCTTCGTCGTAATTTCCTGCAACAGCAAAAACTTGATAGTTATATGGATGTGCTGCAATTTTCATATCATCTAAGCCGTCCCCAGTAAATATAACTGCCTCACAGCTGTCTTTATATCTTTCTAAAACCTCCACTGTATTTCCAAGTTCTCCATGGATGTCTGATAAAAAAATAATATTCATTGCTCTTGTTCCTTTCATAGGGGGAAGTATAATAGTAAACATTATATAACAAAAGCTAATAAATTACCATACCTAAAAAAGATTTTTCTTTAAAAGAATTTATGGCTGTGATTATCTGTTATTTATGGAAAATATTTTGCTGTGATTACAGCAAAAATCTTCTAATTATAGTTAAACAATGGTAAGAAAGGAAGGACTATATTATGAATCCTAATCAAATCTCTCCAGAACAGCTAAATAATATTATAAATATAGCAAGTAAACAGCTAGGGAAAGACCCTAAGGATATTAAGGAGTCCCTAGATAGTAATAAGGCTGAAAATTTAATCGGCAGTTTACCACCTATGCAAAAAGCCATGGTAGGCAAAATGTTATCTAACCCAGAAGCACTACAAAAGATGATGGCAAGCCCCCAAGCCAAGGAGTTTCTAGGAAAATTAATGGGTGGCAAATCCTAGTTTCATAGTGGGATTACTATAAGTTATAGGAAAGGCAGGTGAGTCTGTGGAGGATTTACTAGGACAGATTAATAGTATTCTATCTAGCACCGAAGGAATGAATCAGCTTAAAGGATTAGCCAGTAGCTTAGGCATAGATCTTGATAATATGAATATGACTAATGCTGCTTCCCACACCCCTCCACCTGCTCCACCAGAGCCTACCCAATCAAATGACAATATGGACTTTATGGCTATGTTAGGAGGGCTTTTAGGTGGCAATCAACCACCTCCTCCACCTCCTAAGCCAGCCTTTGATCCACAGATATTATTTAAACTTCAATCTGCCCTATCACTACTTAGAGAGGAGGACAATAACACAGCATTACTTAGAGCATTGCGACCACTACTTAGTGAGGAGCGTCAGAAAAAGGTAGACGACGCCATTAAAATCATGCAACTAATAAGACTTCTCCCACTGGTAAAGGAACTGGGACTGTTTAGCTCAAGCTAACTATCCTATTTTACATCTTAGCGACTATAAACAAGCTAAGTGCAAAACTTTAGGCTTTACAACGACAATATGTAATATTGTTGGTGTAACGCCTAACTGCCCAGTTTTGCACCTTAGCGTTAAAAATAAGAGGTGATATAATGGTTTGGGACAATAGTAAAACCTACAGTGGTGATGATCTTCTTCGTATGCAGCAGGAGGCAATTAATCGTGTTAGGGAGATGGAGCTTAGAGCCAATCAAACCCTAAACAGTGCCAATAGTTATGGTAATACTATGGCAAACCGCAGTATAAATAATAATACCCCTAGAGATAATACAATCAGTAGTACCAAAGAAAGTTATCCACAACCTAGTGGTGCCGTGGTGGATAACTCCCCTCTGTCAGTGTTCCCTCCTGTGGATAATATCCCCCATGTGGATAATATCCCCCATGTGGATAATAGCCCTCCTGATACCAATTACAATTACCAAAGCACCGATAATTTTAAGGAAAAGCCCCAGCCACAGCCCCCTGAGGAAAGCAAGGGCAATCTACTAAGTAATAGTATTGAACAGTTATTACACCTACCTCAAAGTATCAAATCCCTACCTTTACTGGGAGATGGAGAACATTCCATTAGCAGTTTGCTGTCCTCACTGGGATTATCCAGTGAAAAGCTTATTCTAATAGGATTAATACTACTACTATCTAATGAGGGTGCGGATAAAACCTTAATCCTTGCCCTTGGCTATCTGCTGTTCTAGTATACATTTAACATACATAATATTTAAAATGCTGTTTTCAATAATCCACATGGTAGATGTTGGGGTGAATTTATATGGGGTGTCTTCCCTCGTCGACAACGAGGGAAGACACCCCTACATTTGATATAGTACCTTTTTTATTAGTTTTATAGGCTATGTAATTATTTTAGAATATGAAAAAACCTCCCTAAGGGAGGTTCTTTCAAAAAGAAAAGGACAAACAAAAAATAGAAATAATCGAATTTTAGTGAATTGGTTTTGGCTGTTCAGTTTCATGTCTAGCCATAAACGCAACTATTAACTGTACTAATGTGATTACTGCAAACACAAGTGTCCATTTGTCTACCATAACCATAGGTAGAGCTAGGTTCTGTGTGAACAGGAATAGGCCTACTGCAATAGCTGCAAGTAAAATGCTCATTAGTCTTAGTCTTCCTTTGCTCTTTTTCTCTTCTTCTGTGTCTTCATCTCTATATCTTCTTGAGTAAGAAGCTAGTAGAATTACAGAAGTTAGAGCTGTTATTAGTGCAAGCACTAAATCAACTAGAGCCCAACCACCTAACTGTGGTCCTGCTGTTGTTGGAATTTGTGGTTCTTCAATCTGGATTTCTGGAGAATCAGTCATTGGGATTTCAGCATCTTCAATTACTATTTCTGGTGCTGTTTCTTCCTCTGTGCTACCATCGGTATTCCCCTCAGTACCTGTACCTTCATTACCAGTTGTGCCATCTGTATCTGTACCAGCTGATGGTAGAGATGTTTCAGGTGTAGTTGGTGCTGTTGGTGTAGTTGGAACTGGAGCTGGTGTAAAGTCATCGGTATCATCTGGAGTAATGATTGTACCAGGAGATGTTGGGATTTCTGTTTCTGGGATTACTATTGTATCTTCATCCTCATCATCGTCATTACCACCACCGAAACCTGGGTTTCTGTCATCATTGTCATTGTCTCCACCGCTACCGCCACCTGGTGTTACCACAGGTTTAGCTGTAACTGTTAGAGTACCGAAATCTAATGTTATATCATAGTTGCCATTTACTAGGTTATTTGCTTCATTGTGTGTTAGCACTACAACTGTTCCATCAGCTAGTGTAAACTGTAGACCTAGAGAATCTAGGTATGTTCCTACTACTGTAATATCTGCTGGAGTTGTAAGTGTTGCACCTAGTAGGTGGCTAGGATCGATAATTGCATTTTTGCCGTCATTAGCGTCTGTTGTTGCAAAAGCTAGGGCTGTATTAACTAGGGATTCCTTAAGCTCTGTTGTTAGTCCATTACCTTCCTGTAGGCTTACATTGCCAATAACAAGGCTAACTGGTCTTGGGGACACTGTTAGTGTTACTACTGTGGTTACCTCAAAGTTAATGGTGTCATCGGCATTTTTAGAAGTTGCTGTTACATATACATCAATTGTTCCTGCATCTAAAACTGTTGGATCAATAGGATTGCCATCAGCATCGGTGTAGGTGATTTCAATACCGCTATCTATTATACCATCTTTGCCACTAATTGTAAAGTCATTATCAGTTAAAGTTAACTCTGTACCGTCATAAGTTTTGCTTGTTTCGGTATCAGTATTAATCTCAAAACCTTCTGTAGCCTTAGTAATTAGTAGGTCTGCTGGTAGAACTGTAATAGTATAGTTTGCTGTTACATCTCCTGATGTTGAGCTAATTGTAATATCTGCTACTGTTGGCTCATATGTGTATCTGCCAACTGTTGTAGCGACTGCTGGGGTTGGGATAAGTGTACTATGTCCTGGAACTAGTCCTGTTTCAGCTGTTGCTGACTGTGCTGTGTGCTCAAGGGTAAATTCTTCCCCTGTGTAAGATTTAGTTACCTGTAGTCTACCAATACCATTAGCTGTCGCTTCTGTTACTGTCATAGTTACTGGTCTTTTTTCTACTGTTAGGGTAACTGCTGTGCTTACTGCAAAGTTTACTGTACCATCGGCATTTTTAGATACTGCTGTTACAGTTATTTCCTTTGTTCCTGCATCTACTATAGATGGATCAACTATCTTACCATCTTTATCTGTGTAGATAAACTCAAGGCCTGTTACTGTTTTGCCTGCTGCATCTGTTACAGTGAAATCATTGCTATTTAGAGTTAGGTCTGTACCATCATATGTTTTGCTTGTTTCTTTGCCACCATTTAGCTGAATTTCAAAACCTGTTGTAGCTTCTGTAATTTCCAGCTCTGCTGGTACTACTGTAATATTGTAGTTTGCTGTTGTGTCTTTACCTGATGCATCTGTAATTGTAATATCTTCTACAGCTGGGCTGTATGGATATACTCCTACTGATACTGCTGGTGTAGTTGTTGGCATTGTTGCCTTTTCGCCTGTAGCTAGACCAGATTCTACTGTGTATTCTAGGCTCTGATCACTACCTGTGTATGGCTTAACTACCTTGACGCTTCCTGTAGAGTCTGCTGTTGCACCTGCTACAGATACTGTAATATCTTTCTTATTTACTGTTAGTGTAACTGTAGTGCTTGCTTCAAAGTTTACTGTGCCATCAGGATTTTTAGATGCTGCTGTTACTACAACCTCTACTGTACCTGCATCTAGGATAGATGGGTCATCAATAGGCTTACCATCTTTATCTGTGTAGGTAAAATCTAAACCAGAAAGCTCATTTCCAGCCTCATCTGTTACGATAAAGTCTGTATCTTCTAGTGTTAGCTCTTCACCATCATATGTTTTTGTTGTTTCTTTAGTAGTATCAAGGGCAATTTCAAAACCTGTTGTTGCGCCCTCAATTACTAGATCTGCTGGTACTATTGTAACTGTATAGTTAGCTGTTACATCTTCCCCTGCTGTATTAGTAATCTTTACATCTGTTATAGATGGGCTGTACTTATGTGTTCCTGCTGTTGATGCTGTAAATGGTGCTAGTTCTGCTGCTGTATGGCCTGTTGCCAGTCCTGTTTTGCCTTCTGCATCGCCAGCTTCAACTGTGTAGTTTAGTGTGTGATCTCCACCTGTGAAGATTTTTACTAGCTGCTCAGTGCCAGACTCATCTGCTACTGCACCTTCTACGGATACTGTAATTTCTCTATGGTTTACTTTTAGTCCAAGATCACCATCAAAAATCTTCTCACCATCAATATAGCCTTCATATCTGTAGTCATGATTAGCTGTATCAGATGCTAGGATCACTGGGATTGTTTCTAGAGTTGTATTAATAACCTTATCACCCTGATATACAACTATAGAAATATTCTTGTAGTCAATTCCAGATACTTCGTTATTTGCTTCTAGGTCTTTTTTAATTCTGTTAGCAACATTGCTAAAACCTTCTCCATCATATGTTTTGGATAGGTAGTTACCTACATTCTCACTGCCATGGTTAATAATAACCGGTGTTAGTGTTACATTGCCTTCAAGAATTGCTTCTTCCCCTGCTGGGTAGAATGTGTTTGTTGCTTCATCATACCAACCAGAAAGTGTTCTCTTGTTAGCACCTTCTAGGTCTGCTGGTGTGTAATCAGAATTTGCTGTGAATTTCTGTGTTGTTGAGTCAGTTTTGTAAACTGCACCTGTTTCATCTAGATATGTAACTGTGAACTTCTCTACATCCTTGTATACTGGGTAGTATGTTGTTGGAGCTGTGATTTCTGGTGTTTCTGCACCTAGCTCTACTTCAACTGTTGCACTGTTTTCTGTTGTTGCCCAACCTACTAGCACCTTATCATCTGGTGTTTCACCCTCGGTTGTTGGTGCTGTAGCTGTGCTACCATGTTCTATCGTTTCAGATGGGTTTGTACCAAATGATACTTCATAAGTATTTTTAACATTTACTGGGTAGTATATATCAGACTTAAGGATAGGACCAATTTCTTCCCCTAGATCCACTTCTACTTCTGTATCGTTAGGGCTTGTAGACCAACCGATTAATGTAGATCCTACTGGTGTTGCTGTGCCGTTTGTTGTTGGCGCTATTGTGTTGCCACCATGAGCTACATTTACTGTATCATTAGAACCAAATGTAATATCATAGATAGCCTTTTCATATACTGGGTAGTAGGTTGTTGGGCCTGTGATTGCTGGTGTTTCTTCCCCTGGAAGAACTTCTGCTGTTGTGCCATCTTTTTCTGTTGTCCAACCTACTAGTGTAGATCCTGCTGGTGTTTCTGGGTCTGTTTCTGGCGCTGTTACTGTGCTACCATGCTCTATTTCCTCAGATGGATTACCACCGAAGTTTACATCATAGGACTTAGCTTCATACACTGGGTAGTAGGTTGTTGGTGCTGTAATTGCTGGTGTTGTGCCACCTAGTGCAACATCTACTGTTGTGCTGTTTTCTGCCTTTGACCAACCAATTAGTGTAGAGCCTTCTGGTGTTGTTGGATTTGTTGTTGGTGCTACTGTTGTGCTACCATGGTCAACTTCACGAGGAGTATTGCTACCAAAAGATACATCATAGGACTTAGCCTGATATACTGGGTAGTAGGTTGTTGTGCCTGTAATTGCTGGTGTTTCGCCACCTAGCTCAACTTCTACTTCTGTGCTGTTTTCTGTTGTTGCCCAACCAATTAGTTCCTTGTCATCTGGTGTTGTTGGATTTGTTGTTGGTGCTGTTGTCGTGGTGTTTTCTTCTACTTTTGTAGGGTCATTATCACCGAATGTTACTTCGTATTCCACTGCTGGAATATCTTTATATACTGGGTAGTAGGTTGTTGGTGCTGTAATTGCTGGTGTTTCGCCACCTAGCTCAACTTCTACTTCTGTGCTGTTTTC
>CAYJEQ010000077.1:3068-3863 GCA_964369235.1 uncultured Oscillospiraceae bacterium | reverse complement strand
AACCAATTAGTTCCTTGTCATCTGGTGTTGTTGGATTTGTTGTTGGTGCTGTTGTTGTGGTGTTTTCTTCTACCTTTGTAGGGTCATTATCACCGAATGTCACTTCGTATTCCACTGCTGGAACTTCGCTTTCCACCCATACTGGAGATACTGTCATAGAATATGCCACGGGAACAATGTCCCCTACCTGATATTCTCTGCCTGTGCTATCTACCCAGTGGGAGAACTCCTTACCTTCTGGTGCTGGAATTACTGTCATTTCAGAAACAAGGCTGTTGTATCTGTCACCTATAGTATTCTCTGCTACAGTTTCGTTTGCCATAAACTCAAGTAGATTGGATAGATTAAAAGTCGCCGTCTGTGTTCCGTAAGATGTGCCATTATATACATAATCAATTACATATGTATGATTCATAGTGGCTTCATTTACTAGGACTACATCCCCTGTTATAATCACCCTATCGCCAGCTTTTAATCCTTCTGTTGTGTCATAGCCTGAGATATTATCTCTACCTTCATACACTATCCAGCTCCATCCCTTACTGTTATTAGTATGGTTACTGTCTAGTATCTGATATGCATCGCCATGATTCACATTTGACTGATGTTCTGGTTCGTGATCCCAGCCCAAGTAGGTAACTGTATAATCTCCACCTGCTGCCAGTGTCATCATCTGATGCTCTGTTGTTGGTATTATGTCAGTTGTTTCGGTTTCTGTCGGTGCTTCTGTTCCTGTTGGTGCTTCTGTTCCTGTTGGAGCTTCTGTTCCTATTGGAGCTTCTGTTCCTGTTGGAG
>CAYJEQ010000077.1:0-2968 GCA_964369235.1 uncultured Oscillospiraceae bacterium | reverse complement strand
GAGCTTCTGTTCCTGTTGGAGCTTCTGTTCCTATTGGAGCTTCTGTTCCTGTTGGGGTTTCTGTTAATACCTCTGTTATTATGGTATCGTTAGTTGCTATGCCTTCTGCATAAGCTGTTAGGGGGATACTAAAGTTTGGCATTACCATTGCTACTGCAAGCAGTAAACTCATTAGTCTAGCTTTAGTGTTAAATCTTTTCATCATCTTGCCCACACTCTCCTTTAATTTTTTCCTTTAATATAAAACCGAAACAAAATTCTATATTTTTTGTTACTGGCATATTATACACTAGGTTTGTATATAATGCAATAGGAATTTTGCAATTTTATGGGACAATCTTAATATTTGTCATATTGCATAATTTAATGCGGATTTACACGCATGTAAATAGGCTGTTTATATGTATATAATATTTTAACTTACTAAAATAACCTCTGTCACCTATCATATGTAATTACCGACAAAGCGTATCAAGGTAACCATATGTAACTTTTTAGGGAAATTCAGTTCAATTTTATGGTTTTTATCATCATTATATAATTTGGGATATTTTTACACCTATACCTTATTATAATATATACTACTCACTTGCACAAAATGCTTCTACCTAAGTAACAACAGGAAAGATTTTATGAATTATACCATACATATTAAGAAAAACTCTCTTTATTCAATACCCCTGTAATATTATGTGGGATATTTAATACATAACTAATGGAAATATAAACAGAAAAAACCTCCCCGAAGGGAGGTTTTTTCAAAAGAATGAGTTTGACAAACACTATCGAAATTTGTTAGTTAGCTTCATTAGTTTCTTCGGATTTTTCTTTTCTTGCCATGAACGCTAATGTTAGCTGTACTAATGTGATAACTGCAAATGCGATTGTCCAGCTGTCGATCATAACCATAGCCTGACTCATATCCTGTGTAAAGATAAATAGTCCAATTGCTAGGATTGTTGGGATTAAGCTCATAAGTCTTAGTTTACCATGACGCTTAACTGTTTCTTCATCTGCATTATCTTCTTCGTCCTTCTTCTTGCCGTATGTAGCAAATAGAGTTACGGATACTAGTGTTGTTACAACTGCTAGGATTAGGTCAACTAGGGACCATCCACCTAGTACTGCTGCTGTTGTAGGAATCTCAGGTTCTTCGATTTCTACTTCTGGAGCATCTGTTGTTGGGATTTCCTGATCACCGATTTCTACTTCTGGAGCTGGAGTTGTTTCTGGAGTTGGCTCTGGAGTAGTTTCTGGTGCTTCTGATGTTGTTGGGCCAGCTGGTGTAATCGGACCTGGTGCTAGTGGAATATTACCATCAGGAATTGTGATTGTACCAGTGTTATCATCATCATCGTCACCTAGATCAGGACCTGCTGTTGTTGGAGGTGATGGATCAGGAATTTCTATGATATTGTCGTCCTCATCGTCATCTCCACCCGGTCTGCTACCATCGTCGTTATTCTCACCTACGATAATATCACCGTAATTAACCGTAATTAGGTAGTTGCTATCGATTGCTGCATTTGCTACACCATTAACTGGAGTAGTGTTTACTCCTGCTACTGTAAATACAAGTCTTAGAGCGTCGTCATATCTGCCTTCTGCACCATAAGAACCTATAATTTCAGCTGCGATTGTTCCTAGTGTACTGCTATCGATAATTACTGGGTATGTGTCATTTGCTGTTGTTGTTGCATTTAATAAAGCATTGTTTATTAATGTTTCTAGCTGAGATGGGAATATGCTTCTGCCTTCAACTGTAGAGATATTGCCTAGATTTAGTGCAACTTCTCTAGGTGTAACTGTTAGCGTGATTGGTGCTTCTAATGTAATCTCGAAATTATCATTATAAGCTGTAACCATAACATCCACTGTACCTACATTTGTAATACCAGCAAAGCTGTCTACATCTGTAAAGGTTGTGCCATCTACTGTATATGTGTATCTGTAATTAACATCATATGTGGTAGTTGGTGCTGTTGTTGGATCAATAACTGTTACGCCATGCTCTGTTAGAGGCTGGCCGTTGTACTGTCTTGTGTGGCCTGTGCTATCAATATCAAATTGGATAGTATCAGATTCTTCTGTAGCCTTATCAATAATTAGAGCTGTTGTTTCAGCAATAATATTGTAGTTAGCTGTTACATCAACTGGTACTCCTGCTGTGTCTGTGTAGGAGATAGTTGTTGTTGGTAGAAGATCATCGTATCTACCAGCATTAATGTATTCTGGCATTGCTGGGATGGAGATTGTGTGACCTACTACTAGTTCCATGTTTGCTGTATCAAATATAGTACTCTGGCCGAATACTAACTGGTGAGTAAGATTATCAAATGTGTATCTAACTACCATTTCACCATTTTCTGCTACAGCGTCATTAGCTACTAGGAAAACTGGTCTTGTTGTAATTGTTAATGTTCCGTCTGTGATGTTAATTGTATAATTATCCTTAACAGAGCCATTAGCATCACTGATTGTAATGTCATTTGCATCTAGTGTCATTAGGTATGTGCCAACATTTGTATACTTAGCTACATCTAAACCACCAATTGTGTGTCCAGCTACTAGTGGAGTTGTGCCATCTACTGCATACACTAATGTGTGTTCATTACCATCGTATACTACAGAAAGATCAGTTGTGCTTATGTTTAGTGATTTTGCTGTGATTGTTAGTGTTGCTGGTGTTGCAATTACTATATTGTAATTACCAGTAACATCAGTATTTCCATTGTATACCTTGATATCCGCTAATGTTGGTGCCATCTGGTATGTTCCTACATTAGTGTGCTCAGCTACTTCTAGACCTTCAATTGTGTGGCCTGCTAGTAGAGAGGATGTGCCAGATACTTGGTATGCTAATGTGTGTGCATTACCATCATATTCTACAGAATTATCTTCTGCACTAATGTATAGTGATTTTGCTGTGATTGTTAGTGTTGCTGGTGTTGCAATTACTATATTGTAA
>CAYJEQ010000076.1:0-13041 GCA_964369235.1 uncultured Oscillospiraceae bacterium | reverse complement strand
GGCGAAAGCATTACTGCAATGCATTACTGCAAGGCTTTTCCTTAATACTAATCCTCTCTGCTAATCATAAAATCTGCGACCTAAACCCCAAGCATATTTGCTTGTAGCTAGGCAGACGACGACGGCATACTCTCGTCTGGCTAGGAGGATAACAACGCTAGAAGTGAATATGCTCAGTGTTTAGGCTGGTTCGGATTAAGGAGTGGGTGGCGAGGGTGACAGTAGTCGAACCCGCACTGCCCAAAACAGACTATTTTTGGCATTTTGTCACCTTTATTCCTCGCCTTGCGGCAAGCAGGGCTTCGTCATTCAGATGCCAAACTGCACAAAACTGCATAGTTTTGGGTGCCATGCAGTTTTACCAGAGATAATTTTTGCTAAGACAATGAAAAGCCTGTAGATAATACTTTATGTATTATCAAAGGTTTTAAAGCAGTATTAGTGAAAATTATTCCTAGTATCACCCTATAGTGATACTATTGAAACCAGCGTGTGTTCGGCTACTGTCACCCTAGGCTTAATGTTTTAGCTTCTCTACAGATAGTTTACTAGCTTACTTAGAAGCTGTGTAGAAATTCTGTGGGTAGTTGCTTTGGTGTGCTGGTGCAGATGTTTTGTAGAAGTTCTGGCTATCAGCAGATTTAATCTTAGATAGCTCTCTGTTAGCTGGGATGTTATATAGATTAGCGCCTGCTGGAGCTGTGCCCTCATCGCAAACTTCTCTATCTGGACAACATAGGTTTCTCATTTCCATTGTTAATGTACTCATAATAATTTCCTCTCTTATATGGGTTGTAATTCTTTTATTTAAAGGTACTATAGATACCTTATGCGGCTTTTTCTAGAGTTGTGGTTGTGTTAAACCAGCCTTTAGTTTTGTTGGCGAATTTAACTAGGATTAGCATTACTGGTACCTCTACCAGCACACCTACTATAGTAGCTAGTGCCACTGGGCTGTCAGTACCGAAAAGTGATATTGCCACTGCTACAGATAGCTCAAAGAAGTTAGATGCACCGATCATACCTGCTGGAGCAGCAATGTCATGGGGTAGTTTTAGAGCTTTACAAGCAAGGTAAGCTAGGGCAAAGATAAGCACTGTTTGGATAATAAGTGGTAGTGATATCAGTGCAATGTGAAGTGGGTTTTCTAGGATTACATCACCCTGTGAGGAGAAGATAATTACAAGAGTTAGTAGTAGTCCACCAATAGTAAGGTTGGAGAATTTAGGGATGAATACATTGTTTAGATAGTCGGTACCTTTAGTTTTAACCACATGGTTTCTGGTGGTGATACCACCGATTAGTGGAATAAGAACAAATAGCACTACTGATAAAATTAATGTATCCCAAGGAATAGTTACCCCTACCATGCCAAGAAGTAGTCCTACTATTGGAGTAAAGGCAATTAGTATAATTAAGTCATTAGTTGCAACCTGTACTACAGTGTAGGCAGCGTTACCTTTTGTCAGGTGGCTCCATACAAAAACCATAGCTGTACAAGGTGCTGCACCTAGTAGCACTGCACCAGATAGATACTGGGTTGCCAGGTCGGTAGGTATAATGTTTTTAAATATTACAAAGAAGAATAACCAAGCAATACCAAACATGGTAAAGGGCTTTATCAGCCAGTTTATTATCCATGTTACAAAAAGTCCTTTAGGGTTTTTACCTACATCTTTAATGCTATTAAAGTCAACCTTTAACATCATTGGGTAGATCATCAGCCATATTAGTATAGCTATTGGAATGGAAACATTAGCGTATTCCATAGTGGCTAGGGCTGCTGGTATCTGTGGTAGGAATTTTCCTATTAATACCCCTGCAACCATACACAGCGCCACCCATAGGGTAAGGTATCTCTCAAAGAAGGAAATTCCAGAGTTTGTTTTAGTTTTCATGATTATGACCATGCCTTTCATTGGGTTTGTATAATGATATATTTATACATCTATTTTTTTCGATATGTTTATTATTAAAAAATCCCTAAGGGATAAATCGAAAAATTTAGATGTGATAATCTTAAAAAAATCAGCTTACTAGCCGGTGGGTTACTGGGCAGACTAAAGTATACCAAAATAGTAGCTAATTGTCAATAGGTAAAACTAAATTTGTGGTTTTAGCTAAAAACGCCTACTGGTTTAAAGGTTTGCTAGTTATAAAGGGTGTTTATGGATATTTATCAAATCAAAATTTATAGATGTGATAACTAGAAAAAAATCAGCTTATTAGCTGTTGATAAATCGATTTTATTCGATGTGTTTAGTATATCACTTGTAGAACTCATTGTCAACAATCAAATCGAAATTTATGGGTTTAAATAAAAACCTACTAAAACTCCAGTAAAGATATAGTGATGTTTTATACTAAAAGTCTAGGGCGAACTATATTTACTAAAAATAAGCCGAAAGATGAATAATTGTCAATTAGCAGAATAAAATATAATTACAGGGCTCAGTTGTGAATTTTATCCTAAGATTTGTGTACTTTATTTATAAGGTCTTGACTTGTTAGGATAATTATTGTAAAATTAGTCCTAAGGTAGCAACTAAGGCTACATAAAGACAGTGTAATAATCACATTACATAGATTATCCCCCTTATGTATGGGGAAGAAAGAATGGTATTTACGATGGAAGAACTAGAAATGGGCGTAGACATCCTAACACTTGTAGATGACGACGGCAACGAGCATGAGTTTGAAGTTGCTGACACACTAGAACAGGATGGCAAAAGATATATGGCGCTAGTGCCAATTTTTGATGGCGCAGAAGATTTACTACATGATGATGGCGAGTTAGTTGTACTACAGGTAGTAGACAAAGACGGTGAAGAATTCCTAGAAGCAATTGCTGACGAAGCTGAATTCGACAAGATTGCAGAAATCTTCATGAACAATCTACAGGACGATTATGACTTTGTAGATGCAGACGAGGAAGAATAATCTCTGACTTTTCTTTCCCTGCTATGTTTGTCAGACCTCTCTTTTTAATCCAACACTTTTGAAAACGGGAATCAGCCTCCGCACTGGGGATTGCAGACCTCCCGACTACAGCTTTATTGACTGTAGTTGGAAGAAGGGAGCATGAATCATCGGGATGATACCCACCCTGTCTATGACGGGTTTCAACTTGAGGTACAACGGCACAGTGGGGCTTACTTATAAATTTTAAAAGTAAATAAAGCAAAAGTGCGCCGCTTCGCGGTGACCGAATAGGGGCGTTTACGCCCCTATTTTTTTAATTAATTAAAATACTTGGTGTTATCTCCCCTACAGCAAGGGGATAGACCTAAATATTAAGGTAATAGTTAATAAGTGAAAAATGAAAAGTGAAGAATGAAAAGTTATGATGTTTTGCTAAGGCAAAATATATTTATAAATGTGGCGAAGCCACTCCTACATTATTCACTATTACCCAGCCAATGGAATTGGGTGTATTAACTATTCACTAATAAATAATCCTATAAAAGCAAAGACTAAGCAGATAACAGAAAGGCAGAATACCTATGAAAGAATGGCTAAAAAGAACCCTACCTGTATATAAGGAGGAAGGGTTAAAGAAACTAGAAAACAGCAGAGTTGTACTACTGGGAGTAGGTGGAGTAGGCAGTAGTTGTGCCGAAGCACTGGTGCGCAGTGGTGTAGGTAATATCCTAATAGTGGATAATGACACTGTAGATATAACAAATCTTAATAGACAGCTAGTGGCAGTTTATGATAATGTAGGTAATAATAAGGTTGAGGAGATGAGAAAGCGAATGCTATCTATTAACCCTCACTGTAATATAGAGATGGCACAGCAGTTTTATCTGCCTGATAATTGTGAGTTTGTTTATGATTATAAGCCTGATTTTATAATAGATGCCATTGACACCGTAACAGCGAAACTTCACCTAATAGAGCAGTGTAATGAGAGAAACATCCCTCTGATTACCTGTTTAGGCACAGGGAATAGACTTCGTCCTGAGCTACTTACTCTAGGTGATATTAGTGATACTGTAGGTTGTGGCTGTCCACTGGCTAGGGTAATGCGCCAGCAGATAAAGAAGATGGGCATTAAAAAATCCAAGGTGGTATTCTCCACGGAACTTCCAGCAAAGACCATAGTAGAAGGCTCAGTAGCAGGTAGACACAGCCCTTGTAGTGTTGCCTATGTGCCTCCAGTGGCTGGCCATATTATGGCTGGTTATGTAGTCCGCTCTCTACTGGGTATTGAGTAGATAATATTATATAATATAATAGATAGAAGGTGTGCGTGTGTTTGGTGCTATTTCAAAAGGTGATAGTAAAGGCTATAGTTATCTCCATGATATATTCACTGGAATAGATAATCAGCAAATTAACTATAACTGGTTAATCTCCTATCCACAGCTAAATAGTGACGGGGTTTTTTCCCAGAACTTTATTTGGTTTACTGGAGGGGAGCTAACAGATTTCGCCCAGAGCAATAGACATATCCAGTGGATATGGGGGATACTTTCAGGTTTTGATAAAAGTATCTCCAAGGAAGAAGCCTTAAAGTATCAGCTAATAAATGCTGATGAATATGAGGGCTACTACCAAAACCCACCCAGGTTCTATCATCCACTATCCACTATAGAAATAGCCCCCTGTGACAGCTCCTGGTTAATAGTGATTAGCAAGGATATAACACATATTAATAGTTTTAAATCAGCTTATATAAGTGAAGATTTATTTTAACAAGAAAGGTTGGAGATATTTATGACTATAGCAGATAATCCAGTTGTTAGAGAGGTTACACAGGAGATAGTAAATCTAGTAAATCCACAGAAGGTAATATTATTTAGTTATAAGGTAAATACTCGAGGGGAGATGGCTTCCTTTAAAATCTGTGTGGTTTGTTCCACCGATAACAAAACCAAAACCGAGCATAATATCTATGTAAATATCGACAGCCCCCTATGTTATGATGTAATTGTTTATACAAAAGATGAGTGGGAACATTTAATACAGAATAAGGATTCCTTTGTGGCAAAAATAAAGGAAACGGGGTGTGTTCTCCATGGCTAGGAAAAAGTTTAAAAATAACGATAGCAAACTGTATCACGAGTGGCTGGAAAAAGCCGGGGAAGATATGATTGCTGCCTCTATGCTACTAAATAATGATTACTGTATTGCTATTGCAGCCTTTCACTGTCAGCAAGCAGTGGAAAAAGCCCTAAAAGCCTATCTAATCCTTAAAACCGACAAGCTTCACGATGGACACAACCTTACATGGCTGTGTAAACAGGCAAAAAGATTTGATGATTCCTTTGGGGATTGGATTGACGAAAGCGTTAATCTTAACCGTTGTTATATAGAATCCCGTTACCCTACAGACCTACCCTATACCTACAGCGACGAATATGTCCGCAGTGCCTTTAAAATGGCAAAGGATATGTTTATCTTTATCTGTCAACAGGTTGATGGAGAGTTAGACGCAAGGGAATGGCTAGGAGAGGACTCTACTGAGGAAGATTTTAAGGCATAGTATCACCGATTTAAATAATATAATCAGGCTGTGACGAAAGTAATTCTATTTCGTCACAGCCTGATTTGTGTTGTAGTGCTGTATTTTATTAGGCGCTATATCAATTATTGGGAAATAACCTTTTATTATAATGGCATAATATCATCTACATTAAATGGTGTATCCTGATATACAAAGTAGTTTAGCCAGTTGGAGAATATTAGATTAGCGTGGGATCTCCAGCTGTGGTATGGTGGGTTTTCTGGGTTATTATCTATAAAGTAGTTACAAGGCACCTTAACATCCATGCCCTTGTCTACATCTCTAAAATACTCCCTAGCCAGTGTGCCCAGCTCATATTCTGAATGACCAGTTACAAAGAACTGTCTACCATTGGTGCTAGACACTATATACACCCCAGCCTCTGGAGAGGTGGATAGTAGCTCAAGTCCCTCAGTTTTTACTATGTCCTCTACCTTAATGTCGGTGTGACGAGAGTGAGGAGCTAAAAATACATCGTCAAACCCTCGTAGCAGAGGATGTTTAAAGTTAAGTCGGTCATGTTTAAACACCCCAAACATCTTCTCAGACAGTGGCTGTTTATCTATGCCATAGTGGTAGTAAAGGCCAGCCTGTGCCCCCCAACATATATGGAAGGTAGAATATACATTGCGTTTGCTCCACTCCATAATCTCGCACAGCTCCTGCCAGTAGTTTACCTCTGTAAACTCCATAGTTTCCACTGGGGCACCTGTAATAATAAGTCCATCATAGTGCTTATCCTTTACATCATTAAAGGTTTTATAGAATTTTAGCAGATGTTCTTCTGAGGTGTTTTTTGATTTATGGCTGGACATATGCATTAAATCAATAGTTACCTGTAGTGGTGAGTTACCTAGCAGTCTAAGGAGCTGGGTTTCGGTTTCTACCTTAGTAGGCATAAGATTTAATATACATATATTAAGTGGTCGTATGTCCTGATGCTGGGCACGACTTTCAAACATTACAAAGATATTCTCCTCTTGTAGTGTTTTTGCTGCTGGTAGATCATTTGGTATATTAATAGGCATTTCTTTACTGTCCTTCCTTAAATAGTGCTTTCCGAATTATTAGGTCTAATACTACTATTATATATAATAGGATAATTTTCTGCAAGGGTTATTTTGTTATAATCTTTGCTATATAAAAAGCTACCTATATCAAAAATTGATATAGGTAGCTTTAACTTTGTGTAGAATAAAGATAGTCTGCTGTTTTTTAGCCTTTGGAATACTTACCACTGAATTTCTCTTTTAAGAAACTTGAGAAATTCCCAGTATCAGCCACATCCACTTTTCTTATAACAAACATTTGGTTATGTGTCAAATACAAAATATAAAAAATTTTACTTTCAATTACCTCACAAAATTGATCGTATCTAAATTTTGTATAACCTTCTATGTTTTCTCTTTGTACAACAATACAGTCTTCATATAATCTCAAATGTAACAAGGTATTAAATATTCCCAGCTTATCAGATTTTATTACCTTTTTGTGTTGAGCTTCAGTTTTTAACATCATAATTGCAAAAAGAATAACAAAGTAAAACAATGCCATACCAAAAATTAGACCTATGGACATACTATCCGTCCATAGGCATACTCCAATGCCAGCTGCCAAACTTAAACCTATAAGCTTTAGTAATAGCCTACCCCTAATAAATATATTAAAATAGGAAAGTTTTCGGTATTCTTTTTTCCATAATTTCGTTTTTATATAAAATTTTTCCTCACCCTCAGTATTTATATCCCTAGTAATATTCTTCTCCATACATATGACTGTTCCTTTCTCGTAGTTTGCAATGTTTTAAAATTATTAAGCAACTTTATTGACACTACAAACCATAAAAGTATAACACATAGAAAATAATATTTCAAATAATATTAGCAAGCAGGGTAGGTGCATATACACCTAATCTGCTTGCTAATATGAAATGTTTATTTGTAAGTAGTCGGTTATCCTAGGTAGCTTTACTTTTTATCTACTTTTTCTTCTTACAAAGAAAAATATCCCAATAGTTATTATTAGTAAAACCACAAAAGGCGCCACATTCATAGCTAGTTTACCCCAAAATAATCCCTGACTTGTTAGTATCAGCCATGCCGAACTTGCCGACTGAAACACCAGTAATACTGGTATCACTAACCCGGTAAAAGGGCTTTCTCTTTTGGACAGTTGTATCTGTACATAGATTAAAAGTGAAAATGACACCACTATCATAAATAAAAAACCTATTACTACGCCCATGTTTTCACCTACTATATTATTAATCTTTTACCTGTAAGGCTCTTATTGCATTTAGTACCGATAGTATGGTTACCCCTACATCGGCAAATATTGCCATCCACATATTGGAGTAGCCTAGTGCTACCAATGCCATTACCAAAACCTTTATGCCAAGTGATAGAAAAATATTCTGTGCCACTATAGTCATGGTTTTCTTAGATATGGATATTGCAGTGTTAATTCTAGAAAGCTCATCACTTACCAGTACCACATCAGAGGCTTCCACTGCTGCACTTGAGCCTATGCCACCCATGGCAATACCAACATCAGCCATAGTTAGTACAGGGGCGTCGTTAATGCCATCACCTACAAAGGCTACTGTGCCTTTGGACTTGGACTTAATCTCCTGTAATCGTGCCATTTTATCCTGTGGTAACTGCTTATAGTACACATCAGTAATACCTATCTCATTAGCAACCTGTTGTGCCACCTTACCATTATCCCCTGTTACCATATGGCATACTACACCGTGGTTTTTCTTTAATTTTTCCACTGCTGTAAAGCTATCAGATTTAATAGTATCCTGTAGAGATATTACCCCTAGGTATCTACCTTGCAAGGCAACATGGACTAAGCTACCCTGTAAGGTATCCTCTGCAGTAATGCCATAGTCTGCCATTAGATTACTGCTACCTACTATTAACTGTCCCTGTGCTATCTGGGCAACAATCCCCTTACCAGCCACATCTTGTGCCGAGATTAATTCCACTGGTACTGCCCCTTCATAGGCTTCTAAGGCTTTGGCTATTGGGTGAGTAGAGGTGCGTTGTGCTGATAGGGCAAGGGATACTAGCCTATTTTCACTTACATCTACAGGCTGTACCTCCACCACAGAAAATACGCCCTTGGTAATAGTTCCTGTTTTGTCCATGACTACATGGTCTACCTTAGCTAGGGCTTCGATGGCACTGCCACCCTTCATTAGTATTCCTTTAGAACTGGCGCCACCGATACCACCAAAGAAAGACAGTGGTATGGATATAACCAATCCACAAGGACAGGAAGTAACTAAAAAGGCAAGCGCTCGGTATATCCACAGGGAATATTCCCCTGTAATTATTGATGGAATAATAGCTAACATCAGTGCCAACACCACCACTATAGGGGTATAGTAACTGGCGAATTTACTAATAAATCGCTGGGATTTGGCTTTGTGTGCACCTGCTTGTTCCACTAGAGCAAGTATTTTAGCTACGGTGCTATCCTGATAGATGGTAGTTACCTCCATAGTAATCATACCACCTATATTAATGCTACCACTTAATAGCTCATCACCTACTGCTACCTGTACTGGCAAACTTTCCCCAGTTAGGGCTGAGGTATTAATCTCTGAATGGCCTTCTATTATAGCACCATCTACAGGGATTTTCTCCCCTGTTTTAATAAGGACTTTATCACCTAGTTTTAGGCTTTTAGGGTGGACTACCTGTATACTGCCATCTGCCCCTAAAAGATTGGCTCGCTGTGGGGTTATGTCCATAAGTTTGGCTATGGATTCCTTGGATTTATTTACTGCCCTAGACTGGAATATCTCCCCAACCTGATAGAATGCCATAACAGCCACTGCCTCTAGGTATTCACCTATTAAAATAGCACCGATTGTCGCTATGGACATAAGTAGGTGTTCGCTAAACCATTTGCCTTTTTTAATACTTTTAAAGGCAGTTATTACAACATCACTACCTACCACTAGATAGGCAAGAAGTATCAGCCCTATAGCTATGGGGGATTCTTCCCCAAGTGCAAACCCAATAGCAGATAGAATTACCGATACCACAACCCTTATGGTCATCTTCTTTGTTTCCTCATCAAAACCACTAATCCTAGCAGTAGCTTTAATAGGAAAACTTTGCTCGCTATCACAGCCACAGCCACAACCTTCTTCTTCATGGTGGGTATGTTCCACTGTAGGGAAGGTCATTTCGCTATCACAGCCACAACCACAGCTTTCTTCCTCATGGTGACTATGCTCTACTATAGGAAAATCCATCTCACAACCACAACCACAGGAAGGTTCTTCCTTATTCTTTGGTAGTGTATTTATCTTACAACCAGTTGTCATTACTGCCTTATCCATAATATAATCCATCCTTTCTTGGTGTTTCCAGTATTATAATCACTGAAAACCCATGTTTGAAACTTTGTTTCAAACTATAATCATTCATTTCCACATTCTCCTATTACATGGGCGAAACTCTGATGTATAATAGTTTTAATATGATCATCTGCTAGAGAGTAGTAAACGGTGCGACTTTCTTTGCGATTTTTTACTAGTTTGGTGTGCTTTAACACTCGCAGTTGGTGGGATATTGCTGACTGAGTCATATTCATTACCTCGGCAATATCGCAGACACAAAGCTCTCTTTCAAATAGGGCAAACAGTATCCCCATTCTGGTACTATCTCCAAAAACCTTAAAGAAATCTGCAAGATCGTATATCTGCTGTGCTGGTGGCATATTTTCTTTAACCTGTGCCACCATCTCCCTTGTTACGGTGGTTTCACATCTATTTTCCATAGTAATATTCATTCCTTTCCTAAAGTTTTCTGATGAGAAGATTTACGGTGTTACAATGACCGAAAATCGTAAACCCATGTTTTAAACTAAATTCGCTTATTTATCCGATATATGAATATGTGAGTAACTATTCATATATTACACCTAGAAACACCTTTTGTCAATACCAAATTAGTGTACATTAAAAATATTTATTTATAAATATCTGAGTACAACTATGCCAAGGGGAGAAGTCTCAACAATTAATATAGAACAAACAAAAATCCCCTGTGGATAGGGAATCCACAGGGGGGGAGTAATCGATATTAACTTACGGCTAACCTCTCCACCATTAAATATTCCATTGGTTGAGGTTTGCCAAATAAATATCCTTGGGAGTAGTCTACACTTTCCTGTATTAACACATCTTGGATATCTAGGGTTTCTACGAATTCAGCTACTATTTTAGCGTTGATTAGATTGGATAGGTAGCAGATAGTTGATAGAATTGTACGGCTATCAGCGTTATTTTTAAGATCTTTGATAATGCTACCGTCCACCTTAATAATATCTGGTTTAAGGGATATCATAGAGGTAAATGTAGCAAAACCAGCGCCGAAGTCATCTACAGCAATCTTGCAACCTAAATCTCTAACCTGAGTTAGGAATTTATATAATTTCTCACCGTTATTGTAGTTTTCTGTTTCTACAA
Organism: uncultured Oscillospiraceae bacterium; assembly: GCA_964369235.1. Taxonomy (GTDB): domain Bacteria; phylum Bacillota; class Clostridia; order Oscillospirales; family Ruminococcaceae; genus CAYJEQ01. The sequence goes on along the minus strand of CAYJEQ010000076.1, from coordinate 2,041 downwards.
ATTCTATGGTAAGGTTTTTAGTATTAGGGTAGGTTTTAAGCTTTCTCAAAAACCACTTTACAAACTCTTCATTTTCCACATCTAAAAGAGAGATATTAAGACAAAGTTCAAAGTCCTTATCCTTAAAATCCTCTAGGGCTTTTCTTATCATCCTACGGCTTATGGTGCTATATAGGTTAAACTCCTTAGCCACCTCTAAAAATGTCCCAGGGTGATGAATATTGCCTTCTTCATCTTTGATACGCATTAGGGCTTCATACTTATCGATGTCGCCTTTTTTATTATTGTGAATACCTTGATAATAAGGTATTACAGTATCGTTATTAATAGCGTAGTTAACTAGGTCAAAAATCCCAACATTATTCTTTGTTTCTTCTGCTATTCGATTTTTTTCATCACTAGCTATAATATAGTTAATGGGGGATTTTCTATGTAGATAAAAGGCGCTTTTAGCTCGGTTAACTAGGTCTTCCTTGCCAAAGGCTACCACAAATCTAGACAGTGCATGAAGTCCCACCTGAGTAGAGGAGGAATGTAGAAACTGCTTGTATGTTTTATACATTAACTCCTGAAAATCTTCATCGCTTATCTGATCGGTGCCTGCAACTATAAAATTCTTATAATTGTAAGCGTAATGGATTAGCTTATCACTAAGTCCCATAGCTCTGATGGCATCTCTGCCCACTGTTAGAACTTCTCTACAGCCCCTAGCATAGGCTTCCTCGCCGTAGGTAGCTATCATCATGTCGGCATTAACAATCTCTGTCATGCAGATTTTGTTAATGTTTAAGGTTTCTAGGTCAATTTTAAACTTTTCATATCTATATACATTATATGCGCAATCTACTTCATCAATATTAATTATCTTATTGAAGTCCATCACCTAAGATTACCTCCTTGCCTATAATATAATTTAGCAAATCTAGTTACAATCTATTAAACCTACTGCTTATGGTAGTAACTCATTTACCACTTTCTTTTTTTCTATGGATATTATAACATGATTTTGTATAAGGCTTCAAGTATTATTTCAAAAAATTGAGTTAATTTTGTTATTTTTCGTCATAATAATACAACAATTTCGTTAAGGCAAAGGATTAAATTAGTAAATTTTTCACATTTTGATTACATATTTACTTTTGATGTTTCTAAATATGTAACTTTACTATAAATTTATGTTATAAATGTAGAAAACTGTAAAAGAAGTTTTTCACATCTATTCCAATTTATGTTTATTAATCATTTAGTAAATTACTAGTAAAAATATTCCAAAGTAACATTTGTCATATAATTAACTATATTCATTGTTATATATTAATATATCTCCGAATTTCGCCAAAAATTCCATAGTGTTCTTAGTGGTGAGATAGTCATTATAATGTATATTAGTGGTGGAATTATTGACTATATTAAAGAAATCCTCACTATTATCCTCCTCTGAGTATCCAGCTATATAACTGCTTATAACAGTATCTAAAATAAAGCTACAGATACTATTATAATGGTGATAATCCCACTGTTTATGGGATTCTTCAAGGAGAGAAGATATAATCTGATTGTCAATTACTACCATGCCTTCCTCAAGGGTAATCCCCTGTACCTTTAAGCTTAGGGGCATATTATACCTTATATTACCTATGTCCTTTATGAGTGTATCTAGCTGGCTTTGATTTACTATTATATAGGGCATATCTGACTGGGGCAGTAAGCTACTAATCCCTGTGGCAACATAGTCCTCCAGTAGCTTTTCTCTATTTTCAATAATATCTAGGCTAACACTGCCAGCAGTTGGGTTTATCTCTATAACACCAGCAAATAAACTGCTGTGGAAATCATCCTCCACAATCATTAGAAAAACCTCAAAACCATCTTCTTCACTGGGGATGTACACAGGGGTTTCTATGGGGATATTATCCATATTATTTGTAGCTCCTATGGTGTATTCTCCTAGAAAACCATATCCATATATAAGAAGGAAACCAACTAAAGACAGGGATAAAGCAGACAGAAACATACCTAAATTTTCTTTTTTCATATTTAT
>CAYJEQ010000075.1:0-13259 GCA_964369235.1 uncultured Oscillospiraceae bacterium | reverse complement strand
ACTGCCAAGTGAGAGCCCACTGCCAAGTGAGAGCCCACTGCCAAGTGTAAGCCCAAGTCCATTAATCCCAGTAACCCATGAATTGGTACAACCACTAATCTTAGTTAATAGTGATATTCCGATTTATGATGGTACTGATGATACTTTGTGGGATTATATTAACTACACAGGTAATGAAGGTAATCGTATAACCTATACTATCCAGATAAATCGTGATGATACACTAGGTAGTGTGGATAGACAGGTTACCATCGATATCGATCCATATGATGTAGGTGAATTCTTCCCATTTGCTATAGTAGAGTATCCTAATAATACTGGTAGTGGTCTAAAGAGTGTAAGCATTAATGGCGATCGAACACTACTTACTTATACAATAGCAAATGGATCTGTAAGCGATACAGGTATTAAGCTTACCTTTGAGGTGGGATATGATTATGGACACCATAAGACTCAGTATAATGTTTCAGAGGGGACACCAGCAGGTGCTATAGGTTATACCATGGTAAATAATCCTGATGCACTGTTCGGTATACAAATAGGTGATACAGCTAGTGGTGAAGATCCTGTAGGTGATGAGCTACAGAGTTTTCAGCATAAGATAGATACCTCTGCACTTACCTATACAGGGAATATAATCGACTATGTAGGTGTAGGAACTAACCCATACCTTGCAGTAAGTGGATACCAAACGCTAGGTGAGGAAAGTGATCTATGGTTAGCATCTAATGGTATTGTTTATTTAAAAAATGATTATGATGAATATGTAATGACAACTTATTTTAATCAGTTTAAATTTAATGATAAACCACATATGCCAGTATCAGATTTTCAGCTAGAGGTAAGGTTGCCTGAGGGTATTGCTCACATATATGACAGTACCGTAACCGATGATGATGGTGAAACATATAACAGGTTTTTAGGTTCTTTTGGATATAAAAATAATGGTAGTGGTTTTTCTTTTAAAAAGACCTCTTTTTCCTATTATAATAGCTTATCTACAAACTTAAATAATGATAGTACCATATATCAGTCAAGAACTATAGATATGTTAGAAGGTTCTATTCCAAAAAGCAATATATGGGTTACAACACCAATAAATGTCTATTCATCCACTTATTATGCTTACTACGGGGAAAAACCTCTGTATGAATATGATCTAATAGTAGGTGAAAATGAAACAGTAACCTCTTTAAAGCCTATGGAAGCAAGATATAATCAGCTAGTAAATACACATACAGGATATGATACAGAGGCTAAGACTATAGACTTAGGTAGTATGGTAGTTAATATTCCAGACTATACCTATGAAGATAGATTTAATTCTACAATAGTATCACCTACTAAAGTAAATGCTGAGGATAGCAGTGCGACTCCATATTCCTTTACTTTATCAAATTTTGTATCTACAGATGATAGAGATGAAGATATTGCACATATTTACTATAGAAATAATATTATCAATATGGAAATTCCCGATGAGTTTGCACCAGAGAGAATTAACCTAGGTGGTGTGTCAGGTATAATTGTAGGATATTACTTTACAGACGAAGCTGGAGTTAAATCTGATGTTATTGATTTTAATTCTTATACTCTAAATGTAAATATTCCCGATGGCACATCTAGCATACATCTAGTTATCTCTGACAGAGGTCTAGTATCTGCTGGGAAAGCTTCGGGTATGTCACTTTCAGGAAGTTTCTACGGTAAGTTCTCACAGCCAACAGAAGGCAATCTAATTGATATGCCAGTTACAATTACCCATCATGAAACAGGAGAGCTTCTTGATGAGAATATGTTAACATGGGAGTATAAAGCAGGCGTGGACAACCTGAAAATGGATCTATACAGTTCCACTAGTCCACATTTTGTGTCTGGGGATACAGGATATACGAGTGCTAATTACACATATGTTAGACTTCACACAAATTTCTCAAATGATATAGAAGAAGATGAAAAATCCTCATCTCTGACATATTATAATGTAACCTTAGATTTTAATGCTGAAGATCCAGCCCATCTAGAGCATTTAAATAGAAGTTTTTATCTGTATAGAACTGCTAGTAGATATATGATAGAAGGAGATATAGAGTTTGTATATACAACCAACCTACAAACTGAGGAACAAAGATATTTAGCTCCTAGTAATTCAACTACAGTTACTTTACCAATAGCAGCTACAGGTGAATATATAACATCTATGAGATTAGAGATGGATAGCCTTAAGATGTTAGCATCCAACTCACCAAGTAGCTATAGTTCATTTTTAGGCTTTTGCTACACTCGAGATAGAAAAAATCCAAGTGGAGAGGTAGAGGGTGGAGAAAGTAACATTACTCTAACACTAACTACAGAAGGTAGAGAAGTAGAAGGTGGCGGAGTTGAAGGTGTGTTTGTTGATCCAGATGCAGAGAAACAAACTTCAACAATTTTAGCTAGGTTTGAATATACAAAAACTACTTCAATGAATAAAATGTCAACACTGGCAAAGGCTGTAGTAGAGGATTCTGCAACAAGAAATTCTATTATTGCAACTAACAGTGTGTTCTATCTTCCAAGTTATTATGGATCAGTAACTGGTGTAACTTCAAGTTATATAAGATATCCTAGAGGTACAGCAGCATATTTTAAGTTTAACACTGAGAACTTTAAATATGTAGGTGAGGATCCTAATATATCATTTATCACAGATGATAATGGTGATACTTGGATGAAGTACGATCTAGAAGGCAAAATTATAAACAACTACTCATCAACAAATAATGCTATAACAATTCCAGGTAATAGCTTTATGGTAACTACTCAGGTTGAGGATAAGACAAGTTACTCTATTTTCACTGAAGCCTATGTAGACTTAGGTCCAGCATATACTTTAGAAGGCGAAGAAAATTACTATATTGATTATTACCCTAACTATAGTACATCTTATAGTGTAACAGACGATTTTGGTCTTACAACTTCCAGTGGTATTGAATATGACCAAACAACTTATGGAAGACTACTTGCTATGGACTGTACATCAGATGTATATATAGTAGTAAAAAACAGCGATAGTATTAACCTATTCCCAGGTAAAGAAACCGAAACAGGTACATCTACAGTATATGCAGGGGTAACATATCTAGGATATCAGCATGATGACTTGGTGCTAGGTATGGATCTTGCATCTCCTGACCGTGAATATAGAGAATATAATCTATTAATAACACTGCCAGAGAAAAATGTTCCACTATTTGATATTGAGGGAAATGTAGTAGGTACAAGCAGTAGTACTATATCTCTAAGAGATGTAGATAACCCAATAAAACTACCAACAGGTTGGGCAGAAGGTATTTATGCTATTACCTATCTAACAGATGTTAGCTATGATGGGGTACCAATGACAGAGCTAACCCCTGAGTACACCGAAGCAGATGTAACAACCGATCCAACAGAGGCAAAATACATCTATCTAACAGTGGACGAAATAAAGCTAGGTACTAATGCTTATGTAGAGTTACTATTAGAAGCAGATGAAGCTGATACATATCTAGCTGGCGATAATAGTATATCTTATGCAGGAGTGTATTCTAGATTTAAAGGATATACTGATGTTGGTGGTGAGCTAGTATACGATGGTATGATTAGCGAAGCAACCTCTCAAAATATTGGTAAGTATATATTTAATTGGTATACAGTATCAGGTACAGTATTTACCGAAAGTTTATTAGATATTCCTGACGGGATATATAATTTTGTAGATGGTGATAAATTCCTAACTGGATATAGCTCACTATATTTTAAAGATATAGATACAGATACAGATACTGCATACAGAGCTACTTACTATTCTTCTACAGGGGAGTACACACTAAAACTACCACCTAAGGGTGAGACAGATGCCACCGAGCGTACAGAGTATAATCTAATCATGGATCTAAAGAACCTATCTTTAAATCTATGGGAAAAATACCGTATGTCCATAATGCCAACAGATGAAACAGTGAGCCTAAGCAAGAATAATAACTACCCACATCAGCTTAACGAACAGACTGAAGGGGTACAGTTCTATGGAGATACAACTGGTTTTGAAGCAATAAAATATATCACTCAAGAAGAACTAGAAGACGGTTGGGTTGATGTAGGACTATATCAAAATCCTACAATAACTATCTCTAACAACGCACTAATGGTTGAAAAAGGAGATAGTAAAGAGATAACTCTAGGGATAGTTGGAACAGGTGATTTAGTGGCAGGTAAAGAGTATGTTATGGCAGATAGTGGTTATATAACCACAGCTATAAAGACTTCTTTAACAGAGGATTATGATACAGTACAGTTAGTAGTTCACGGTGTAAAGGAAACTTTAAATGGAAGTTATTATTACTCTAGCCCGACTTATTTAAACGCCACAACTACTGGTGAAAACTATTTCGGTGAGGAATTTACTACAACTAATAGATATCTAGTTTATATAGTACCTCATGTAGTGTTTAATAATTATGATTACAGCAATACATCCCTAGTAGGTAGTTGGGAAGATGGCGATACAGAAGATGGGAAGACTATACTCCTAGCAACTTCTGGCTATACAGATTACACAGGTAATATTACAACATCACAGGTACCAAGGATAACACCACCAGAGGGTTATGCTTTTGCTGGTTGGAGAATGCAGTATTATAATACATCTTCAGTAACCACACGCAATAACCCAGCTTCCTCTACACTATACAACAAATCACACTTCTACCCAGTTTTTGAGGCAGATGTAATTGGTAAAGATGGTGGAATAGAAGCTGGTGACGGGATACCAGATAAATACCAGGTGGTTTTAACATTTAAGACAACTACAGGTGGTACAATCTCCAAAGATGGTACTACAGTAGAAGAGTTAACAGACAGCTTTGTAGTAATTGAGAACAGGCTTAGAAGTCCTCTATATACAACAAATGCAGAGCTATACCCAGATCCAGTTTATAATCCAGATAACTGGAGCACTAGTTATACTGTAAAAGTAGATTTAGCAGATATACCAGTTCCGACTGCAAATGAACACTATAACTTTGCAGGTTGGGGAAGAAATACTACTAGCTCAGTTACTTATAACACATCTAGTAGCTTAGCAGGAGCTTCCCATTCTAGCAACACTACATTATACAGTGTATTTAACCGTAACCAAAATACAGTTACCTTCCTAGCTGCTACAGAGGGACAGGCAAGTTCTGTTACCAATATTATTCAGGTAGATGAAGGTACAACTTTAACAATAGCACATCTAACAGATTCACTAGGGAAATCCCGTAGCCAAGCTGCATATGGATATAATTTCGCTGGCTGGACAGATGGAGCAGGCAATGTTATAGCAACAACAGATGATCTATTAATGGCAATGGAAATAGATGAAAATCTAACACTACAGCCACAGTTTACTAAACAGAGCTTTACTGTAAGCTTTGGTCTATTTGGTGAGATTGGCGAAACCAATGCTGATATCTTTGGTAATAGCATTGATACAACAGGTGTAGCAGATTCCACCGATGTAGATTATCTAGCTAAATACACAGGCACTGTCCCAACAACAAGTATTACAAGTAGTGATACTTGGAAAAACCTAATGAGCTTTATCTATTGGGAATATTCCATGGATTCTAGCGAAGGTGTAGTTACAGGACAGACTGATAATCCTAATGATGTTGTAATTACAGGTGATGTAGAGTTTGTAGCGCATTTTGCTGGTAAGCCATTTGTAGCTATTAACCACAACGGACATACACAGGTGTCAGCACAGCATCTAAAGGATGACACAACCCTTAATACTTTTAACGGATTAAAACTACCTGTAACTTCAGGACTATCATCTACAGCACAGGAAGTTCAGTTTGCAGATATGGATCCAAAACCAGCTGCAGGCAGATACGATACAGGTCTTCTATACACAGTGGATGAAGGCTTTGAAGTTTTAGAAATAGTCGCTCATGTAATAGACAAAGACGGCACAGAAACAGCTCTAAGTATCTGGGGTGATGGAGTGTTAAATGCTGAGAATATTACATTAGTAGAAACAGGTATTGATGCTGATATAGTATCTAACATATCTCTAAATTATGGTAAAATTACCGTTAACGATATTGGTGGTGCTACAAGCACACCTTGTGCAGTACTGTTTACCATAGAGACAACTCGTACAATACACCAAGTATCTTTCACAACAGAAGATGGTAAAGATACTATTACAGATGGAGATACCGACTTTGAAGTAGCTGATGATAATCTTTCTGCTACAACAGAGATTGAGTATAATCAAAAAGGTCTATCATTCCCAACATTAGCAGAAAATAGCGAAGACAATGTAGCCTTTGACTTCTGGTTTATTGATGCGGATGGAGATGGTGAGTTTAGCGAAGGTGATACAGAGGTTTCTGATGATACTCTATTTAATATGAATATCACAGAGGATTTAAACTTTGTAGTATCCTATAAAGCTGATCTAAATAATGATAATATTCCAGATTACAAGCAGGTTAAATTTATCTATGTAAGTTCTGACACAGAAAAACTTACAGTTGCAGATGTAGATGGGGAAGAGGTAGTAGAGTATGTAACAGCTACTGCGAACCTAGAAGGAGTAAACACAGCTGTACCAACAGGTACAGGTGTAGTAAAGACTCTTAATGAAGAACAGGTTAATCTATTTGCATTTAGTGAGTGGAACTTCTATGAGAACAATCCAGATAAAACCTATTTTACAGCAACAGATGGTAGCAATCTATCAGCAGTTGACGATGGAAACCTATCAGGAAACTACTTTGAAACAACCGAAGAAGATAGCTTTACTGTAGTATATGTTGAGGCAATGTTGACTCGTGTAGGTTATCAGGTAAGTTTTGAAGTACAGGATCCAACAGATAATACCGTCGTAGAAAAAGAAACTCAGTCTGTAATAATCGGCAATAAACCAACGGCACCAGTTATAGAAGATATGATTGTGCCAGAAGGATATGAGATTGTCGGTTGGCACATACAGGGTGATACAAGTCACACTTTATTAGACCCAACTAAAACAGAAGTTACCAAAAACGATATTAACTATGTAGCAAAGCTGATGCCAAAGGAAGATGTGTCCTTAGGTGGTGATATGGTTTTAACAGCTCAAGGCTTTGGTGTAGAGTATGATGAGATTAAAGATATGACTGATGAAGAACTATTATACTCAGTATTAGAAAACTCAGATGCTACAGCATGGAATAGAGAAAATGGAAAGTATTATGATGAAAGCGATATGTTTGTTTCACCAGAAGATTTAGAGAAACTAAGAGAAGCTGGAGAAACAGGTGATATTGTTGAGATTACCATAATGGTAACTGATCTAGAAACAGGTGAAACAGTATCAAAGGATATTATAGTATCTGTAGGTGGTAGCTATACTACCAACGATTTAGATGATCCAGACACTGAAGCTGATGATGGCAAGCCAGAGATTGGTATTACAGCAAATGGCTTTGTATTAGATCAATCAGAGTTAGAAGGCTATAATGAGGAAGTTTCACTGGAAAAGAGTGAGGCAGATGCATATATCCTAGGCACAGGTGAACAGCAGGATATTATAGTTGATGAAGAAGACCGTGATACTATTGCATCAGCGGGTACCGCAGGTGGCTTCTATGAGCAAAAATATAGCACAACAGTAGATGGTAACACAGCAGAAACAACAGTTACTATGGTTGTTACTGGTACTCAGACTAATGTAGAAACAAGTGGAGATACATCTCTAGCGATTACAGCATTAGGTTTTAATATTAGTAATAGTGAGAGCAAGGATCTTGATCCAGCAACAGCAATCGAAAATAGTGCAGTAGAGGCTATGATAGTAGAAACTGGTGCAGATATTAGCGATATAGTTGTTGATGAAGAACAGTTAGCAGCTATTAACAATGCTGGGCCTATGGGAGGAATATTCCCACTGACCTACACAGCAGAAACAACAGTAACAAATCCAGATACAGGTCTTGAGGAGGTTATTACTGTTTCTACAACAGTAATGATTGCAGTTGAAGGGGAGGAAGTATCTACTAACGCTGATAATAGTACAGCACTTACAGCTAAGGACTTTACTATTGCTTATGAAGATCTAGTAAACTTAGATGGGGATAAATCCAAGGAGCTTGCCGAAGCACTTGCTATTTATACTCCAACGAATACAGATTTATCAGAGTATATTGCAGTAGATCAGACCCAGTTAGATGAGATTAAGAATGCTCCTACAGAAGGTGGTGTTTATGATCTAACCTACTCTATAACCCATGAAGATGGTAGTATTACAGAAGTTATTATACAGGTAACAGTTGCACCACAGGTAGAAATTCCAGTGGTAACATATCCTGATAATGACGATGGTAGCCGTCCAGGTGGTGGTAGTGGAGGCGGTGGAGGCGGTGGAACAGTTGGAGATGATGAGCCATCTACAACACCTTCCACATCACCAACTACTACAACAGCACCAGAGGCAACAGAGGGGCCAACTGCTACACAAGCACCAACCCCACAGCCTACAAACCCTGTAATCCCAGGAATACTAACCCCACAGCCAACTCCAGAACAAACCCCACAGCCAACTCCTACAACAGATACAACAAGCCCAAGCCAGCCAGAGGATAATGATGGCACTACTGGGGCAGGAACTACTGAAGAAGGATCTAGTGGTGATGATACAACTGATGGTGGTTACAATGAAAATGGATATGTAAACCCAGAGGGTCAATTAGAAGTGCCTTCAACAATCTTCCCAGAATCAACTATTGAAAAGGTAACAGTTGGTGGTGCTGAAATATCATCAGAACACTATTTCCTAGATTCTAATGGGAATGTAACTCTAAGCCCAGATTATATTAGCACACTGGCAGATGGTGAACACACCATCACAGTAGAGGTTAATGGTAAGAAATACTCCACAACTATTATTGTTAATAATGGAGTACCAACCACAGCAGGCCCATTACTAGAAGTGTCCGGTGCTGCATGGAGCTTACTAAATGTGATTCTAACAGTAATTACCTTTATCCTTGCACTAATTCTTCTAAGTAAGAAAAGTAAGCAGATTTACTTAGATGCAGCTGGTGAAAAGGTTAAGGAAAGTATTATAAAAACCAAAGTCTTTAGTTTAGTTATAACATTAGTGGCAGTAATTATGCTAATATTTACACAGAACTGGACAGGTGAGATGGTACTGATTAACTGGTGGACAATCTGCTTTGTAGTAATTACAATAGTACAGATATTAGTATCTAGAAAGAAATTAGATGACCATAAAGAAGATGAACGATCAACCGATATGAGACAGGTTAGCTAATAGTCTAAAATTAAATGATAACCTCCTGTGATTAAATTAAATTCATGGGAGGTTATTTTTGAAATTTTATTATTATACCAAAATTTTTCGGCTGTTTATTATGTTAAAAGGTTACATAAAGGTGATTTTTATTGAGGTAAAAAGATTATGATCGATTTTACAAAGTTAACAATGTTCGTAAAAACAACAAAATATTCTATATACACCAAAAAATATTAGGTTGTTTTACGAAAATAAGTTGTATATATAAAATTTTTGTAGTAATAAGTTGACTTTAATAGGTATTGTTGATAAAATAATAGTGGATATATGTGAAAAAACATAAGGGGAAGCTATATATGAAAAAGAATTTTGTCGCCACTATACTAATGAGTATGATATTTTTTACCGCCATTGCCTATAGCATGGTGTTATTTAATAATACAGTAAATGAAGAACTAGAACTATCAGTCCAAGGTACCCTAGTAGATTTAGCTAATCAACAACAGCTTTCTCTTGATCGTCAAATGGAGAGTATGATATTTAACATAGCAAGTTTTGCCGAAACACTTCCCATTATAGGTGTAAACGAAGGTGGGATTTTAGAGTATGTAGATGGTAAGAAAGAAGCTTTAAACTTAAATACAGTTATAATAGTTGATAATAAAGGTAGTGCATTTGTAGATAATGGAGAGTTATACGATGTGTCCCAGACAGAGTATTATAATGTAGTTATGTCAGGGAAGCGTTACTCATCTAGACCTTATATATCAGAATATACAGGTGATGAGGTTATATGTATTGCTGTACCTATTTATGTAAATGGAGTTGTAGACGGTGTTCTTGCTGTGGAATACTGTACTGAGTATCTTGGTACTTTGCTAACTACATTTACCGATAACAGAGGTTTAAATCTTATTATTGATGCAGAGAGTAATATAATCCTAAGTACAAACTCCCATGTGATAAGTTTAGATGCCTTTAGAGATGCAGACTTTGAAGGAGATATGGATTTTGACAAGGTAACAGAGGATTTTGCCCAGAGAGAATCTGGAAGCATCTCTTATTCAATTAATGGTATAAGAAAATTTGGAGAGTATCGTCCTATAGAGATTAATAACTGGATGCTTTTTTTCGAGATTTCAGAAGAAAATCTTAATGATAGTGCTCAGAAAATATCCAATTCAATGCTTCTAACAAGCACAATGATAATAATATGTGCTTTTGTATCAGTAATATATACTATAATATCAAAAAATAACTACGCAAATACCTTGGAAAAGGTTGCTTATTATGATGAGCTTACTGGAATTCCAAATATGATTAAGTTTAAGCTAGATGTTGCTGAAATAATGAAGAATTATCCTAATGATACCTATACAATGGTGAAGATGGATATGATTAATTTCAAGGCTATAAATGATATGTTTGGTTATGCAGAAGGGAATAATGTAATTACTGCTATAGCTGACACAGGGAAAAAGGTAGAAAATCCTAAGTTTATTCAGGCTCGTGTATCAGCTGAAGAGTTCATGTTTTTTGCAGCCGGAGATTTACTAGATAATCTAGAGGTAAGCTCTAAGTCTTATGAAAAGCTATTTGCAGATTCAATGCCTCATCTCTCAGAACATCGATTTGAGTTTAGATATGGTAGATATTTTGTAAAAACAGGCGAAACCGACATTAATGACATAATTCATAAAACTAACATAGCTCATTCCTTTGCTAAAAATAATAATAGAAGTAATATTTGGGATTATGATGAGAACTTTACAAAGAAGCTCCTTCGTGATACTGAGATTGCTAATAAAATGCATAAAGCACTGGAGAACAAAGAGTTTAAAGTGTTCCTACAGCCAAAATACAGTGTAGCCGATAATGAAATCTGTGGTGCAGAAGCCTTAGTTAGATGGATTGAGCCTAACAATACAATGATATATCCTAACGAATTTATCCCACTATTTGAACAGAATGGATTTATAGTAGATCTAGATAGATATATGTTAAAATCTGTATGCAAACAAATGAAAAAGTGGCGTGATTTAGGTAAGGAATGTGTGCCGATTTCCATTAACTTTTCTCGTTTACATCTAAGCAATGATAATTTTACAAATGAACTAAAAACCACTGTTGCAGAATATGGTGTAGATCCAGGTTTAATTGAAATAGAGCTTACAGAAAGTACAGTAATGGAAAGTGAAAAAGCACTTCAAAATATTCTAGCAGAGTTACAAGCTGCTGGTTTCTGTGTGTCTATTGATGATTTTGGCTCAGGCTATTCATCACTGGGAATGCTAAAAGATTTCCCAGTAGATACATTAAAACTAGACAGAAGTTTCTTTGTATCCCAGGAGAATAAAGATCATACACACCGAGGCAATCTCGTTGTAGAAAGCATAGTGCGATTGGCAACTAATTTAGGCATGCATACTGTAGCTGAGGGCATAGAGGAAAAGTATCAAACGGAATTCCTAAAACAGATTAAATGTGATGCAGCTCAAGGGTATTTATTTGCTAAGCCAATGCCTGTAGTATCTTTTGAAGAGCTATTTTATGGCGAAAAACTATAAATCTCAAATATTAGTATAAGTAAAACAAAAAAGACTTCTTATTTTTTAAAATAGGAAGTCTTTCAGTTTATATAATTGCTATGTAGCATAGGGGATAGCATTGAGTTTAAGTTATTTTCACTTGTAACATAACATATAAATCCATAGGACAATAGAAATAAATAATGATAGGTTATACTTCTTGAAGTAATTTGTATTTTTTTGTATAATGTATCTATAAATAAAATAGTCTAAGTTTTAAGACTGAGATATTAAGGGGAACGGATATAATGGATAATCTACGAGTATTTAATTGTAATATGGAGCTGACACTGGATATTATAGGTGGTAAATGGAAACCACTTATAATTTTTCATATTGGCAATAGCCAAAAGCTTAGATATGGAGAGATTGATAGACTTATTCCAGATATAAGTAAGAGAGTATTATCAAGAGAGCTAAAAGAGTTAGAAAGTGCTGGTATTATAATAAGAGAGGAATTTAAAGAGAAGGTTTTAAGAGTGGAGTATTCTCTTACTGAAATTGGAAAGGAAGTTTTGCCCCTGCTTAATGCACTTACTCAGTGGGGTAATAAGTATAATCAAGTACATAACTATGCAACCGTTCTCTGTGAATAAAATAGGGACAAATTTGTCCCTAGGGATAAAAATATCCATAATTGATAAAAGTAGAAATAATGGTTATAATGAAATTACAAAATAAATTATCGATTAAGGAGATTTTAAAATGAATGGTACAGAGATGATTAAGGGTAGAAGAAGTATAAGAAAATACACAGACGAAATTGTTAGTAAAGAAGTTTTAACAGAAATTGTGGAAACAGCAAAATATGCTCCATCTTGGGCGAATTTTCAGATTGTAAGATATAACTTTATCTCAGATGCTAAAATAATCCAAAGGATTGCAAATGAAGGAGTTAATGACTTTGTTTACAACAAAGCAACTTTAGAAAATGCTAAGAATATTTTAGTTTTAAGCTATGTAAAAGGGAAGAGTGGTAAATTAGATTTAGACAAGCCGGATTTTGCTACTAACAAATCTAACACATGGGAAATGTTTGATACAGGAATAGCTTGCCAAACCTTCTGCCTTGCAGCTTATGAAAAAGGCATAGGTAGTTGTATTTTTGGAGTTATTGATGATAAATCTATTGGTGAGATTATAGGGTTACCAGCTGAGGAAACAGTGGCAACAGTAATAACATTTGGTTACCCAGCAGAAACTGTAACCACCAGCCCAAGGAAAGAAGCTTCTGAAATTATGCGTCATATATAAAAGTAAGTTTAATATAGAACAGAAAAAATCGCCCTAACATAGGGCGATTTTTTATTGTAAAAAGAAAACCACGGGCTATGCCCGTGGTTCAAAAAAGGCGGAAGCCG
>CAYJEQ010000074.1:12856-13626 GCA_964369235.1 uncultured Oscillospiraceae bacterium | reverse complement strand
ATTTTATACTACCATATAAAATTACACTATAAGTTCAAATAAGAATTTATTCTAATCGCCCTTGTGGCTCCGTTGTTCGGAAAACCTGCTTGAAAAAGTGGGTTTATTTTTTTGTCTTTTTTTGGCTAGTTATTACTATTAACTCTCATTTTATCATACAAACCAATTTTTTACAAATAAAGTTAAAAAAATATATTCATTTGAAGCACTTCCTAATAACATAAACGAATTGTACAAAGAAAAGGTTCGTATGAGTAAGATTTGGGCAGGAGATCTGGAAGTTATTTCATTTGTAGTAGCTGATAAAATTAAAAAAATAACATTTTATGAATCGAATTCAGCTGAAGGTAGCTTTTCTCCTGAATTTAGACATGAAACACGTAATAATCATGAAAACCCTTTGAATATGTTTGAAATCGAAACTAGAACAATCGATGGAATAATCCCTGAAGATGATCGTGTAACAATTATTAAGATGGATGTTGAAGGAGCTGAATATGAAGCTCTACTAGGTGCGGAGAGAACAATAAAAATGTATAAACCTCGATTAGCAATTTCAATATAAGGAAGTAAACATTTCTCTTAAACTGCAAATCCTAGGAGTAAAACTCTTAGGGTTTTTTCTTAATGTAAAATCACCTATTAATTACTGTGGTAAAAAGCAATCAAGCCTATTCCCTTATTATATCTGTGGGAATAGGCTTAATTATAAGGTTCTATATCAATTGTTGAGGTGCCTTACCGCGCCGGCGGCGGGGGAATGCCCCACA
>CAYJEQ010000074.1:2915-12846 GCA_964369235.1 uncultured Oscillospiraceae bacterium | reverse complement strand
TATAATTTGTGGGGGGGCCTCCCCCGGCGGGCGGGTGGGTAAGGCACCTCATATAATTTCACCCCAACATTTGGTAAAGACCCCAAATTCTATTAGTAGTAAGGTAGAAAAATTCTACTTTGCAATAAATTGGGGGTATCTTTCGTTAACATAATCATTAATGGTCTGGCAACGAGATAGATGGCTGTCAATTAAATTACGGGCAGAGGCAAGATCTTTGTCGATTATATACTGAGCAAGATTAGCATGATCTTCCACATTATTACTATCAAGATTAAGTGAATGATTGGTGTAGATATATCTTACGCGGTCAAAATGCACATCGAAATTTTTCACAATGCTATGACTAAGCTCTCTATTAGCAAATGTAAAGAGAAGTCGATGAAACTGATCATCTAACATTATAAGACGGTTTCTATCTAGTGGATTGTCAGGAGAGTGGCTTTGTAAATGAAATTTTTGTAGTTGTAGATTCTCACCTAGACTAGTTATTTGACTAGAGGTTAATGTTTTACTACATAGTATCTCAATCACTGCTTTTTCCATTGCAAGGCGCATAAAGCGAGATTCAGCTACTAAATCATGATTTAGTAGTGCGATACGGCAACCTTTTTGAGGTAGTATCTCAACAATACCAACATTAGACAGGTCGATAAGGGCTTCTCTAACAGGGGTGCGAGATAAACCTAGGCTTGTAGCAACATCTTTTTCGCTAATCATCTCACCAGGTAATAGACCCATTTGTATAATATTATATTTTATAGTTCTTGTGGCATAGGCACGGGCAGTTTCAAATGTCATTCTTTGAAGGATTTCCATAGTTAATCCTCCTTTCAATAATTATATATCACTAGTATATCAGTTAGATTGTGGATTTGCAATAAAAAAATTGTAAATATATAATAGTAAAATAAGTATTTCAGTGAAAATAATAAATTTATTATAAATTTATTCATTATTTACAAATAAAAAATAAATAATTAGTTAAAATCCCAATTGATTTACTAGTATACTAGTAGTATAATAATGACAAAGAAACGAGGGATTATTAATTGAATAGTAAAGCGAGAATACTTAAATTAGGTGAAGCAAGAGTTTGGCGCACATATTTAGGTGGAAGTGTGCTGGATAGCTGGCACAATCGTAAGTCTGGCGAAATAGGAAATTTCCCAGAGGACTGGATAGCTAGTACAGTAAGTGCCACAAATCCATGTAGAGAGAATATAGTAGAAGGTCTCAGTAAGGTAGTTAATCTACCAGAACAGCCACTTCTTAAAGATATTTTTACAGAGCAAGCTGTAGAGTATTTCGGCAAAGAGCATTTTGAGGCTATTGGCGCTACAGCTGGTACACTAATTAAATTAATAGACTCCAGCGAACGACTAACCATTCAGGTACACCCAGATAAAAAATTTGCTAGGGAAAAGTTTAACTCCGATTATGGTAAAACAGAATCTTGGTATATACTGGACACTCAGGAGATTGACGGTCAGCCAGCTTGTATCTATTTTGGCTTTAAACCAGAGGTTACTAGAGAGATTTGGCAGGATGTTTTTGACAGACAGGATATACCAGCAATGTTGGACTGTCTACATAAAATAGAAGTTCAGCCTGGTGATAGTTTCTTTATTCCAGGGGGACTACCTCATGCAATAGGTGCTGGTTGCTTACTAGCTGAGGTGCAAGAACCAACAGATTATACTTTACGCACAGAGAAGGTCACTCCATCAGGTCTTACAATCCATGATATACAAATTCACCAAGGGCTAGGCTTTGAAACTATGATGGACTGCTTCCACTATGATAAAATGACAGTGGAACAGGTAAAAGAGCTATACCAAACCAAACCAGTGGAGATTTACAGCAGTGGCGATGGAGCTATTGTAAGTATTATAGATGAAAGACATACAGATTTATTCCAGATGGATAGAATAAGAGTTAAAGATAACTTTGTGCTACCATATGATGGAAGAATGAAGGTATGGATAGTAACTAAAGGCAGTGGACAGGTAATTACCTCAGATGAAAGTGTCACTATGGAAAAAGGTGATTATCTATTAATTCCAGCCAAAACCCCAGACATTAGAATAGTATCCCAAGGTAATCTGGAAATTATCCAGTGTTTACCTAAAAAATATATTTAAAGAAGAAGTATTCGATAAAGGTAATACCATTATCGTTTATGATAAGAATTATAAAAATGGAGGATAAGAAAATGAAAAAAATACTTGCATTACTACTAGCATCAGCAATGACATTTGCTATGGTTGGATGCTCTCAGCCAGCAGATAGTGGGAGTTCAACAGAGGGTGGCGAAGCACCAGCTGGTGAAACTTACGAGTTAAAGATTTCTACAACACAGACAGACACATCAATGATTTATCAGGGGCTAAAGGCTGCTGCTGATCAGATTATGGAAGAAACAAATGGTGCAGTAGAAGTATCTATCTACCCAGCAGGTTCTCTAGGTGTAGAAGAAGATATGATCGATCAGGCTCTAGCTGGAATCGGTGTTGCTGTACTAACAGATGCTGGTCGTATGTCTAGCTATGTAAATGATATTGGTATCTTTAACATGGCTTATCTTGTAGATAACTACGAAGATGGTGTTAAAGTTATGGAAACAGAAACTTTTAAAGGTTGGACTAATGAACTAGTTGATCAGAATATCCGTGTACTAAGCTTTAAATTCTATGATGGTGCTCGTTCCTTTATGGGCAATGTACCAGCTACAACACCTGCCGAGTTAAATGGACAGGTAACTCGTACACCAAATGCAGCTCCATGGAATGCTTCCATCTCTGCAATGGGTGCTACACCTTACAATCTAGCTTGGGGTGATGTTTATAACAGCATCCAGACAAAGGCTATTGATGCATGTGAAGTACAGTATACAAGTGCTGTATCAACAAAAATCTATGAAGTATGTGACTATGTAAATAAAACAGAACACATTAACCTATTTAACTGTCTAATTGTAGGTGAAACATGGTTCCAGACACTACCAGAGGAATATCAGACAATTGTACTAAATGCATTTGATGAAGCTTCCTACAACAATGCTCTTGACATCGTAGCTGCTCAGGCAGATATGGAGCAGACACTTGTTGATAATGGTATGGAAATAATCGAAGTAGATAAAGAAGCATTTAAAACAGCAGTAGAAGCTGCATATGCTGAAATGGGTTGGACAGAACTACGCCAGCAGATTTATACAGAAGCAGGCCTAAACTAGTTATAAATATTAGCACTGGGGCAGCAGATAATGCTCCAGTGCTAATTTAATTCACATTTTTATAATTTTAAGCTAATTAAGTTAATAATGAAATACACCTTTAAGTAGAAAGGAAGGATTATCCTTATGAAAAAAATCTATGATGGATTTTGCAAAGCTGAATCCATGATTACCAATGGACTATTACTCCTAATAATGTCCTTAGTATTTGTTTCAGCTATGACACGATTTTTTAATTATCCACTAAACTGGGCACAGGATATTTGTTTGATTGCATTTGCTTGGATGATATTTTTAGGCAGTGATATTGCAGTTAGAGGCCCAGGGCTAATAGGAATTAATATATTTGTTAAGCATTTTCCCAAAGCATTGCAGAAAACACTAGATATTGTATTTAAAATTGCTATTATGTGTTTTTTATGTGTATTAATCTATTACGGTGCAGAGATGGTAGTAAGTGGTTGGGCTAGAAGAATCAGCACACTTAACATAAGCTATAGCTGGGTTACATTATCTGTTCCAGTTGGATCATTCTTTATGCTTATCTCGACAGGGATCAGACTAAAGGAAAGTATTAAAACACCAAAAGAAGATTGGGGGAAAGAATAATGTATATTGCTATAGGAATATTCCTTGTTCTACTACTACTGGGTATGCCAGTAGCTTTTTCTATAGGGTTATCAGGATTTAGCTTCTTTTTAATCTCTGAACTACCAATGAGCATACTTGTACAGAAATCCATATCTACCAGTCAATCCTTTACTATGCTAGCAATACCTCTATTTATTTTAGCTGGTAATTTAATGAATGCTTGTGGTATCACTAGTCGTCTAATGAAGTTGGCAAATGTATGTACAGGTCATATGTATGGCAACCTAGGACAGGTATCCTGTCTACTATCTACTATGATGGGTGGTGTATCTGGATCTGCTGTGGCTGATGCTGCTATGCAGTCAAGAGTACTAGGACCTGAGATGAACCGACTAGGCTATGCCAAAGGTTGGTCTGCTGCTATTAATGGTCTATCAGGGCTTATAGTTGCAACTATACCTCCAAGTATGGGACTTATTATATACGGCACTGTAGGTGAAGTATCAATCGGTCGTTTATTTATGGCTGGTTGGTTTCCTGGAGTAGTAATGTGTATTTTACTTATGCTTGCAACTAGCTGGAGTGCCAAAAAATTTGGATACAAGCCTGAAAAAGCAAAACCTGCTTCCTTAAAAGAAATATTTAAAGCTGTTGTAGATTCAATCTGGGCATTAATATTCCCAATTATGCTAATAGTTCTTATTAGATTTGGTGTAATGAGTGCTTCTGAATCAGGTGCATTTGCTTGTGTATATGCAATAATCGTAGGTGCTTTTATCTATAAGGAAATGGATTTAAAGACTTTCTACAAAACACTAAAAGACAGCGTTAAGGATATTACAGTAATCACTATTATACTTGCATTCTCAGGAATATTTGGTTATGGTGTTGTTTATGATGACATAGCTACTTCTATTGCTCAAACTCTTGTAGGCATAACAAATAGCCCAACTTTATTATTATGGTTGGTAGTGCTATTCCTACTATTCTGTGGTATGTTTATGGAAACCACTGTTATTGCTTTAATACTTACACCGATATTACTTCCAGTTATGAGAAGTGTAGGGGTAGATGAGGTAGTATTTGGCATGATTATGATGACCTGCGTTACTTTTGGGGTTATGACTCCACCAGTAGGTACGGCATTATATACTGTATCGGATATTATGGAGTGCCCAATTGAAGAAACAGTTAAATATGGCTGGCCATTCTATCTAGCTGTATTTGCAGTAGTTGCAATAATGGTATTCTTCCCAGATGTAGTTTTATATCTACCTAATCTCGTATATGGTGTAGCAGCTTAGAATTTGTTTTAAAATAATTCTAAAGTGGAATAATAAGTTCTATAGTGTTAAAATGGAGCTACTTATGTTATTTTAGTTACAACAATAAAAGTTAATAAAAAATTAAATCCATGATTAATCATTACTGAGGTGATTAGTCATGGATTTTTATTTTTAACAAAGTACCGAGCATAGCAGACCTATAGATAATAAACTTCTCCTGCTACTATTTAATAGAATATAACCTAGTTTATCACAGTATAAAACAATTATACTGCTGACAACAATGAGTAGTCAGTGACAATAATGTGTAGTCACCTTAAAATAAGTTATTAATTGTAACACATCTAAAGTCAACCACTAACTCATTGTATAATAAAAGAAGTATAAAACTTAATACCAAAACTTGCTGATAATATACATAAAAATCCAGTTTGCTTTTTTGTAAGGTTATAGGTTGAAATCTCCGTTTTTAAAAACGGAACCCTCTTAGGGAAAGAATAGTGGAAACTATATGAAAACGGAGATTGCATATTCTTAAATTAGGAAAACTTTGCTAAAACCATCTGTAATGCACCTTGTTTTTACAAAATAAAAGGGGGCGTCGCAAATGAGAAAAATCATTTGTGGCGCCCCGAATCTCTATAATTTTTTGTTGGAACTATGTATATTTGGAAAATCTCTGAAACTTTACATAGTTAACGGCCTGTACTTGGATTTGCTTTGCCTATTACCTGTATAACATAGTGTGAGAAGTGCTTAGTTGTAAAGGTTACGGTGTTATCTGTGCTGTTATAACTGGTGGAAACAGGTTCAACATTACCATCACCATCAATATAATATACCACAACTGTGGAGTTTTCATTTATGTTAAGTTCTTCAGGAACTTTTACCTTTACAGTGCCACCTTTAAAGTCAGATATTCTTTTCCCGTCACTTTCGATATATAGCTCATAGGTAGAGGCATCTCCTATTATATCCATTTGTGCCTGAGTTAGTTCGGTTTGATCTTCAATCTTACGAATAACCAAGGTCACTTCTGCACCATTTGCCTCTTCAGCTACTGCATTTAGCGCTTCACGGTCAAAGGTCATACTGCCTACATCTGATTGAATCTCAAAGACTGCATTTTCGTTTTCTATCAAATCTCTAAGTGCTGTACTGTCTAAAACTACCTCTACTGCCTCTGCTCTAGCTGGAGTATCAACAACAATAGTAACTTTAGGGGCATTTTCTGTTCCCCTTACTTCCTCCAGTGCATCTTTTACTGCTTCCTCTAAAGTATCCTCAGTAATATCCGCAGTTGTAGTGACAAGGTTTGTAGTTGGATTTGTTTCAATCTCTACATTGGTTTCGCCACCACTTGTTTCAGGGTCTTTTACCTCAGGTTGGGTAGTTATATCTCTGTCCCCATTGTCATTATTACTGCTACCACCACTGCCACCACCACTGCTACCACCACTATTTCCGCTGCTGATTGCTGTCCAATTAGCTGTAATAGTTACATCTTCATTAGGCATTTCAAAGGTAGTTGTAGGACTGTTTTCATCTGCGAGGGTTACATCACCACTTACAATATTCCAACCACTAAAGGCGTAACCACTACGGCTACCTGCTTGGATAGTTACAATGGTACCTTCTGCATAATCGCTGGCACCGCTTGTCGTCCCATAGCTATTGTTTACGGTTACGGTGTAGGAAGAAGTTGTCGGTGGCGCTACCACATCTTCGCTACCCTCGCCACCGATACCCAGTTTAATCGAATAAGTCTGTGTTGCGCCTGCTGGGATTTCTCTATCTGCCCAGTGCCATGCAGCTACAGAGTCTGTACCATCTGGCAAGCTTGCTGGATTTGAAAAAAAGTAACATTGCTCACGAGGCCAATTGTAAGCACCAGTTTCATCAGCTACACCAAGTTCGGTATACCTACCATAATAGTCACCATACCATAAACCATCTACATCAGTGACACCCTCTATGCCTTTTAGAAATGCATTGAATTGTGCAAAACCACCATTGCTATCTTGGTCATAGGTTTCAATCGTAGATGTCATAATAAAACCTTTATCAAAGGATCTAACAGTTGCAAAATCATCATAACCAATTTTAACATCGGCACCTGTAGCTAATGAGAAAGTTTCTTCAGAACTACCGTTGTTGGTTACTTCATATGTGATTTTTATGGTCCCACCATTATTATCTGGACTTGCAGTAATTTTTATATCTAAACCATCAACCATGTGTGTAGTGCCATCTGCTACAACATTATAAAATGCATCATTCTTTTTTAAGATTGTCTTAAAACCCCCATCAAAAAAAGTAACTGCTTTCCATTCACCATTAAATAGACCGTGAACATCAATGTTACTAAAATCGATCACATCATCGTCATTGGTATTTATAGGGATATATTTATATGCCATAGTTTGCCCAGGGGTGAACACATAACCATCGTTATCAGCTTTTCTCCAAATTCCTGTATAATAATAGTTCGAAGAAGTAAAACTTTCATCTCCACGAGTCAGCTTTATATCAAAAGAATATGAGCCGTCAGACTCTTCACTTGCTGAAGTAAAAAAATAAGTGATTACTTCAACGGTAATACCACTATAGGAGTTGTCACTTAGCCATGCATCGCATATGTTTTTTATTCTAGTTTGAGCTTCTACTTCAGTATTATGATCTACTTCATAAAGGCTAAATATTGAGGTATTCTCCACATACGCTGTGTGTAATTCAGCAAGTATTGTTTCTAAAGTTTTTGTGTCACTACTATCTTCTGCTTCCCATTTTGCGTAAAGGGTAGTGGAAGCTGTCAGAGCTTTAATTTCTGCATCTGTTAGTGCAGTGCCTGTAAGCTCTACATTATCGTACCAACCACCGAAGGTATGACCATCCTTAGTTGGTGTTGGGATATCCATGTCATCTTCAACAGTGACATTACTTGTAGATTCACCATTATTAGGCTCAAAAGTTACAGTGATACCTTCTGGTGCTGATAACTGTGGTATAGTTAGATTTACTTCCATTGTATCTGTTGCAGTGCCTTTAGTCAGATTTATTGTACCTGTGATACTACCTGTAGCTGAGGTTGTAGCAGGAGTTAAAGTAAATCCATGAGGGCTATCTGCCCAGGCTAATTCTGTGCCTCTTATAGCAGAGTTGCGTATTACTTCTATAATAAAGTATTTATCTGTAGAGTTTGATATTGGGTAAACTGCACCACTATTTAGTGCAGCTACCATACCAGCCTTGTCCGAGGCTAAGTCCTCAGCATCGGTGTTGTCTGCCGGTGCCTCTGCTTCCCATTTTGCGTAAAGGGTGGTGGAAGCTGCCAGAGCTTTGATTTCGGCATCTGTCAGTGCAGTGCCTGTAAGCTCTACATTATCGTACCAACCATCAAAGGTGTGGTCAGCCTTAGTTGGTGTTGGAATATCCATGTCATCTGCAACAGTGACATCACTTGTAGATTCACCATTATTAGGCTCAAAAGTTACAGTGATACCTTCTGGTGCTGATAACTGTGGTATAGTTAGATTTACTTCCATTGTATCTGTTGCAGTGCCTTTAGTCAGATTTATTGTACCTGTGATACTACCTGTAGCTGAGGTTGTAGCAGGAGTTAAAGTAAATCCATGAGGGCTATCTGCCCAGGCTAATTCTGTGCCTCTTATAGCAGAGTTGCGTATTACTTCTATAATAAAGTATTTATCTGTAGAGTTTGATATTGGGTAAACTGCACCACTATTTAGTGCAGCTACCATACCAGCCTTGTCCGAGGCTAAGTCCTCAGCATCGGTGTTAACTATGGCTTCCTTAGTTGTAACATATATGGGAGTATCATTAGCCATAGTACCAATATCGTCATAAGGAGCTATTATTATAGCATAAGCTGTATCTGCCATAAGTTCAGTTATAGTGTAACTAGTAGAAGTTGTGGTAGTCTCTGTGGTTGTCGAGCCACTTATACCATAGGTTATTTTATATCCAGTAGCACCAGTTACTTCGTCCCAAGTTAAACTTATAGAATTATCGGTAGGTATACCAATAACATTTCCTGGTGCGGATAGAAAGTCTCCGTAAGCGGTCACTGGCAACATAGCGATCACCATAATAGTTGTCATAAAATAAGCTAAAATCTGTTTACTAATAGTGTTTTTTGCGAGCATTATTGCTTTCCTCCTTAAAATTCTTTTCTTTGCTTAATTTTTTACTCTTTTAGTGATAAAACACAGTCTACTGTATCAATGACTTCACTAAACAATCGTACCTGTACTGATGGTTTATTAAGATTTATGACCTGCATAAGTCTCGTGCCATCTATTCTATGCATATTTTCTTGTACAAATACCATGTCAACATGATTGCTTATAATGAATTTCGCTGATAACATAGGATCGGTAAATTCTGTCACATAGCAATAGGGAAAGTGACTCTTTAATAATTCCTGTAGCACAGTCAGTCTTTGCTGGTGGTTATCCACTGTGACAAAATGCAAAACATATCCTCCTCTCTTTTAAAAAGATATTGTTTTTAATATTTTTATTTTGCTCTTACCTAAGTAGCTTTTACATTGTATCAAAGGCAACTGCACAATAACTGCACACTTTTCAATTTTTTTCCAGTATTTTTTGCTATTAAATAGAAAAAAGCAACAAAATTAATAAGACGACTATAATTTCATTGAAATATCTTTGATAATAGGATAAAATAGATTAAATAAATTTTTACAAGGGCGAAAAATATTCAATTCTTACAATAAACCTTAAAAAATGTTAACTTTGATACATTAATTAAAATTTGTATAGACACCCACCCCTAA
>CAYJEQ010000074.1:0-2905 GCA_964369235.1 uncultured Oscillospiraceae bacterium | reverse complement strand
ATATTGAAACGGAGGATTAACCACATGAATATTATAGCTACCGATGATGAAGCTTTAGCACTACAATCTTTAGTAGGCAATATCAGTCAGGCTATGCCTAATAGTAATCCTAAGGGATTTTCAAAAGCAATAGACTGCCTTGCCTATGCAGAGCAAAACCCTTGTGATGTGGCATTTTTAGATATAGAAATCAGAGATATGAATGGAATTGCCCTTGCCAAAAAATTAAAGAAGCTACACCCTCAAATTAATATAATTTTTGTCACCAGCTATACAGAGTACCAAGGGGAAGCACTGTCTATGTATGTCAGTGGCTATGTACAAAAACCAGCAACAAAAGCTAAGATAGAGCGTGAGCTTAATAATCTGCGACATCCCGTAAAGCCCCTGCCTAATAAATACCTAAAAGCACAGTGTTTTGGGCATTTTGAGGTCTTTGTGGGAGATGAGCCTATAAAATTCAAATATCACAAAACTAAAGAACTCCTTGCTATATTAATAGATAGAAATGGGGCTACTTTAACATCCAGTGAATTAATGGCGATTTTATGGGAAGACGAAGCCATTAATAAAAGTTCCTACTATCATAATTTGTTACGAGATTTATCCTCTACTTTAGAGAAAGTAGGCCATCAAGATGCAATTATTAAAAAAAGGGGTGTCCTTGCCATTATTCCCTCAAAAATCATCTGTGATTATTACGATTGGTTTAAGGGTATACCCTATGCATTAAATGCTTATACAGGAGAGTTTATGTCCCAGTATAGCTGGGCAGACAAAACATTAGGCTCCATAGAACGCTCTATTATAGAGTAAGGGATAAGATTATAGGAGGGCATTATGGCAGTACAAGTTACATATCAAGTAGTTTTTTTATTATTTACTCTGCCACTATTTATTAGTAATCTACTTGATAGACGGAAAAAAGATACAGCCAATTTGCTTATGACTAAAATTTTCATCTGCATTTTGCTGAAAATTATCTTCACCATGAGTGCTTGGGCTTTAGATGGACAGATACAATTTATATTTTTAAACAAGGTGTTTTCTGCCCTAAAATTCGGATTATCCATTCCAGCTTTTATCCTTTTTGCAAAGTATGTAATGGAAATCTCTAGGTCAGAAAATGCTGAAATTAAAAAGACTATATCCTTTATGCAGTTTTTTTGCCTGATAATAATTGCTATAGATGTTCTTTCTATGTTTTTTCCCCTTGTATTTTTATTCGTAGATGGATTTTACATAAAAGGACCTGCCTATTATCCATATCACCTGTTATTTTTAGTACCTCTTCTCTGCTTAACAAGTGTTATTAATAAAAGCAAAGATGGTTTGAGCAAAGGGCAATTTTGGATTATGCAATCTTACTTAATTGCTCCGATTATCGGATTAGCTCTTCAAGTTATTATTCCAATAGCCTTTGACTTTATCAATCTAAGTGCTGCTTTGGGGGTATCAATTGTTTATGTAACCGTTCATTTAGATCGGGGCAGAGAGCTTGCTATTAGGGAAAAAGAACTCACCGACACCAAAGTAGCGATTATGATTTCTCAAATTCAGCCCCATTTTTTATACAACGCACTAACGGCTATTTCTATGCTTTGCTGTATTGATGGAAAAAAAGCACAGCTTGCCACCGATGAATTTTCCGATTACCTCAGAGGAAATTTAGAAGCACTGAGTTATAAAAAACCCATTCCTTTTTACAAAGAGTTAAACCATGTAAAAGCCTATCTCCACCTTGAAAAAATGCGATTTGAAGAACAGCTTAATGTAATTTATAATATTGAGGAAGAGGACTTTTTTGTACCAGCTTTAAGTTTACAGCCCCTAGTGGAGAACGCAGTAAAGCATGGTCTGGGTAAAAAAGAAGGAGGTGGCACAGTTATGATAAAAACAGTGGATCAAGGGGAATTTTATGAAATCCTAGTTACCGATGACGGTGTAGGCTTTGACCAACTAGAAAAGCCGCAGGATGGTAAGCTTCACATTGGTATTGATAATGTAAAATCAAGACTGAAAACTATGGTAAATGGTCGTGTTAAAATCAACAGTGAAAAAGGCAAAGGTACTACAGTGATTATAAATATCCCTAAGTAGAAAGTGTATGTGCCTACTGTCACCCTAGCCGCCCACCTAAACACCAAGGATATTTGCTTGTAGCTAGGCAGACGACGGCGGCATACTAGCCGTCTGGCTAGGAGGATAACAAAGCTAGAAGTGAATATGCTCAGTGTTTAGGTTGGTTCGGATTAAGATGTGGGTGGCTATACTATCTTAAAGATAAATACTAGACTTTACAAACTTCCAACAATGTGTATTAAATTGCCTAGGTGATTTAATACACATTGTTTTTTACAAAAAAATTTAGCACCACCTCAAAATTTGTCCATGTTATCTATTATAATTAAGAAAAAGAAAAGGGGTAAGGACAATGAAAACAATGAAGTAATGGCAGAGCAAAACAAGGCTGGTGTAAAATTAATAGGAGTAGGTAAAATTGGGGGCGATGTTTTCAGTTATCTAATGTCCAAAGGAATAGGGGATTTAGAGGCTATTAATATTGATACAAGGGGCGATTGCAGCAAAAACTCTGTAGTGTAGAAAAGCATAATATTAGATGAGGATTTTATTTTGTCCTTAGAAGATGATGAAAATTTATCTCTAAGAAAGAAATACTAGAAAGTCAGGGGATAGAGGATCGCAGGATAAAAATATGTACATATGAATATAAAGAACTTAGATTATAGAAATAAAAAACACAGTAGCATAGAGGTGCACTGATATTTTGATAATTTAAAAAGCTAAATCTTAATCTTAAGCTTAAGCTATATATTGGTAACATTGGATTATTTATTTTGTAAAATTTTAATGCTTGGTTAGAACTAAAGATGTTATTTTTTAT
>CAYJEQ010000073.1:0-13691 GCA_964369235.1 uncultured Oscillospiraceae bacterium | reverse complement strand
CGTTAGGATTATTTATAAGTGAATAGTTAAGAGTGAAAAGTGAAGAGTGTTGGTGTGGCTACGCCACATTATTAAATATATTTTGCCTTAGCAAAATACCTTACTTATTAACTATTACTTATTACCTTTTACCTATTATATGGAGTGGCTATGCCACATTTATAAATATATTTTGCCTTAGCAAAATACTATAACTTTTCATTCTTCACTTTTCATTTTTCACTATTTTTACCCTATGGGCATAATATAAATAATCTCCACGCTTTTATAGTCACTTGGTGACAACATAGCAGTTGACGCATTTATATTACAATGAATTTTAATCATAAGGATGGTGTTTTTATGGAAATTAAAGAAGTGGAATACATCTTATGCATTCAAAGAGAAGGTAGCCTTACTAAAGCTGCTGAAAAATTATATATATCCCAACCAGCCCTATCTAAATTTTTAAAAGAAACAGAAAATAGAATGGGCATAAAAATATTTGAAAGAGTAGAAAAGGAATATAGACCAACCTTCGCTGGGAAAAAATATATTGACTACTGTGAAAGAATATATAATCTTAATCAGGAACTAAACACTGAAATCCATGATATTCTAAATAAGGATATAGGTAAGTTAAAGATAGCTTTTCCGACTATGAGGGCAACATATCTAATTCATAATACTTTGCCAGCTTTTAAGGAGATATTCCCCAATGTGGTAATCGATATAAAGGAAGAACACTCAGGGGTGCTAGAAGATCTGCTGATTAAAGGTCAAGTAGAGCTTGCTTTTTTTAATCGACCTGTAATTAACAAAGATATCTGTTACGAGGTATTAAAGCAGGAGGAACTTGTGCTAGTAACAAAGGCTAATCCAGAGATATCAAGTAAAGCAGTCTGGAAGTCAGGCTGTAAATATAGATGGATAGATATTAATCTTCTTAAAGATCAGCAGTTTATACTGCAACTACCTGAGCAAAGAAGTAGAATGGCTTGTGAGGAAGTTTTTAAAAACTCAGGCTTTACCCCTAATAATCCTATTGTAATTAAAAACATATGGGCAACACTTAATATGATTTCCAGTGGTTTTGGAGTTGGTATGTTATCAGATACCCATCCAGAGCATCTGAGAATTTTGCCACGGCCAGAAGTTTTTTCTGTGGGAAATCCCCCTGTAAAAATGGATTTTGTTGTAGCTTATAGAAAAGGGGCTTATCTATCACGATATGCTAAAGAGTTTATTAAGATAGTTGAGAAGGCAATAAATATATAAATATATTTCTATAAAACACCTGATGTGAAAATCAGGTGTTTTATTATGTAGAGAAATCTCCAGTGATAAACAACCCACACACCTTAATCTGAACCAGTCTAAACAGGTAGCATATTCACTTCTAGCTTCGTTATCATAGGCTAAGAGACATAAATTAGTTTTTGTATATATTGGCATAGTGAATAATCTTTTGATGTTTTTTTCTACTAATATTCATAGGCTTTTTCACAATTAAAAGAAAACCATACCATAGTTAATCCAAAACCTTATAATGAAGCAACTAAGGAGAAAAACTATAACTTTAAGTTATGTAATATATAATTTAATATGATTTGAGAATATTTGCACTAAGTGATATATTAAAATAAAGTAAATATAAAAAGGATTAATAATTATGAATGAAATTTATTGTAGCATTCTAAGAGGCGGTACCAGCAAAGGTTTGTTTTTTTTAAAGGAAAATCTTCCAAATACACAAGAAGAAATAGATAATATGCTTTTAAAAGTTATGGGTAGCCCTGACCGAAAACAAATCGATGGTTTAGGTGGTGCAACCTCAGTTACCAGTAAGGTGGCGATTATTACAAAATCCAATAGAGAAGACGCCGATGTGGATTATACATTTGCACAGGTTAGTGTGGATAAGGCTATAGTTAGCTACAAAGGTAATTGTGGGAATATCTCCTCAGCAGTAGGGCCTTTCGCTATAGAGAAGGGGCTAGTTACCGTTACTGACACAATAACAGCTGTGAGAATTTATAATACCAATACAGATAAAGTGATTATTTCAGAAGTAGAGATAGAAGATGGCAGGGTAAAATACCACGGTGATTTTGAAATTGCAGGTGTTCCTGGCTGTGGATCTCCAGTAAAGTTAAGATTTGTAGATCCTAAAGGCTCGGTAACAGGCAAGCTACTACCTACAGGAAATGCTGTTGATGTACTAAATATTTCTGGATTAGGAGAGATTAGAGCTTCCATAGTGGACGCAGCTAATCCACTGGTTTTTATAACTGCTGAGAGCATTGGATTAAGTGGTGAAGAACTACCAGAACATATAGATTCAAATCCTGAGCTATTAGATCTAATTGAAAAAATTAGAGGGGAAGCAGCAGTAAAACTAGGATTTATCGATGACTATACAGAATCCTCAACTAAATCACCAACAATACCAAAAATGACTATAGTAACCAAAGCTAAGGCATATACAACTTCCTCAGGTAAAAATATAGGCAAGGAAGATATTGATTTACTTTCCAAAATGATGTCAATGCAGAAAACCCACCCTTCCTATGCTATGACAGGAGCTATGTGCACAGTGGCAGCAGCTGTAATAAAGGGCAGTATAGTTAATGAGGTTATGGGGGATTTTGATCCTAGCTTTGTAAAGATAGGTCACCCAGGAGGTGTTTTAGAAGCTGGTGTTGACTTTACAGTGGAAGATAATGAAACAATCATTAGAGAAACCTTTGGCTTTAGAACAGCTAGACTTTTAATGGACGGAAAAGCCTTCTATTAATTTTATAAGCCTTATATGAGAAAAGGATGGTTAATATTATGATAAAACTATATAATGGTGGTGCATACCTAGTAAATGGCACAACATTAATTGAAGAGAATAATCTCCAAGAGGTAAATAACCTTTCACAAAGTGATGTAAATAAAGAAACAGCAAAGAAGGGCACAATGTCCTACTCTATTTTAGAAAAACACAATACCAGCGGGAATATGGATAAGCTAAAGATAAAGTTTGATTCCATGACCAGCCATGATTTGACCTTTGTAGGGATAATTCAGACAGCTAAAGCCTCTGGAATGTCAGAATTTCCACTGCCATATGTACTAACAAACTGCCATAACTCCCTATGTGCTGTTGGTGGAACTATCAACAGTGATGACCATATGTTTGGGCTATCTGCTGCTAAAAAATACGGTGGTATTTTTGTGCCTCCACATGTTGCAGTTATCCATCAGTATATGAGAGAGATGATGGCTGGCTGTGGTGATATGATTTTAGGTTCTGATAGTCATACACGATATGGTGCACTAGGAACAATGGCAATTGGCGAAGGTGGGGGAGAGCTAGTAAAACAATTACTAAGTGATACCTATGATATAGATTACCCAGATGTTATAGCCATCTACCTAGACGGAAAAGTAAAGCCTGGTATTGGCCCACAGGATATATCTTTAGCTATTATAGGTGCAGTATTTAAAAACGGTTATGTTAAAAATAAAGTAATGGAGTTTGTAGGCCCTGGAGTTTCTTCTATGTCTACTGATTTTAGAAATGGTGTTGATGTTATGACAACAGAAACAACCTGTTTAACTTCTATCTGGAGAACTGATGAGGATACAAAAGAATTCTTAACAGCCCATGGTAGAGGGGATAGGTATACAGAGCTTAACCCTCAAGGGGTGGCATATTATGATGGTGTTGTTTATGTGGATTTAGATAAAATCAAACCTATGATTGCACTGCCATTTCACCCATCTAATGTATACACCATAGAAGAAGTTAATAATAATCCTTATGATATTTTAAGCAAGGTGGAAAAAGATGCTATAGAGATTTCTGGCAATCCTAATATTAACTTTAAATTGACCGATAAGATTGTTAATGGCAAGCTAAAAGCTACCCAAGGTATTATTGCTGGATGTGCTGGTGGTAACTATAATAATGTTATCGAGGCAGCATCAATATTAAATGGAAAAAGCTGTGGTAATGATGAGTTTTCCATGTCCATCTACCCTTCGTCACAACCTGTTTATATTGATTTAATGAAAAAAGGTGTAGTTGCTCAGTTAATGCAAAGTGGCGTTATAATGAAAACAGCATTCTGTGGCCCATGTTTTGGTGCTGGTGATACCCCAGCCCACAACGGATTAAGTCTTCGTCACACAACTAGAAACTTCCCTAATAGAGAAGGCTCTAAGCCTACTGCAAATCAAATGTCAGCAGTTGCACTAATGGATGCTAGAAGCATCGCAGCAACAGCTGCAAATGGTGGTATATTAACTGCTGCAACCGATGTAGTAGATGTGGTTAATATTCCTCAGTATTTCTTTGATAAATCAGCATATGATTCAAGAGTTTTTGAGGCATTTGAAAAAGGCGAAAAAGACGCAGAGTTAACCTATGGACCAAATATTAAAGACTGGCCAGAGATGACTAATTTAACAGAAAATATTCTACTAAAGGTAGCATCAAAAATCATGGACCCAGTAACTACTACAGATGAGCTAATTCCTTCTGGGGAAACAGCTTCCTATAGATCTAATCCACTAGGACTAGCTGAGTTTACTCTTTCTAGGAGAGATCCAGAATATGTAGGCAGAGCAAAGCTTGTAAATGAAATGGAAAAATCCAGAGATAAAACCGATGTAAAATATACCAATGAAGAATTAACCCAAGTATTTAGTAAAATTAATACTATTGCTGGTAGTGAAGCTGTAACACAAAATGAAGTTGAGATAGGCAGTGTGGTATATGCAGTAAAGCCTGGAGATGGCTCTGCTCGTGAACAGGCAGCAAGCTGTCAGAGAGTTATTGGAGGCCTTGCAAATATCTGCCAAGAATACGCAACTAAAAGATACCGTTCCAATGTTATAAACTGGGGTATGCTACCTTTACAGATGAAGGAACTGCCTGATTTTAATGTAGATGATTACATCTACATCCCTAATATTAAATCTGCATTTGATGGGGATATGGAAAACATTAAGGGTTATGTTATTGGTGATGAAATTAAAGAAATCACACTGTATATGACAGGCATGTCCAGTGAGGAAAAAGAAATTATCAAAGCAGGTAGTTTAATTAATTTTAATAAAAATAGAGCTAACTAATCATAATAAAAAAACAGGGGTAAGGCAGATGAGATTTCATAAGCCTTACCTCTGTTTTTTGATGATTAATTATTTTGTATCATTGATGATTCTAACTTATTTGGTTTAATATATTGCATAGATTAATTTTAATAAAGTGTAGATGATATTATCTATGAATATTAAAGAGTTAGAAGCATTTATCTCGGTGTATGATAATCGCTCTATTACCAAAGCATCTGAGTGATTATATGTATCACAGCTTACCTAAGCTCTGTATACTGTCGGTAGTATAGTGATGCCATCGCTGACATTGTAGGTAGGCTATAGGCTGTGGCACTGTGTAGCTTTTGCCATTCTCTGCTGTGAATGTGCGCTGGGTGGTGTATAGATTGAGGGTGTGTAATGCCCTAAGCTAATTTTTATATCAATAATTGGAGAAATAGCACCGTATTATAAATTATTTAGCAGTATTATTTCATCTCCTATATAAATACTAAACTCAAATCTAATGTCACCAAACTCAAATCCTGTAAGAAAATACTTTAAGGATAGTACCATACCTTTTTCTAAGATGATATTTGTGTGTTTTTCCAGTAGTGGTTTTTGTACTACATTTAGCCCGGTGCTATGACCGATAAAATTATGCCTATTGCCACCAACAAGAAAATTTTCTAACAATCCTAGCTCTTTACTTTTATCTATATATAACTGATAAATTTTTTGGCTACTATCACCTATATTAAGATTTGTAACCATATGCCTTATTACTTCCTTGGCTTTGTGACAGATATTTTCTGCTTCGGCATTACCGTTAGGATAGGTTGTTGTGGTAAAGGCGCAATAGCCTTTGTAGCGAGGCACGATGTTTAGTATTATTGGCTCATTATTATTTACTATGACCCTTTTTGGACGATGGGTACGGTCGGTAGTGTTTTCTCCTACAGCAACAATAGTATCATAGCCTAGAGACATCCCTTCCTTGGCAATGAAGTATTCCCCTTCGGCAGCTATATCAGCTTCAGTTGAACTGCCGTTTTCAGTGTTTTTTATCATGTATTCAATAGTTTTATCTGCTGTTTTATTAGCTATTAGGATTCTATCTATTTCTTCTGTGGATTTATACATTAAAAGATTATCTAGTATATAATCCTTAGGTAAGAAATTAATATTTTCACCAAGTTTATCTATAATTTTTCGATAAAGACCTATTAAGCTGTCCAAGCCACAGATACCTATTCTTTTGCCATAATAGTCTTTGAAAAAATCTTCTATAGTATCCAGATGACGAATATCCTCCACCCAGCTTTGCTCTTTTGCCCTATCCATATTAATACTACCTAAAAACACACTTACTGAACTAGCAGTTATAAAAAGGATTTGAGGTGAAAATTCTACACACATAAGAGGGGTATAATCGGTAATCGATAAACTGTGAGAGGAACGAAACTCATCATTAAGAATAAGATAACCATCTAATTTTTCTAAGGCAATTTCTTTTCTAATAGCTTCTACTCGACTGTAAAAGCATTCTAGAGGCAGTCCTGTTAATCCTTTGCTATAATACATAATTACCTCCCACTACAACACAATAAAATCAGGTTTTTTATAAACAGTGCCATTGTGAGTGAAGTTAATAGTAGGCAGTTTTTCGCTACAGGTGGTAATAATCTTTTTACCATCTTTTATGTAAAATGTATCCTCAGTTTTATATCCGGGAACAGTTGGATTATAGGCAAATACCATACCATCACCTATAACTATATCAGAATTAAAAGTTAGCTTTTCTTCTCTGGAACGGTATCCTGTAATGCCACCTTGATGATGATATTCCCATTGGGATTTATAGCTTGTATTATCATAGGCAGATTTTATACCTTGGAGTACATGGCTAACATTGTTTCCTGCTATAGATAATTCCATAGCAGTACAGTCTACAGCTAACACAGTATCTCTTTTATGAAGTATCTCTTCAGTAGGCTCATTTAGCAAAATTATTCTAGATATACAGCTATAAAGTCCGTTGCGTCTACAGGTAAGGGCTATCATGGAGCCATCACCAATAAGGGCATTGGTAGTGATAGGATGGCGATAGATTTGGCTTCGACTGTGGGAGGCTGATAAAGCTAGCCCAGGATCAATAGCTTTTTCCTGACACATTTTTATGATTTCACTGCTAATTTCTCGTTCAGTTTTATCAGATTTAATTAAAGGTAGGGTATTTAGTACAATGTCCTCTAAATCCATTCCCAACATATCTAACTGCTCCATCTCGTAAGGACTCATTATCATTCTTAGGGGCTTTATCTCATCTTCTGCCATAATATCAGTAATAAATCTATCTTCCTGAGGGAGAGTATCTCGGGTACCATACCAACTAAATACTAATGGAGTAAATAAATCAGCTATATCTTTATTTATTTCCTCTGTTATTAAACGATCTATCTCAATATTATTAGTTACCAGATAAATATTATCATCAGTTATAATAATATTTACCACTACATCTTCGGAAATAGATAGTACATTGGGGCGATTAATTCCTAGCCAACATAGGTTGTGATATTTTGTTATTATTATTCCTGTGGATTTCTTATTTGTATAAATTTCTCTAAGCTGTTCTATCCTTGATAGAAATATCTCTTTTTTCATATTTATGACCATGCCTTTCTATTAGCTTAGCTTTTATAGATTTTTTATTGTATATAAGTTCTGCTATTCCTACACCAAGGGTGAGGGAATAGCAGAAAATATTATTGTTTATATCTTTGTTATTAGTAGGGTACTACTAGACCCCATACATAAGATCTGGTAGCAGTGTAACAATTGATGGTATAAATAGACATAGTAAAATTACAAATATAATTGTAAATACAAATGGCCATATAACCTTACTTGCTCTAGAAACAGGGATACCAGCGATACCACATCCTAGGTATAATAGTACACCAACAGGAGGAGTAATAGAGCCTACAAGTACTGCCATTACAAATAGCACACCGAATAGTACGAGAGAGATTCCTAGACTTTCTACAACAGGTACAAACACAGGTGCAAATATAATAAGTACAGGAGTACCTTCAACAAATAATCCTAATGCTAGGATAAAACCAATAATTAGTAGCATAACCACAGTAGGATCGGTACTAATTGATAATAGTATATCTCTAATCATTACTGGGAAACCAGTCCATGCAAGTATCCAGCTAAACATAGCAGCTGATGCAACAATAAACATTGCCTGTGCTGTAACTTTAGCTGAGTTAAAGAATATTTTAGGTAGATCTTTAAAGGTAACTTCTTTATAGATAAATACACCTACAATAATTGCATATACACAAGCAACAACACCAGCTTCTGTAGCAGTAAATATTCCAGATAAAATACCACCTAAAATAATCATAGGCATGATTATAGCTAGAATGGAGCTTTTTAGTGCTCTAAACATATTGCTTAGAGAGAATTTCCCAACAGAACCGTAACCTTCTTTTACAGATATACGGTAAGCCATTACCATCTGGGTAATACCTACTAGTACCCCAGGAATAAGACCACCTATAAATAGTTTAGCTACTGATTCATTGGCAATTACCCCATACATAACCATCATTATACTAGGAGGGATAATAGGGCCAATAGTAGATGATGCTGCAGTAATAGCAACACTAAACTCAGCACTATATCCATCTTTTCTCATAATAGGGATTAGCATGGATCCAAGTGCAGAGGTGTCCGCTGTAGCAGAACCAGAGATACCAGCAAAAAATATACTAGAAAGAATATTTACATGAGCCAGCCCACCTTTAATATGGCCTACAAGGGACTGGGCAAAATCTACAATTCGCTTAGTAATACCACCTGAATTCATAATATCACCAGCAAATATGAAAAATGGTATTGCCATTAGAGGGAAAGAATCCACCTGTACAAATAGTCTTGTGGTTATCATAGCTAGTGGCATACCCTCAATTAGCAGTGCAACTATGGAGGATATTAACATTGCAAAGGCAATGGGCACATTTAGTGCTACTAATAAAATAAATACTATAAATAATGCAGCTAACATTTTACTAGTCCTCCTTCTTTATATTAATATTGTTTTGGGATTTGCTTCTGGTGAAAAAATGCTCAGCATAGTAAAAGCCCATATAGGTAAATCCAATGGGGATTGCTGAGTATATCATACCCATATTTAGCTTTAGGGCAGGGGATTTTTGCATTAAGTTTATAGTAATTACATCAAAGGATGTAATTGCAACAATAATACATACTATTGCCAGTGTAGCAAGGGTTGCTTTATCAATGATTTTAGCTAATTTCTTAGGAAGCTTTTCCACAACGAAATCCATACCGATATGACCTTTTTCTCTGGCACAGATTGCTGCCCCTAGAAAAGTTATCCATACAAATAGGTATCGTGCCAGTTCTTCCGACCAAGATAATGGATCATCTATAATAAATCTAAAGATTACCTGTAGAAAAATCACCACTATCATTGCAATAACAGCTAAGATTACGGTAGTATCAATAATCTTATCAAAAAAAGTTCTTATTGCTTTCATTAGTATCACATTCTTTCTATTATAATATGAGCAAAACACTTATTGAGGGTGTTTTGCTCATTGTTTCTATTTGTTTTGTTAGAAGTTAATACCAAGTGTTTCTTTAAGTAGAGTGATTATTTCTGGTGAAACATCGGCAGTTGCGTCTGCATAGATAGGTACAGCTGCAGCTTTAAAAGCTTCTTTATCAGCTTCGGTAACTACCATACCTTCGGATTTTAGGGATTCTACTGCTGCAGACTGGCTTTCTTTATCCATTTCTATTTCCATAGCACCTAACTCTTTTGCTGATTCTGTTAGATAGGTCTGTAGATCTTCTGGTAGTTTTTCCATAGAAGATTTACTAATTAGTACGATACCTGGTGTAGCAAAGTGTTCTGTTAATGTAAGCTGATTACAAACTTCATAGAACTTATCATTAAGGATATTTACAGGTGCATTTTCTCCACCATCAAGTACCCCTTGCTGGATAGCTGTGTAAAGTTCACCATATGCCATTGGAGTTGCAGAGGCACCCATTGCATTTAGAGAGTCAATCATAACTGAGCTTTCCATAACTCTTACCTTTACTCCAGACATATCTTCAGGAGTTTGGATATTTTCAGTATTTGTAAATACAGATCTAAAGCCATTAGAGAACCATGTTAGTCCAACAAGGTTAATAGAATCAAGCTGAGCTGTTAGGGCTGTACCAATATCTCCCTGTGTTATAGTTTCGATACTTTCATAAGAATCAAATAGATATGGTAGGCTCATAACATTATAGTCTGGTAGGAAATTCCCTACAACTGCAGAGGATACCTGAGCCATGTCAAGTGTACCAAGCTGCATACTTTCGATATAATCACGCTCGCCACCTAGCTGTCCACTGTCTAGTAGGACAATTTCTAATCGGCCTTCGGTTTCAGCTTTTACTTCTTCTGCCCACTGATTAATTGCTACATTATGGGTATGAGTAGAGTTACTAACGATTGCCATTTTTAGTGTGTAGGTTTCTCCAGTGTTAGAGTCAGAAGCTCCGCCACCTGTTGCTGCTGTGGATGAGCCATTTGAGGAGCATCCTGTCATAGAAAGAATTAGCGCTGTAGATAGTAATACAGAAAATATTTTTTTCATAATAATTTTTCTCCTATTCATATGTTTTCATACATAATTACAGTTTTACACTTCTTATATTTCGTATAGTATTCTATTTAGGGATACACATCTGTCAGCTTCAAAGGCTATTACTGTTTCTATTCTTAGACCTCCCCAATCAAAACCATGTAGATCGTATTTAAGCGCTAAGGTCATACCTTCCACCATTATAAAGTCTGAATCCATATCTAGGTTAGGGCGTTCTACACAGTCAAGCCCAATGCTATGTCCTACAGCTCTAAGTCCCACTGCATAAGGTTTAAAGTACTGATCTACCCCAAGTTCGATAGATTTTTCTAGGAAGATATCATATATTCTAGAACCTGGCTCTCCTGGTTTTAACATTTCTATAGAGGAGATTACCACATCACGAGCAGCATCTACTATTCTCTTTTGTTCTGGTTCACAGTCACCTTTAAAGATAGTGATTGCAACATCGGTAGCATATCCATTATAAGCTGGTGCTGCATCTGCTAAGATAGCATCTCCATTTTCTACCACCTTATGAGTAGGACGCCATGTAGGTGTTTTAGTATGTAGCCCAGCAGCTAGTACAGTGGCACAGCTTAGATCACCACCCATTTTTTTCATGGTGTATTCTGCAACAGCACATAGGCCAATTTCAGTAACATCTTC
This sequence comes from uncultured Oscillospiraceae bacterium, assembly GCA_964369235.1. Taxonomy (GTDB): domain Bacteria; phylum Bacillota; class Clostridia; order Oscillospirales; family Ruminococcaceae; genus CAYJEQ01. The sequence continues at coordinate 2,271 of CAYJEQ010000073.1, read as the reverse complement.
TTCTTTTTCTAGTTCTCTTAAGATGGTTCTTAAGGATTCATCACCGATTTCACAAGCCTTTTTCATAAGTGCAATTTCTTCTTTACACTTAACCATTCTCATATTATGTAGTACTTCATCCCAGTTTTCATAGGTGTCAGCAAGGCTTTTTTCGATAATTCTATAATATTTAGTAGGAAGTAGATCTTCACCTGAAAGACCTATAGACAGTTTTCTGCCCTTCTTAGCAGTAATATCATTAAAGAAATCTTCGATAGTTTCTATACTTCTAATATCTTCTATCCAAGTAACCTTTCCAGCAGATTTAGCATTAATTGCACCAAGGAACATGGTGATATCACCATTGTCACTAATGTAAATTCCCTGTGGGGATTCTTCTATCATGTTAATAGGCTTAAAGTCAGATATGTATGTAGTATAACCTGTTCTATACTCATCAGAGAAGATAAAGAAACCGTCCTTGCCCTCCGCTTTGATTTTTTCTACTAGCTTTTCTACTCTGTCTTTAAATACTGTAATTGGTAATCCTGTATAACCTGCCATCTGTATACCCATCCTTTCACACTGTTATTTTGCAATGTATTTGCAAAATTATTAATAGTAAATTTATTTTTCGGAATTAATCCGATAATATGAACCTGATATTATCATAACGATTTTTACTGAAAATGTCAATCCAAAAATTTGCATGAAAAATTGTGCAACTATACAAAGAACACATAAACTCTGCCCAATGATAGAGTTTATGTGTTCTCACAAGCTTTGTTTTATTGAAATTTATTAATATCATACCGTAATTTTTGTGAAATATTCATTGCCATTTCTTGTAATTCACTTAGAGTTTCGGTATAAATTTGTCCTGGGATATGAATACCTATGGTACTAATTACACCACAGATCTTACCTTCAAAGTTAAAGGCAGGGACTGCGATCACAACACTATGCTTACCTTTTGTATTATATTCTATAATACATCTATCTTTTCTAATTTTGGTAAGCTCTTTTAAATACTGGGTATTACCACTGCATAATTCTGTTAGCTCATCTTGGTTATAATCAGTTAGTGCTACAAAGAGTTTTCCCACACTACTGTCAATTCCCTCATCGCCTACATCTAACTCAGGGGTTTTAATAATATTATCTTCTGGCTCATATTTGTTTACATAGACTACTCTATCTATGGCAAATTTAGATACTAATACAGGTTGACCTATAGATTCTGACACATCTTTTATATATAGGTTACTAAGATTTATAAATGTGGACATTGTGGAATAAGAGCGCCCTAGAGAAAATATTGTAGAGCCTATGGCATAGCTTTTAATACGCTCATCTTTGTAGTAAACACACTCGGTATCATATAATGCTTGTAGTATATCATATACTGTGGATTTAGGGAGCTCAAGCTCCGCAACTATTTCGGTAAAGGTAACTCCTTGGGGGTTTTTAGCTATAAAATTCAATATTCGTACAATTCGTAGTACTGTTTTATTCTTCATTTCACTCCCTCTTTTCTACATATCTAGTATACTTATACTACTTATGGTTGTCAATGATAAGATGTGTTGAATATATATAGAACAAATTTGATTTTTTAGAGCATTATTAGCTTTATAAGTGGCAGGTCGGAATATAAAGGAAAAATTAAAAGAAGGGTTGTCATAAAAATGATGGTTAAAATATTAGCCATAGAATCAAATTTTGCTGTGTACTTAGAGAATATATACCTAGTAACAAATTAGTGTATCTACATATATTATCATTGACTGCCAAAAGATGGTAGTAAAAGAGCTAAAGTCTTAATCTGCCTAGCACTTATAATAATAGATAATTAAATTTTAATCAATTAGTGCAAATTTAAACAACCTGTAAGTCTAACTTTAAGTAGTCTTACAGGTTGTTTATTTAGCTTCTATATCAAGTGTTGGTGTTCCTTCCCTCGCCGTCGGAGAGGGAAGGAACACCATATAATTTTACGCCAACATTTGGAAAAGAACCTTTATTTACCATGCATTTACAGATATATTATACTTAAAAATTTCTTTTTGAGGTCTTACTAATCTAAAGGCTTATTTCTCTATACGGGATTTTATAGAGCTACAGCCACCACTACAAATCAGTGCCACAGTACTCGCATTTTCCATTAATATCAGCACTGTTTTTTGCCATACAGGTAGGGCAAGCTACTTCTGGAATTTGAGTATATACCGGTGTAGTTTGCTGAGGGTAACCATTTTGCTGAGGATAACCATTTTGCTGAGGGTAACCATT
>CAYJEQ010000072.1:0-13774 GCA_964369235.1 uncultured Oscillospiraceae bacterium | reverse complement strand
TTTTTCCTTTAGCTTTTTATACAGTGTTTCCCCTGATATTTTGGGATTTCTAGTAAATATAAAATTCGCCTTAGAGTCAAGGGTAGTAAAACCTAGTTCTGATAGCTTTGCAACTGTATTTTCCCTAGTGTTTATGATTTTTTTAGCGTTTATTTTATAGTAATCATCACTATCCACTGCAGCCTCACCAATAATCATAGTTAGACGATTGATATTATATGGATTTGTGGAGAATTTTATCTTTTCTAAATCCTCTATTATCTCCTTAGAGGCAATACCAAAACCAAGTCTTGCCCCAGCCAGTGAACGGGATTTAGAGTAGGTCATACACACCAGTAGATTGTCGTATTTTTCTACTAATTCTACTGCGCTACTGCCACCAAAATCCACATATGCCTCATCAATAATCACTACATTATCTTTGTTTGATTTGATGATTTCCTCTACCTGCCATAATGTTAGCTCTATTCCTGTTGGTGCGTTTGGGTTTGCTATTACCACCATTCTCCCTAAATTACAAAGGTTTTTATAATCTATAGTAAAATCCTCTTCCAGTGGGATTTTCAGCTGATCTAGCTGATACAAATCCCCATATACTGGGTAAAATCCATAGCTTATCTCAGGGTATGCCACCCCTTTACCACTATCACAGAAAGCCATAAAAGCAAAATTTAGCACCTCATCTGAGCCATTAGCTAAAAATACATTCTCAGATTTCACATTATATAGGGCTGCTAATTTATCTTTAAGGCTTTTTGCTGTAGGATCTGGATATAGTCGCAGTTTTTCCACCTGTAAAGCTGTAACACTTTCTACCACCTGTGGTGAAGGTGGATAGGGAGATTCATTTGTATTTAACTTAATATACTGCTGATCCCTAGGCTGTTCACCTGGGGTATATGCTTCTAACAATGCAAATCTATCACTTAAAAATCTACTCATTTGCTTTTTCCTCTCTATTCTATCTATGCTAGCAATCTAATCCCTAGCATAATCCTAAGTAAAGTTTAATCAAATCTTATTACTGCTGATAAGCCATGAGCTTCTAGGCCTTCTTCATCAGCAAATCTTTTTATCTTGTGGCATTCCTTCTCTAATGCTTCCTTGGTATAGTAGGTAAATGCAGATTTCTTCACAAAATCATCTACTGAAAGTGGACTGGAAAATTTAGCTGTACCACTGGTAGGCAGTGTATGGTTAGGCCCTGCATAATAGTCACCTAATGCCTCGGGAGCGTATCTCCCTAGGAAGATTGAGCCAGCATGTTTAATCTGGGACAGGTAATCAAAGGAATTATCCACCGACACCTCAAGATGTTCTGGGGCAATTTCGTTAGATACCTCTATTGCCTGAGCTATAGTATCCACAAGTATAATCTTACCATAATTGTCTATTGATGCCCTTGCTATATATTTTCTAAGTAGCTGTGGTATCTGTATTTCTAGCTCTTTGGAAACATTCTCTGCTAATTCTTTACTGGTAGTTACTAGCACTGCACTTGCCATGGTATCATGTTCTGCTTGGGATAGCATATCGCAGGCTACTACTCTAGGATCACTTTTTTCATCAGCTATTACTAGTATTTCACTTGGCCCTGCTATCATATCTATAGACACTCTACCGTATACCTGTTTTTTTGCCTCTGCCACATAGGCATTTCCTGGGCCTACAATCTTATCTACCTTAGGGATGGTGTCTGTGCCATAGGCTAGGGCTGCCACAGCCTGTGCCCCTCCCACTGCAAATATTCTATCTACTCCAGCTATTTTAGCTGCTGCTAATACCACTGGATTAAGTTTATTATCCTTAGCTGGTGTCACCATTATAATCTCACCTACCCCAGCTATTTTAGCTGGTAGTGCATTCATTAACACACTGGAAGGATAGGTTGCTGTGCCACCTGGTACATATATCCCCACCTTATCCATTGGGATTACCTTCTGTCCCAGTATGACCCCTTCTCTAGGAGTAAAGATGAAATCCTGTTTTTTCTGATTAAGGTGATAATCCCAGATATTCTTTGCTGACTGTTCTATTATCTCTATTAACTCCTTATCTAAGGAATTATATGCCTCTTCTATCTGCTCCTTAGTTACCTCCAGGCACTGTAAATCACAGTTGTCAAATCTTTTAGCATATTCTCTCAGTGCCTTATCTCCTGAGTTTTTTACCTCTTTTATTATATCTGATACTACATCAGAAACATCCATCTCCTCCTGCTCTCTTATGAATATTTCCTGTAGTGATATGTCATTGTAATTATATATTTTAATCATTATCTGATTTCCTTTCTAAGTCTTAAAGTTGACTGCTAATTTTACTGCACATTTCCCCTATTCTATTATAAAGGAATTTATGGCTGGCTGGGTTTGCAATAAGTCTTGCACTAATATTTGTTATCTCTTCCCAAGGCTCTAGATTATTCTCTTTAAGGGTTATTCCTGTTTCCACTATATCCACTATTACATCGCTCATACCCAGTATTGGAGCAATCTCTATAGAACCATGAAGCTTTATGATATCTATATCCACACTTTGTTTTATAAAATAATTCTTTGCGATATTAGGGAATTTTGTGGCTACTCTTAAGGTGGATTCTCTATCTATCTTACCACCTGTAGCTCCTGCCACTACCATTTTACATTTACCCATACCTAGGTCTAAAAGCTCGTATATATCATAGTCACCTTCTAGGAGTATGTCTTTTCCCACTACCCCTATATCTGCTACTCCATGCTCTACATAGATAGCCACATCAGATGGCTTTACCCAGAAATATCTTACACCTGTTTCACTATTTTCAAAGGTTAGCTTTCTATTATTCTCTTTTATAGAAGGGCAGCCATATCCTACATCTTCAAAGACTTTATAGGCTTTCTCTCCTAATCTGCCCTTAGGCAGTGCAATATTAATCATTCTTTCCACAGTAAGTCCCATGCCTTTCCCGTTGTGATTATAGTCTAGGTTATTTTATATAAACTCTCATATGTTATATTACCATCATCTTGTTTTTTTGCTATAACTTTTTTACCCTGTGCTACTAGCTTCTCTACTGTTTCCATTACCTTCTCTACTGCAGTGCAGTCATCATAAATCACCAGTATATCAGCATCGTAGTCCTTTTTCTTATTATCAAATCTCTCTAACTGGTCAAGATATAATGCAAATCCTATGGCTGAAGAATCTTTACCTAATTTATGTAGTAGCCCACTGTAACAGCCACCTGATAGCACAGCTTTTGATATACCATCAATAAATCCCTTAAAAATAATCCCATCATAATACTCTGAATTATTTACCATAGACAGGTCAATGTGGATAGAATTATTATCCTTTTGTAGTATATTAACTATAGCTGTTAACTCTGATAAAATCTCCTCCATCTGTGGATTCATCACCAGTTCCTGAGCCTTAGGCAGTACACTATCCAGTGTGCCATATAATGAAGTTAAACCCATTAATCTATCTATGTAATCTCTAGGCAGTAGTGCTTCTTCACATACTACCTCTAATTGATGGATATTCTTACCACTAATCGCCTCTAATATCTGCTCTCTAGTAGTTTTCTTTATATCTAGACTATCTATTAAAGCTGTTACAAAACCCATATGGGAGATATCCATTATATACTCACTGCTAATTAACTCTAAGCTTTTTTTAGCTAGAGATAAAACCTCAATAGTCACATAACCATCAAGTTCACCAATATACTCCAGTCCCACCTGCATAATTTCCTTATAATCCTTGCCACCTTTAGGGGCACGATATATATTTTCATTATAATATACTCGTTGAGAGGTGCTGTGGCTATTAGCTATATACTTTACAATAGAAAGTGTTATGTCAGGCTTAAGTGCCATTAGCTTGCCATTTAAATTATTAAAGGTCAGAATATTATCACTACTTAAGAATTTCCTATTTTCTGCATAGAAATCGTATTCCTCAAATTTACCCATTTTAAACTTCTTATATCCATATTGCTCAAAGAGGCCTCTAAGATTTAGCATTACCTCTTCTTCTTTTTTTAATATTGTGGTTTTTAAGGTCATACTTCACCTATACCTTTCTCAAACTTATAGTTTAATGCTCTAAATATAATACTATATTTTAGCGTATTAGTCAAGTAAATTATTAAAGCGATTTTACTAAAATAATGCCGATGATAAACAAATACCATCGGCAACTATTATTAATATTAGATAACGCCCTGAGCCATCATAGCTTCGTAAACTTTCTTAAATCCAGCGATGTTAGCACCAACAATTAGATCGTCCTTCATGCCATATTCTTCTGATGCATCTGTTGCAGCCTTAAAGATATTCTTCATGATCTGCTGTAGCTTAGCATCAACTTCTTCTGGTTCCCAGGATAGACGCATTGTGTTCTGGCTCATTTCTAGACCAGATGTAGCAACACCACCTGCGTTGGAAGCCTTACCTGGAGCAAAGTATACACCATTAGCTCTGAAGATAGCGATAGCTTCTTCTGTACAAGGCATATTTGCACCTTCTGCAACATATTTAACACCATTTTTAGCTAGTATTTCTGCATCTGCTTTCTCTAGCTCGTTCTGTGTAGCACAAGGTAGAGCGATGTCAACTGGAACACCCCAAGGACGCTGATTTGGGTAGAATTTAGCGCCGAATTTCTCAGCGTAATCTTCCATTGTAGCTGTACCAGCTCTTAGCTTAAGCATGTAATCAGCTTTTTCCTTAGTCATGCCTGCTTCATCATGGACATAGCCTTCAATACCAGAGAACGCAACAACCTTAGCACCTAGCTCGATACATTTTAGAACTGTACCCCAAGCAACATTACCATAACCAGATACAGACACTCTCTTGCCTTCTATAGAATCGCCTTTGTATTTAATCATTTCATTAGTAAAGTATACTAAGCCATAGCCTGTAGCTTCTGGTCTAAAGTAGCTACCACCGTAGGATAAACCCTTACCTGTGATAACGCCATTTTCCCAAGCATTTCTTACACGCTTGTACTGACCGTATAGGTAGCCAACTTCTCTAGCACCTACACCGATGTCACCAGCTGGTACATCAACATCAGGGCCGATATGTCTTTGTAGTTCTGTCATAAATGCCTGACAGAATCTCATAACTTCACCGTCGGATTTACCCTTTGGACTAAAGTCAGATCCACCTTTACCACCACCCATAGGTAGAGTTGTAAGTGCATTTTTAAACACCTGCTCAAAGCCAAGGAATTTAACAATACTTGGTGTTACTGATGGGTCAAATCTTAGACCACCTTTATATGGACCGATTGCAGAGTTATATTGTACTCTGAAACCTCTATTAACCTGTACTACACCATTGTCATCTACCCAAGATACTCTAAAGTGGATAAAACGCTCTGGCTCTACGATTCTGTCGATAATACCTGTTTTTTCAATTGAAGGATCTTTTGCAACTACTAGCTCTAGTGATTCTAGAACTTCTTTTACTGATAGCAGGAATTGTGTTTCTCCAGCATTTCTCTCGCATACTTTGTCATATACACCCTGTAGGTACTGACTTTTAAAACTCATAATAATCTTCCTCCTAAAATGTCTGATCATTTAAATTAAATTACAAGATAACTTGTATTTATGCCCTTGGTAAAATTTATACATTGCCTTTTTGCAATACCATAATAACAACAAATCATAGGTTTGTCAATGCAGTTTTTTTGTTTAAATTATACACAAAATCTATCAGTGAAAATTTTTGTGGCATTATATATATATTATCCCCATAATTTTTATACAAAGCAGACATTTCTTAAAATAATATTATTTAGTTGTAATTTTCTATTTTTTGGGAAAAATTAATATTATGGATTTTTTTAAATTCAGTCTATGAAATTGCAAAAACTCCTAATGGTATATTATATTATTTCATCATAGGGTTTATGGTGATTATATCTTATAATTACAGGGGATAAATAGTGATTTATCAGTCTAAATTAATAAAATCGGTGCAATTTGATTTTCATCTAATTGCACCGACTGTTATTTAACATACTTTATTATTCGCATATTCCTTATAAATTTTTTATTTTGTGCAAACCATATCTGTTCACAGAATATTTACAATTACAAAATGCTAATATGCGTCTAATTGTCTGTATTCTGGCACGGTATCCTCTACAAAATCGTTAATATTCTCTCCGTATATTATCTCCTCTGGATGTTCTACCCTCCAGTTTCCTATAAGCACCCTACTATATAAACCTAAATTAGTTAAATATAGTGGTAAAATATAAAATATTGGAGCTATTAATAAAGAAGGTAGCACCAGCCAAAGAAAGGAAATCCTAAAAGCAAATATCTGCTGTAATTTTCCTTTGGTAATGGCACAGGATAGTTTAATTGCCCATGTGGTTGACATTCTTTTATTCTCAATAATTAAGTAGTGAGCCAAAAGATATTTACAACCAATTACCCCCATCATTACAGTGGCAAAAATATAGGAAATAATCACTGAGGCTCTACAAGCAAAATAAAGTCCCATTGATAGATTGCTAACCCCACTCATATTATACCCAGCAATAATATAGGTAAGTAGTGCTGGTAAACTATAGCATACCACTGCCCATATAATTAGTCTTATACTAATCTGTATTTGCAGTACCCATGCTTTTAATATAAAGGATATTCTATCAAAAAATATAAATATATCCGAAACATCACCTTTTTTCCCAGAGGACAGATTGTAAAAACTATTGGCAACACCTAATCTTAAAGGTGTAATTATCAAAAACCATAATACACTCATTATTATAGTGTAAACTGTTAGAGTTACCGAAGCACCTTCCAGCCAAGGCATTCTATCCTTTCCCACATCAATCAGCCCTATATTCTCCATTACCAAAGCAATTATAGAATCTAACATTGAAAACACAATGGTAAATGATAGGTAGATAAATGCTACTGAGGTAGCTATAATCCAATTGCCCTCTAGGGCTTTTTTGCTATTTTCTTTAATGGTTTTGTGGAGTAGTTTCACTATGACTACCCCCTTTCTATGCTATGTTAAAATTCTATACCTTTTCTTGCTGGAACACCCTGTGTGTAAGGATGTTTCTCTGCAGTCATTAAGGTAATGTAATCACAGATGTCCTGTATCTCCTGATCTGGATTTCTTCCTGTCATAACTACTTCTGTGTTTTCACTTCTATTTGTCACAGCTTTAATAAGTTCTTCCTTAGTTATCATTTTAGCATTAACTGCATCCACTACTTCATCCATTACTATAAGGCTGTAGTTGCCACTGGTAAGGTCTGCTGCTACCATATCTAAGCAGTCAATACAGTTTTGTCTACACTGTGCTTTTTCTTCATCATTCATCTGGAAGGTAAATTTCAGCACAGTTTTAGTCTGTACTACTGGGATACCTAGCTTTTCCATAGTTGTAAGCTCACTGCTGTGCTTACCCTTTAAAAACTGAAATATCTTTACACTACCACCACTGCCATAATTTCTTATAGCTAGTCCCATTGCTGATGTAGTTTTACCTTTACCGTCACCTACATATAAATGCACTAAACTTTTTTCGCTCATAATACAAACCTAGCCTTTCTGTTATATACATATTATAATATTAACTTTTTTCTTAGCTTTTAATCCTCGTATTCATCTCTAACCTTAGGTATCATATCATATATCTCAAAACAAAAATCCCTTGTCCACATCTGTGGATTAATTAAAACTGTATATCCTTTGCCATTTTCTGTAATCCACTCTGACATTGGGTGCCTTGGTAATCCCATTACCGAAAACAGGTTCATTATAACCCCACCATGGGTAAACACTGCTGCATTGTAGATACCACTTGCCATCATATCATTAAATATTGCATTAACACCTGTTATAATTCTCTGTAAAAATTCCTTGTTAACCTCACCGTTTGGAATTGGATATTCCTCAGAATTAGATAACCAGTTTACAAAATCTTCGTCATACTTTAAATCTTCGTAACTTCTACCCTGAAAATCCCCAAAGTCCATTTCCGTTAAATCCTCAACCAAAACTTTTTCCACATGGGGGTAGATAATATCAGCGCTCTGTCTACATCTGTCCAGTGGGCTGGTATACACCCTCTCAGCATAAGGATAGTCCATAGTTTTATCTAGTTTATCCAGATGGCTTTTCCCCTCATCACTTAGTGGAATGTCCAGTCTGCCGATGTATACTCCGTCATTATTACCCTTTGTAATACCATGTCTTATAAAATGTAATCGGTAATTTTTCATTTATATCCATTTCCTTTCTAGTTATTTATATGATTTTGCTAATATTTCTACAGTATTTTATACAAAATCCACATTGGATTTCTACTATATTTTACTCTCATATAAAATTTCATTTTGTCTTTGACTATTTATCCAGAAAAATCACTCTAGATAATACTATATAATATTAAGCATTATAGTAATTTTAGTCAATAGTTTTTATTAAAAAATACGATTTTTTTCTAATATCTGTAATTAATTTTAGCGAATATATATTCTACTTAACGAAATTATGAATATTTTTACAATTCTATAGGGTAAAATATAGATTTTTCGACAAAAATATTAAAAAATATTACTTTTAGTATTTACAAATCCCTCTAACTGTAATATAATTTTCCTACTTGAGAAATTATGCGGAGGTTTGTGTAATGAACGGAGATTTTCCAAGAATACTTACGCTTCTTCGCAAAGAGCGTGGTATCAGTCAAAAAACAGCAGCAGGCGATTTAGGTATTTCCCAATCACTACTGTCCCACTATGAAAAAGGTATTAGAGAATGTGGTTTGGATTTTTTAATACGCACATCGGATTACTATGGTGTATCCTGTGACTATCTGCTAGGTCGTTCTGCCGAGAAAAACGGCAATACCATACTTGTAGAAGATATTCCAGAACCAGATGCAGCAGGTCAAAGCAATAGTGGCTTTGGCAGCATCATGACAACTTTAAATAAAAAACTTATTGCAAATTCCCTTAATGTTATTTTTGACATTATGGCTCAGTATGAAAATGATGATCTTGTTGAGGAGGTTTCCTCCTATCTTAAACTAAATGTTTACAAGATGTTCAGAGTAGTATATGGTGCTAATGGCAGTAATCAGGATAGCCTGTTCTCCCTATCACCTCATATATACTCACTATATGCTAATGCTTCACTAAATATCTGCGAAGCAAATGCCAATGCAATCTGTAACGGTCATCCTATTAATAATATGGAAAAACTTGATGATGAACAGGTATCACCTATCACCACCCAGCTACTAGAAAAGGATTACCCTTTATTTTATTCTTCACTGCTTAATCTGATTAAAAATTCAGAAGCTAGACTACTAGAAGATATTAATGTAAAAAAATATAAAGACTAAAACGCCCTTTACAGGGCGTTTTAGCTTGTTCTCTAGACTTATATAAAAGATGTAGCCTATCAGTGGTTATAAAAGTGCAATTAGTAGTTTTAAGTAGTACTGCAAAACACCTTTTAAGCATCTGCCTAAAAGGTGTTTTTATATTGCTTAAATTATGGAAATACTGTTACTGCCCAGCTTGCAGTTTATTAATCTCATTTGCTATAGCAGCAAAGTCTTCCATGGTAATCTCCTCTGCCCTCGCTGTTAACTTTAAGTTACAGTTAGTTAGCACCTGTCCTACCTGATCTTTACTCAGTGAGAAATAGGAGGATAAACAGTTCATTAGAGTTTTTCTTCTCTGGGAGAAGGAAGCTTTTACTACAGCAAAGAAGCACTCCTCTTTGTCCACTATAACCGATGGTTCTTTTAGTATATCCAGTTTAATTACTGCTGAGTCTACATCTGGAGCCGGCATAAAGGAGCCTCTTGACACCTGAAATAAAGTTTTAGGCTCTGCATAGTATCTGATTGCAATTGTTATTGCCCCAATCTCCCTTGTAGCAGGTGGAGCTGTAATACGCTGGGCTGCTTCTTTTTGCACCATAACGGTTATTGCTGAGATATTAAGTTTACTTTCTAATAGATGCATAATTATCGGAGATGTTATATAGTATGGTAGGTTGGCACACACTACTACCTCCATACCTGCAAATTCCTCCTCAATTATCTGATGAAGGTCTACCTTTAACACATCGCTATTAATAATCTTGAGATTATCACAATCTGATAAGGTTTCATCTAGTACAGGTAATAGTCTGCTGTCTATCTCGATGCAAACTACCTTATCTGCTCGCTGACACAGCTCTCTAGTTAAAACCCCAAAGCCAGCACCTATCTCAATAACTCCCACACCCTTCTTAGCGCCGCTAAGCTCTGCCATTCTTGGGCAGACAGAGGGATTTATTAGAAAGTTCTGCCCTAAAGATTTTGAAAATGTAAATCCGTGACGGGATAGTAAATCCTTCACCACCGATATATTCGATAAATTTTCCATTAGTTCCTCCAATTGCCAACCTATGTTGGTCTTTATGTATTCAGTAGATTAAAATAATAATATAGCAAAACTGCTATCTAATCAAGACTATAGTTTATAGTGTTTATTATATCATAAATTCTATGAATTTTGATATAATTTGCCTTAAAGGACGGTAGCGATTGCTTGCAAAGCAATCAGGGCGAATCGTCCTAGGCATACAAATTATAATAAACACACAACTATCTTATCCCTGCTAGTGTTATATAGTGTTTATTATATCATATAAGCATAGCGTTATGATATAATTTGCCATAAAGGACGGTAGCTACTGCTTGCAAAGCAATCAGAGCGAATCGTCCTAGGCATACAAATTATAATAAACACACAACTATCTTATCCCTGCTAGTGTTATATAGTGTTTATTATATCATGTTTTGTTATAATTGCATATGTCTAACTTTATTTAATCTGCTTTATAACTAAATATCACCCTAAAATTAACTATAATATAATAAATAGCAACCTAAGATTAGACAATTATTGCCACAAAGTATTGCATATATATTAAAACTGATATATAATTAACTATAATTAAACACTAATGATGTCAATCTTTATTTACTAATAGTGTAAAAACAAATCTATTACCTTAAATTAGAAAGGCATGATTACAATGGATAAAGAAAATAAAAAGTCTATTATTAGACGAGATAAAGACAATTACTATCTAGATATTGCAGAAACTGTATCAGCTCGTGGTACCTGTTTAAGGAGAAATTTTGGTGCTGTAATAGTAAAAAACGACCAGATTATCTCTACAGGATATGTGGGATCACCACGAGGTAGAAAAAACTGTAGTGACCTAGGATTTTGTAATCGTCAGAAGCTAAATATTCCTCGTGGTGAAAGATACGAGCTATGTCGCTCTGTACACGCAGAGGCAAATGCAATAATCCACGCCAGCCGAGAAAGTATGTTAGACTCCACCCTTTACCTAGTAGGTAAGGAGCTATCAACTAAAGAATATGTAGAAAATGCAAATCCCTGTTCCATGTGTATGCGTTTAATTATAAATGCTGGTATATCCCGTGTGGTAGTTCGTGATACAGTAAGTAGCTATCGCAGTGTGGATGTTTACGAAGATTATGTCTTTATGGATGAAACTATAAAATTCTATTAAAGGAGTTGTTTTTAATGTCAAAAAATCAGAATGTATCTCTATCGGTTATCCGCCGTATGCCAAGATACTATCGTTACCTTGGTGAACTGCTAAACAAAGGAGTTTATCGTATCTCTTCTAGAGAACTAGCTAATATGATGAATCTAACTGCCTCACAGATTAGACAGGATCTAAACTGTTTTGGTGGTTTTGGTCAGCAAGGCTATGGTTATAATGTTAAAGCCCTACAGGGTGAAATTGCTATAATTCTAGGATTAGACAAGCGTCAGCAAGCTATTCTAGTGGGTGTTGGTAACCTAGGTAAAACAATTGCCAGCCACCTTAATTTTGAAAACCTAGGCTTTGAGCTAATTGGAGCATTTGATCCAGCTGTGGAAAAACAGCCTATTCAGGTTAGAGGTATTCAGGTATCCCATCCTGACCAGTTAGAGGAATTTTGTAAAACTAATAAACCATCCGTCGCTATACTATGTATCCCTAAAGAAACAGCCATTAAGGTGGCTGAAGAGCTTATTGGTTATGGGATTAAAGGCTTCTGGAACTTCTCCCACTATGATATTGATCTAAATCATGACAATATTATAGTAGAAAATGTCCATCTAGCTGATAGTATGATGACTTTATCATATAGAATTAACTCTTTCCTAGCATCAGAAAACTAAATATTATCAAGGAGCAACAAATGTTAGAACGATTTTTCAAACTTAAGCAGAACAACACTACAGTAAAAACCGAGGTAATGGCTGGACTAACAACCTTCTTTACAATGGGATATGTTATCTTTGTCAATCCTGATCTTCTTGCAACTGGCGCCGAGATCACAAATCCTGGTAGCTACCAACAGGTATTTAACGGAGTTTTCTTCGCTACCTGTATTTCAGCTTTCATAGGGACAATCCTAATGGGGCTTTACGCTAAGCTACCCTTTGCCCAAGCATCTGGTATGGGTCTTAATGCTTTCTTTGCATTTACAGTAATGGCTGGACTAGGCTACAGCTACAACGAAACACTGGGAATTGTATTCCTATCTGGTTTGCTGTTTATAGCAATCACCATTTTTGGACTTAGAGAACAAATTGTAAAGGCTATTCCTCACAATGTTAAAATGTCAATTTCCGCTGGTATCGGTCTTTTCCTAGCTTTCCTAGGATTTCAAAGCGCTGGTATCGTTGTTGGAAATGATGTAACACTTGTTGCATTAATTGATTTTTCTCAGATATCAAATCCTGAGCACTATCACTCTGTAATGACAGCCTGTATGTCAGTTGTTGGTCTTTTACTTATTGCTGCGTTACATAAGATGAATGTTAAGGGCTCAATACTTGTAGGTATGACTATTATTACTTTAGTATCCATCCCTCTTGGGCTTACTACAGTAGATGCAAACCTTAACTTTAACCTAGCACCACAGTTTAACGATTTTATGGAAATTTCCTTTATGAGTTTTGGAGAAGGTCTATCCTCCCTATTAGCTGGTGAGAATATGATGGAAAATATACTAACTATTGTTATGCTTATTATATCATTCTCCCTAGTAGATATGTTTGACACTATTGGCGCTCTACTAGGTACTGCAAAAAAAGCAGGTTTCCTAGATAAAGATGGCAATATGCCTGGTATGAAAAAAGCCCTTATGTGTGATGCTATTGCTACCACTACTGGTGCTATGCTAGGTACTTCTACAGTAACCACATACATCGAATCCACTGCTGGTATCGGTGAAGGTGGTCGTACAGGTCTTACCTCTGTAGTTACAGCATTTATGTTTTTAATTGCTCTTGTTGCAGCTCCATTCGTTGGCATTATCCCTGCTGCTGCTACTGCACCAGCTCTAATATTTGTAGGTGCTATGATGATGGCATCAGTTACAGATATTCACTGGGATGATATGTCTGCTGCTGTACCTGCATTCTTCACTGTTGCAATGATGCCTATGACCTACTCCATCGCTAATGGTATTGGTTTCGGTCTAATTACCCATGTTATTATCCAGCTATTTACTGGTAAATACAAGGAAATTAACATTGCAACTGTTATCCTAGCACTACTATTTGTTTACCGTTTCTTTACGGTAGCTATGTAAAACCACAAACTTTATATATGTAAAACTATGGGTATTCCCTTCTAATGTTGGGAATACCCTAAATTAAAGCCTGCTGAACAACCCAAAAACATACTTATAGGTTTATTTAATATGTT
>CAYJEQ010000071.1:0-14183 GCA_964369235.1 uncultured Oscillospiraceae bacterium | reverse complement strand
GAATTTCCTACAGATAGGTATCTGCTGATATCTATAATAATCGTTATATGTATTAATATATTTTCTATATATCTACAGGAGAAACTTTATAGTGCTAGAAAGATTAATTACGAGAACGAAATATTAAAAAAACAATGGGAGTATTATATAAAATCGGAAAATACAATTAACAGTAGTTTTAATAAAATAGCTCAGTTAAAACATGATTTTAAATATCAGCTACTTTATATAAAATCTAAAGTAGGGGAATCTACAGAACAAGAGGAGATTAACAAAACCTTAGATTTATTAATAGGACAGGTAGTCAAGGAGGATTTTGTACTATATACCTCTAACGAAAAGATAAATAGAATACTTAATTACAAACTAGGGGAGATAGCTTCTAAGATAAAGGTAGAGGTATTTGTAAATATATCTAAGTACACTGTAGTTGATGACAAATCCCTATATATAATACTGGGAAATGCCATTGACAACGCCCTAGAAAACTGTGTAGAAGGGGGACTAATCAGAGTATTTATTGTAGAGGAAGGTGGCAATATAATAATAAAAATATCCAATCCCTATAGTAATAAACTTAATTTTTCCAAAGGATTGCCCACTACCACCAAGGCAGACAAGTTATATCATGGCATAGGTCTAAAGAGCATAAAGCATTTGGTGGAAGAAAATAGTGGATATTTAAATATTGATAGTAGCGAGGGGCTATTTACATTAGAGGTTGTAATGGTTAATAAGGGGTAAAATGGTAACAAAAGTAAATTTTGTCCTAATAAATAGGTATTTCGTCCTTTATTGTAAAATAAAGTAATATTATTTGCTATAATTGCCATAGTGAATAAGGATAATGTCTAATATCTAATAGATTAACGCCTATCACAGCAGACTAGAAAGGAGGAATAGCACTATGAAAAATTTCTTATGTAAATACGGACATGTAATTTCCAGCTTTGCATTTATGGTTACAGTATTATCAGCACAGAAAAACTGTGGATTCATGCTTCATCAACCAGAAATGCCAGACTCTGCTAGAAGATTTCGTAAATTCTAATGTTAACAGAAAAATTAACTAAACTTGCAGATGTTCTAATGGAGGGAGAGCAAAACAAAGACATAGATAGGGACATAATAGTTTATGGACTTACACTAGCCATTGAGCAAACTGCAGGTGCACTTACCTCACTAGCACTAGCAGTATACTATGGGTTAGTTCCCCACTGTGTACTTTTTTTAATTGCTTACTCAGCCATCAGAACCTATGCAGGGGGATTTCACTGTCAGAAGGCGGTAAACTGCTACATATTTTCCACAGGAATGCTACTTATAGTCCTTACAGCTATAAAACATACACCAATAGATTATCTACAGGGCATAGTAATTATACTTAGTATAATTTCTGCTATAATAATTGTAGCACTAGCCCCTAAAGAAACACCAAATAAACCTATGGATAATGTAGAAGTAAAGCATTTTAGAAAACAATCTCTTTTGCGACTGGGAATACTGATATTAGTAATAATAGGACTTGCCATAGCCTCTCTATGGCTATATAGTTATGTAATAGCACTAGCAATAACAGCCTCATCAATACTGTTATTAGTGCAGGTTATTTCAGATTACATTACAGTCAGAAAAAAGGGATAAGCCAGTTATTTTAAGCAAGGGTTTTAAATTCCCTAGAGTATTCTAGGAACACTACAAGAAATAATACACAACTAGGCTAAAATACGAAAGAACACTGATGATTGCATAGTCAATTATCAGTGTTTTTACATTAATAGATACTTTATAATCAATTATTATAAAGTCCTGATAAATAATCAAATAAAGGATATAAGGCTTTTTCTGTGACCACAGTAAAAGGAGAATATTTGCATATTATAGATAAAAATGGTACAATAAATATTAATATACCCTGGATATATTTTACTTTATAGGTGTTTATTATAGTTTATACAGCCAATTTTTACACCGGATTAGTAGCAATAAAAAGTAACAGCAAATTCTAAAAAAATTTAAGAAAAGGATGGTCATAAGTATGAAATATTTTTCTATGGCAATGATTGCATTAGTAATAGGAGGATTTATTAATGGTAACTGGGGGGTTATTGATGTAATCCCTGAGCTTGTAGCTTACATTCTGATTATGATGGGCTGTAAGGAAACAGCCAGTGAGAGCAGTTATTTTCAGCAAGGGATAAATCAGAGCTACACATTAATAGGTTTAGCAGTAGCTTTGACAATAGGGGCACTGTTTGACTTTGGTGGTGTTTTAGGGCTACTATTTGCTATTATTGCTTTGGTAACTCTTGTTATGCACCTATCTCTAATGAAAAAATTAGTCCTAGGTATGTGTGAAGTTCAGCATAATTTTGGTGAAGACCTAGGTGGTAATAAACTAAGTATCGCCTACAAAATAATGGTTATAGGGTATATAGCTATTGGGATAAATATGATATTACTACCTTTAACTACTTTAATGAGAGCTTCTCTTTTAATTATGATTTCATTATTTTTAGCAGGTCTATCAGCTATAGTAGTTGTGATAACAAATATAGTATTTGCTGTGTTGATGTTTAACGCTTCCAATAAACATATGAGATAATTACTGTAGGAGAATAAGTTTTCTGCTTTTTCACTCATAATGAGTAAAATTTTGTAAAGGCCAGCTTACTGGCATTACAAAACCCGCAAAAAATATTGCAGATTACAGGAAAGGTATGATCATAAATATGAATATTATATCAATTAATAACATAGAGGGATTTAATATAGGTAGTGCGCAGGATTTACAGGGGGGTACAGGCTGTACTGCTATTATCTGTAAAGCTGGTGCAGTAGCTGGTGTAGATGTTAGAGGTGGTGGCCCAGCTACCAGAGAAACCGAGCTATTAAAACCACAGAATATGGTGGAGAAAATCCACTGTGTAATGCTGTCCGGTGGTAGTGCCTATGGTCTATCTGCCTGTGATGGTGCAATGACCTATCTGGAGGAGCAGGGAATAGGATTTAATGTTGGGGTAGGGGTTGTACCTATAGTATGTGGGGCTTCTATTTTTGATTTAGCTTTTGGAGATGCTAGTAGTAGGCCAGATAAAGCTATGGGATATAAAGCCTGTGAAAATTCTGAAAACCAAGATATACTACAGGGGAATGTAGGTGCTGGAACAGGGGCAACTATAGGAAAGCTACTGGGTGCAGACTATCGTATGAAGGGTGGACTAGGTAGTTATGCTGTAGAGGTTGATGGAGTTCAGTGTGGTGCCATTATGGCAGTAAATGCCTTTGGTGATATATATGAGCAGGGGGAGCAGATTGCTGGTATCTACAAAGATAATCAGCTAGTAAGCTCAGTAGAGCTAATGGAGAATTTTATCCGAAAGGACTCCTCACCCTTTACATCTAATACCACTATAGGTTGTATAATAACCAATGCCAAACTAACTAAAGCCCAGTGCAGTAAACTTGCCTCGGTAGCCCATAATGGAATGGCAGCAGCCATAAAGCCAGTACATACCTCTGGAGATGGGGACGCAATCTTTGTTATGTCCACAGGACAGGTGGAGGTTAACGCCGATGTACTTGGGGTAATAGCCACAAAGGTAGTAGCAGCAGCCATTGCACAAGGGGTGAAATCAGCTACTAACTACAAGGGTGTAACATGCTATGAGGATATAGCTAAATAATTATAAAATAAACAGGGTATATTCTCTCGTTATAGACGAAGTAATATACCCTGTTTATTTTATTTGGTAAATTTATAGTGTTTTTAATCATCAGTTAGATTATATGTAGTATAGCTAATAACCTTGGCTAAATCATCCGGTGAAATAGAAATCTGATAGCCTATCTTTCCACCACTAATAACTATATTCTCAAGTTTTTCACAGGCTGTGTCTATTACTGTGGGAAACTCTTTCTTCATACCAATAGGGGAGCAACCACCTCGAATATAGCCTGTAATCTTCATTAAATCAGCAGGATTTATTAAGGTTACGCTTTTTTCATTAACAGATTTAGCAGCAGATTTTAGATTTAATTCCTTATCTACGGCTATTACAAAGATATAGTAGTTAGTGTTTCCCTTTGCTACTAGAGTTTTATAAACACTGGCACAGGGAATACCAACCTTATTAGCTACAGATATTCCATCAATCTTACCATCTTTATTTTCGTAACTATAGGTAGTATAGGGTATCTTTGCCTTATCTAATATCCTCATGGGATTAGTTTTAACTGCCATAATCTATCCCCCTGTATTTATTTTACCACAGTGGCTATGGATAAACGATTTTCCTGTAAAGTCATTAGGGTTTTTACTGGTTTTTCTGCTGTCCAGCCTAGCTCGTTTGACATATATACATACTCCATAGCATTATCTTTGCAGCTTGTCATCACCTTACCACTGGCTTCGTGGTTGTGGTATTTGATGGTCATCTGATATTCCTCAAGCTCCTCCTTGCCTGTTATATAAAGAGGCATAGGTGGATTAAAGTGGATAGTTGGCATATCACAGTCACATACTGGTGCAATTGTATGAAGGTTATAGCCTTTATCACTGAGGGTACAGCTATACTGGGTTGTTTCACCAGCAATTATTACCTGATTATCAGCACCATTTGTTATGGAATATCGTTTTTCTTTAGTGCCATTTTGATAGGATAGATAATCACCCTGTTCACCACTGTGGATAGTATTACTGATAGTTAAACTCTGGCTACTATTATATATAATACCAAGTCTTACATCTTCTTCATAGGTGCTACTTAGCCCCAAACGATGGAAAAGACTGGTTTCACTAGCTACTTGATATTGCAGTCCTACAATGGATACCACAACCTTAGGTGGTAGAAAACCTGCTCGGTCACTACATAGAATGGATTTTGCCATATTTCCCAATATATTTTTATGAAATCCAGCTCGCTTATTAGTAAGCTTGTAGCTAATTCTAGCAGAAATCTCAATCTTCTCACCACGAATAGTTCTAAAATAAACCTTAATTACAGGATTATTCTTATTAGTTAGCAGGTGAATTGGCGCATATCTAAGTTTTAACTTAGGCATCATTTTACCAAGCTTTACAGTTAATTTTTCGCTGTTGCAGTAGCAGATAGTATCTCCATTATTACACTCGATAATTAGGAGAATTGTTACAGCTCCACCAGTGTTATTTATTAATACATGTAGGTTTTCATACAGTCGATGACCTAGGATTTTTACCCCTAGATGCTGTTTAAAACACAGATATTTAATTGTAAGGGGATTAAAAAAAGCACCTTGTTCCATTAGTTCTCATCCTTCCATAAGGTATTATATCCATACCATACAGCATATTGTACACCATAAAGGCAAAATATTCAACTACAATATACTAATTGTATCCTTATAATAGGAAATATCTAAATTCTATAGCCCCGTATAGATATAAACTATATTTAAGGTGAAATATAGTCATTATAGTGTAAAACTATAGTAATAAAACCAGAAACATGCTATAATGAATAAGATATATGTTTACATATAACCTATAATAATAAACATATAGGCTAAGATAGATATATTAATAAAAATAATATTATATAGAGAGGGTGCTTTTGGCATATGAGTAGTTTTAAAATAGCAGCCATTAATCCTTTTACTAATCCACCTGAGGACTGTAAATATGTGGTTTTTACCCAACAGGAGGCATATATCTCTGAAGAAGACGCCATGGAGCTACTAAAGAAAACAGTAAGGTATTGCAAGCATTTTGGAGTGTATGCAGTACCCTTTAGGTTTGTATATAATGATCAGTTAACAATGTGTATGATATCTCCACAGGGTGAGATACAGGGCTCCCAAGGAGCCATACATCTTAATTTAAAATACCGAGATAAACTCAAACGCAGTAGCGATATAAATATAATAGAAACGCCAGATGGTAAGTTTTTTCTATCAGTAGATGTGGATATATTTCACCCTGAGGTAATAAGAGCAGCATCTGTAATGGGTGCACAGGTGGTTATATCTAATAGATTTATGGACAAGACCCATGAAAATAACTATAAAATTTGTTGTGGAGCTGAAAATGCAGCAGTGTCCAATAGGCTATTAGTCCTTGACTTGTCTGAAGAGGGCAGTTGTTTTGTAGATCCTATGTCTGGCGCAAGTTGTGTAAGAACACAGGATAAGCCAAGAGGGATAAACAGGGTTCATGTCTGTGATATTGAAGCTCTAAATAAGTACCGATTAGCTAAGGGAGTTCTACCAAAGAATAGGATATTTAAAGATTATATTGAATATTTAGTGAGGTAATTATGGCTGATATTAGAAGCAGAGTGTCTCTATATTTAACTAGAAGAAAGTTAAATGGAGATAGTGTAATAGATTATATTGACAGTAAACCACAACCTAAGTTTGAAAATTTAAATACAGATAGTAGCGATAGAATAAGGGTAACTACTGTAGCTATTAAAAGCAGGGGCTATAGTGATTACTACAGCTATATTGATAGCCTATGTGAATATATAGAAAACAGTCTGCAATCTGGGAGTAGGCTAATAACTTTACCTCAATATATAGGTTTAATACCTATAGGATGTACAGCAGTGGGTAAAGATACTTTAAAATTAATGAACTTTCTGGTAACTGATGAGGCTAAGCAGGAGTTTTTAATCGATCGTGTAAGATTTTTAGGTGATTGGTTAATGAACATATATGTTAATACCTATCACAGCCTAGCCAAAAAGTATCAAGTCAATATACATGGGGGATCTATACCAGTTTATGACAAGGGGAAGGTCTACAATCGAAGCTATATATTCTCTAAAGAGGGGGATATAGTTATGGCACAGGATAAAACCCAACTACTACCTGAGGAGGAGCAGTGGGGATTTTCTGCTGGAGTTGAGTTTAATACAGCTCAGCTAGATATAGGAACAGTGGCTATACTTAGTGATATAGAATGGATGTATTATGAGAATTTTAAGATATGTAGAGGACAAGGCGCTAGACTAATACTTACCTCATCAATAACCACTGATAGAAAGCTATGTAGTATATTAGCTGAAGCTTTAAGCTGGAGAGCAGGAGAGCAGGCAGTGTATGTACTACAAAGTAGTTATGTAGATATAGATGGAGATAGTAATTGCAGGGTTATCTGCCCTAATTTAACAGGGAAGAATGTAGATGGAGTATATATAAAAACCTCAAGAGAAGGGGATCATACCTGTACCTTAAAATACTCTAAGCTATCGGAAACATTTGATAGGTACACAGCAGATAGTAATACTGAATTTTATAGTAAGGTATTAAGGGATATTTACAAGAATTAATACTAATTTATAACAAATAAATATCTTGAAATTTTCTTAGATTTTTAGTAAAATAATAATAATTATGTCAAGAGGAGGTGTGTAAGTAGTGTCGAATATTTGGATTTATCTAGGTCCATTAATGTTCTTTGGATTTTATCTTACTGCATTTATTATAGCAGATAGGCTAAACCATAAGGTCTTTACCAACAAAGGCAAAGGGATAGCCATATCGGCTTTTTACACATTTATTATGGTAGTGCTATATAGCTTTAGAGTACCATATCAGCTAATGTATCTGATCTTTGCCTTTATACAGTTATTTGAGCTTCGCTTTATACATAAGTATGTAAAAAAGCAGAGTGTATTTTTAACTACCAGTATGATACTAAATACATTTTCCTTTCATACAGGTGTAATTATTATATCCTCATATATGAGAGAATTAACGCCTTTAGAGTATTTAGATAACCCATATTATTTCTTTTATAGTGTGTTTGTAGCATATACTATGCTTACCATAACACTGCAAATAGTTATGAGATTTGTACCAGAACAGGAGCTAAATAAACTATCCCAAGCCAGTGGTTATTCTGAGATAGTTAGCTCCATGTCCATAGGATTAATAGTTTATATAGCTATTGACTCTACATTTATTGTGGTTGATCATATGCATATAGAGTTTTTAGTAACTACAATATCATCACTACTTTTAATGGCAGTAATATTTTATAGCTTGTTTTTATTCTCTTCTAATCTGGTAAATATGCACCAGTATAAGAGAAAAACCGACGAAGCTAAGGAAAAATATAAGAAACTTGTAGATAAGAAGAAACAGGTTCAGGAAAAACTCCACACCGATTCCCTGACTAAACTATATAATAAAAATTTCGCCTATGGAAAATTAGAAGAAATGATAGAAGCAGGGGAGAAGAATTATGGGGTATTATATATGGATTTGGTATCCCTTAAAAATGTAAATGATATATTAGGACATAAGGTGGGGGATAGTTATATCCTTACTGTGGCTAAGGCAATTAGCACAACAATTCGTGAAGATGATGTGGCAGCCCGTATAGGTGGGGACGAGTTTTTAGTTATCCTTAATTTAGAAGAAGAAAATCAGATGTACATGATTGTAGAACGAATTAAAGCTAAGATAAGTACCCAAGCTAAAAAAGAAGATTTTATTATGCACGCCAATATAGGTGGTATATTTATAGGGGAGGAAAACACCCTTACAAGAAGCGAAATATTAGATAAGGTAGATATGCTTATGCGTCTGGACAAAGAGAGATTCTACCAGAGATTGGAGAGGTAATTAGCTTGAAATAAAGTTTCAAACATGGGCTTTGTGCTTTTCGGTCATTATAAAACATACAAAACACCGAGAAAGGAATGAGGATTATTATGGATTTAAATTTTATTTTTTACATAATTAAAGCTCTTCAAAACACCCAAAACTTGGTGAAAGGACGGTCATTAATATGATTTATCTTTCAGTACTACTATACATATGTTACAATATTGTAGTGTTTAGATACTCATCTTTAATATTTGGTATTAGAAAAATCTCTATGGTTAATTGGATAGGGATAATGATAATTAATACACCACTGATTATTCTACCTATATTTATAACAGAATTTCAGCATGAATATCTGGTAATGTGTATCTATTTCGCTACTTTTTTGACTAACTTTCTGTTGACATTTAAACAGGGGTTATTTAAATCCCTATTTGGGTTATGCTGTTTTGCCCTTAATTTTTTTGCAATAAGAATGTTAGTAATAACATGTATGGGATTTTATCTAAAAATGCCAGTTTATCAGATATTTGAGAATATGGATAATAGGATAATTATAACCTGTATAAATTTTTTCGTTCCCATACCTTATATTTTAAGCACAGAGAAATTTGTAAAACCTCAGATGATGGATATGTTCTTTACAAGTAAGAAAAATCTAGTGCTATCTACCTCATTACTTACAGCAGTTTTTTGCAATCAGGTTATCCATAGCATACTTTACTATAGCCATGTAAGACAAGGGGACTATGATATTCACTGGTTGTTAGTTAAATGTGCATTGTTTACCATTATTCTCTTTATAGCAGTGCTAATATATGCAGGTACATTTGCAAAGCTAGGCATAGAAGCCATGAAATTTGATAGAATATCCACAGAATACAACCGAGAAAACACTGTGGTAGAGGAGATGGAAGCTGCTAGTAAGCTAGATAGCTCAACAGGAGTTTATGTAAGAAGTGTAGCAGAGGATAAGATGAGCCGTTATCTAGCCTATAAGGAGAATTTCTTTATAGCTTTTATAGATTTAGATGGGCTGAAAACTGTCAACGATGCCTATGGCCATAATGAAGGTGACTTCTATATTAAAGAAGCTGCAAACTCCATTAAAAAATTCTTCTCCGATGATATTATATCCCGTATAGGGGGAGATGAGTTTTTAGTAGTTGGTAAATATTTAGATAATTATGAGCCAGCAAATAAGCTAAGACTTGCTGCCCAAGATATTATAGATATAGAGAAGCGATATTACAAAGAATACTCCACCTCCATAAGTTATGGATTAGTAGTAGTAGACGAAACAAATATGCTAGGAATGTCAGAGCTAATTTCTAAAGCTGATAAAGAGATGTATCATTATAAGCATAAAAATAACAAATCACGAACTATAAAACAGCTATAATGTATTTACAGAAAACCAAACTAAATATAATCACAAGGAAATAAGTAAACTACCACTTAAAAATTAAGTGGTAGTTTTGTTTTCTTATATAAGTAGGTTTTATAGCAAATGTTGGGATAAATTTATATGGTGTACCTACCCTTAACACTTACAAGGATAGGTACACCAAGAACTGATATATAACTGGAGATTTATACTATTATAAATGGATTAGTTAAGCTATTAATATTTATCTCCAAGCATTTTTGGATTATTGGTAGGAATTGACTTAGGTGTGTTGACATTACCTGTTAACACAGCATTACCACTAGGTAAACTAGCGCCATCAAATCTAGAAATTAGAGATTTTAGGGACTGGGATTGGTTATTTAGCTCATTACTTGCAGCAGCAGATTCTTCTGCTGTAGCTGCAGTGGACTGAACAACCGAGGAGATAAGATCGACATTGGCAGTTAATCCTTTCATAGCCTGATTTTGTGATTGAGAATTTTCGTTAATCTGGTCTACCATCTTAACTACATTGCTAGAACTTTCTATTAAGTCAGCAACGGATTTAGATGTTTGCTGGGTGGCAGAGATGCCCTGATCTACTGTAACAATGGTAGACTGGATTAGATTGGAGATTGCTGTAGATGCCTCAGAGCTTTTTGAAGCTAAGTTTCTTACTTCGTCAGCAACAACGGCAAATCCCTTACCTGCATTACCTGCTCTAGCTGCCTCAACAGCTGCATTTAGTGCTAGGATATTTGTCTGGAATGCAATATCTTCAATAGTTTTAATAATTCCTCTAATTTGTATGGATTTTTCATTGACATTTTCCATAGCAGCTTCTAGGGATTCCATCTGTACTCGACACACATTAATGGATTTTTCTGAGATATCAACCTCTCGCTTAGCCTGTTGCGCAGTAACTACACTTTCCTCTAATCCCTGTGAAATCACTGCAATAGAGCTTACTAACTGGTCAATAGACACATTCTGTTCAATAGCACCATCTGCAAGAACTGCAGATCCACTTTGTACTTGATTAGCTGTTAGATATAGCTGGTTTGCTACACCGGTAATATTGCTAATAAGGTTTTGGTTATTAATTGTAAACTCCTCTATAGAGCTTTTTATAGAAGCAAAATCACCCATAAAGTCTATATCAATATTAGCTGATAGATCTCCACTAGCCAGCCCAATCATTACATCGTCAATTTTATGGATGTATGTAGATAGAATCTGGCTGGTGTTTCTAAGGGAGCTAACCATTGCTGTAATCTCATCTTCCTTAATCTTACCATTATTATCTTCTACACTAAAGCTAAGATCACCTTGACTCATCTTTTCAACAATGTTATTGACATCATTAATTGGTTTAAGTTTATTTTTAATAATAATAAATAGGCTAATAGCTGTAATTAGGATTACAACACCAACTAATAAAGACATATTGAATATAGTTGAATTTATAACCATATTATACTCACTAGTGCTCATTCTAGCAAATACTATCCAACCGAACTTAGTAGAGGAAATCTGAGCATGGGTTGGAGTGTCATTATAGATGTAGCTAATAGTTTCCCCTGTGGGGTTATCCAGCTCAGTTTGCATATTTTCGTCAATATTTATTACATTAGCAAGATTTTTACCTATAAGGCTACTATCACCATGTCCTATAATAGTTAAATCTTCTGATATCATAAATACAATACCAGTATCTCCAAAGGCACTGTCTGACAGTGTGTGTGATAGTGAGGCAAGGTTAAGATCGATTACCACTAAGCCAACAGATCTTCCAGAATACATAATAGGAGCAGATATGGAAACAACCATATCTCCAGTTAGTGCATCTAGGTATGGCTGGGTAATAATGGTGTCATTAGTAGACATACTCTGGGAGATAACACTTGCTTGTAAAGAATAGTTATCTAAGGCATTACCATTATTAAGATAAACAGTATCCTCCCCAGCAACTCCCACAGCAAAATTAAGTATACTAGGGAAGTCAGTCATAGCATTGTCCATATAATCCGTTACAAAGCTATGGCTATCCTGGGTGGAAAATGGAGCTTCTTCATTACTATTTGCTACATCACGAGCAAGGTCAGGTTGATTTGCTAGAATTTCTGCTACCATTACAAATCCGTCGATTTCGTTCTCAACCTGTTTACTTACTCCAGTAACCACGGAATCAAAGTAATCATCTTTTTGGTCGGATAGAGTGCCCCCTACTAAAAAGGATAAAACAAATACCGCTACAGTATTAAGCACAATAAGTATCACTGCACAGGTAATGGCTAATTGAGTTGAGAGACTCTTTTTTTTCTCATGACTTTTCATTTTATAATCTACCTCTCTTACATTAAAATTACACAGTTAAGCTGGTGTGACTGTAGCACACCCTATAGTAGTAATATCGACAAGAAATTCCAGTAGTTAATCAAAAAATTACTATAATTTACGAGAAAAATTAGTGATAGCATATAAATGATAATACAGATGATATTTTTTTGTTGTTATAACGAAAAACCTAAACAAAAGGTAATACTTGTAAAAAGCTTTAGCTGTATGTTATAATTAAGAAAAGGATGAATAAGGGGGTTTGTGGTTTTCAGTCATCATAACCCTGGAATTTTCTCATCATAAAACAATGAGAAAATCATACAGACTTTTAGTAAAGGAAGGAATATTTTTATGCCACAATTAGTAATTAACTACCATAATACTGAGATTCTTCAGGAGGTGTTTCAGGAGATAAGTGAGAATTTCGCAGAGATAATCTCCCTACCTCCAGAGAAAATTTTTATAGCATTAAACCAAACCCCACTATATCAAGGTGGGAAGATTAATAATGACCTATGTATGGTGCATATCTGGTGGAAAGGTCGCCCAGCAGAGGTAAAAAGCACAGTTGCCCAGTCCATTGGTGAGAGTATTAAGTCCTGTGGGGTGAAAAAGGTAAAGGTGACATTTTTAGACAATCAGCCCGAATCCATTCACACCATATAAAATTGAGATAATCAAAGCTAATCTCATATATATGACCATGTCTGTCTCTTAGTCTGCAATGTTTTAGGCGATTTTCTGCATTGCCAGTAAACTGGCATTAGGAAAATTTCACTCCCTCCCAGTGAAAAGCCTAAAAACTTGCAGTTTGAAAATTTTATTTTCAAACTTTTTCTCTATATAATAGAGTTGAGTATTAAAAGATCAGAGTTCATTTAAGGAGATATAAGAGAAAGGAAGTGTTATAACTATGGAAACACCAAAAGAAAACTGCCCCTGTCCAAGTACAGTCTGTCCAAGAAAAGGCTACTGCCAACAGTGCTTAGAATCCCATCTTGCAAAGGACAGTGTACCGCACTGTATATTTCCAGCTCCTAAAAAAGATATGAGTCTTTTTTATAAACATCTTAAGGAGAGATTTGAACCAGAATTAGATTAGAAAGATGAAACTTCCTGTCCTTACTATAAGGACAGGAGGCTTTTTAGGTTATTTACCAAATACTTAGGTAAAATTATATGTAGTGACTTCCCAAACCATAGGTGAGAGAAGTCACCACAACAATTGATATAGAACCTTATTTTAAAGTAATCAGTCAAAATATAAACCACCTGCCCCTATTATAAGGGTAGGTGGTTTTGTATATAGATTATTTATCTGTTTTATTAGCTTTTTCAAGCATCTGAGCCTGTACCTTCATAGGTAGGCCGAATAGATTAATAAAGCCCTTGCTGTCCATCTGGTCGTATACTTCATCTTCTCCAAATGTAGCAATATCTTCACTGTATAAGCTGTAAGGAGAGGTGGTGGAAGCTGGGGTAATATTACCTTTGTATAGTTTTACCTTAACAGATCCAGTTACATACTCCTGTGTGCTGTCTACAAAGGCATTAATAGCCTTGCAAAGTGGTGTATACCACTGGCCATTGTAGATAAGATCAGCTAGCTTTAGAGCAATCTGCTCTTTGTAGTGATTAGTATCCTTATCTAGGCATAGCATCTCAAGCTGTTTGTGTGCAAAGTATAGTATAGTACCACCTGGAGTTTCGTAAACACCACGGCTTTTCATACCTACTAGACGGTTTTCTACTATGTCAATAATACCAATACCATTAGCGCCACCTAGTGTATTAAGTGTTTTGATAATATCGGTCATCTTCATTTCATTGCCATCTACTGCCACAGGATTACCCT
>CAYJEQ010000070.1:2400-14261 GCA_964369235.1 uncultured Oscillospiraceae bacterium | reverse complement strand
ATATTATAACTTTTCACTTTTCACTTTTCATTTTTCACTATTTTTACCCTATGGGTAAAATATAAAACCATATATAGAAAGGATGAAACTGCTTATGGCTGGCGATACAATGCTTAAATTTTTTCTAGCTACCAATACCCCACAGGGATACATATCAAAGTTTGATGAGTTTACCCCTACAGGAGGGGAGTTTATCACCTATATATTAAAGGGTGCCCCTAGCTCAGGTAAGTCAACTATTATAAAAAAACTATCTAGCTGTCTTATGGAAAAGGGCATAGGTCATCAGCTTATCTACTGTCCTAATAATAGGGAAAGTTTAGATGGGCTTATCTGTTATGAGAAAAATTTTGCCCTTGCAGACGGCACCTATCCCCATATAATAAATCCCATACACCCTCAGTCGGTACATAGGGTGGTGTCACTATATGATTGTAATGATAATAAGCTACTACATAGCTGTAGGTATGCACTTATTGATAGCAAAGAAAACATTACACGATGTAACAAGTATTGTCAGAGATTTCTATCTGCCTCAGGACAGCTAATGAATGACAGCTATCAGATTGCCCTAGAAGCCACTGATGCCCATAAAATAGGCACACTGGCAAGGCGTACAGCCTCTAGGGAGTTTAAATCAGTAGGTAGGGCAAGTTTGCGAGGTAGGGAGTATCTAAGGTTTCTGTCTGCTATAACTAAAGAAGGCATAATAATGCACCATGACACCCCTAAAATTCTAAGTGAGAATATCTACCTACTGGAAGATGATTATGGGGCTTCCTCTAAGCTCTTTCTGTCGGCAATGCGCTCTTATGCCTTAGAGGCTGGTTTAGATGTTTATAGCTGTTACTGCCCACTATTTCCCTATACTAAATTAGAGCATATATTCATACCTAAGCTCAGTCTAGGATTTATGACTACTAATAAATACCACCCACTGGATATAAACCCCTATAAGGTTATAAATGCACGAAGATTTACCCAAATGGAGGAGATTAAATCTAGGAAAAAGCGTATATCCTTTAATAAGAAGTCGGCATTTCAGCTACTGGATCAGGCATTTTTACAGCTGGAGGAAATCTCCCAGTACAATCAGGAAATGGCTAGTATCTACACCAGTGCCACCGATTATACTATGGTGGAGGGGATAGGGGAAAGGCTAATAAAGGAAATTTTATCATAGTCGCCATATTTATACAAAATCCACCTAGTTAGGGATTTATAATAGGTTTAAGTCTGAAAATAAAATTTTCAAACTAAGAGAAAGCCATAGTCATATAGGTGTAAAATAAAAGGATGTAAGAAAGGTAAGATGATAAAATGCTTAGGAAAATCACAGGGGTATTTTTAGCTTTGCTAGTAGTAACAGGCTGTAGCAGTCAGATAGAAAATGAGGAGATAGCCTCCCCGCCACTGCCAGAGGAAACCACAAGGATAAACTATGATGATCACCCTATAATACTAATTGACGAAACCCAGTATATAAGACCTGATATTATCCAGATATCAAAGGATTTACAGGTTTATAGTGATATGATAACAGTGGTAGAAAATGGTGGAGAAGCTGTAAACTACGCCGATAAATTCATTAGCTTATACAGCCAAACCACAGCTATGAAGGATCTAGCAGTAGTTAGATTTTTAGCTATGCCCTCAGATAGTAGCCTGTCCTTAGAGGTGAACTTTTGGGCAAACTACAAGGAGGATTTAGACAGTGCTTTGCTAGAGTTTATAGAGGCTGTAGAAAGCTCTAAACACGCAAGCCTTATCCAAACAGCCATAGGCAGTAACTACATGGACTATATACAAGATATAAAACTTATCCCCTCCTCCACCGATTATTATTCTTTCTTGGTGGAGGAGGGGACTAATTACTATATGGATAGATATGATGAGGTGCTACAGGGGTTTTACAGTGGACAGGGTGAGCGCTTAGAGTATAATACAGCTAGGATAGTTGATTATATAGTGGAGCTTGTAGATAGTAAAAACCTTATAGCGGTAGAGGCAGGCTATGAGGATTACAAACAGCTATCCCTATCTGAAAAAGGCTATAGTAAAGGTCAAATGGACACCATACTACTAAATATTAAGGAATACTACAGCCCCCTTGCACTGTTAACAGTGGAGGAGTTTTCTAGTGAAATACCTTTAGTGTACAGTAGAGCTGATGCTTTGTTTGGGGTTTATCTGCCTACATTTTCTGATATTTCCATAAGTCACAATAGTATGGTGGAGGAGTTTCTTCATTATAATCTACTGGATTATCAGCCTAGAGAGGATAAAATCCCCCTCGATAGGGTGGTGGAGATAACATATAGCAAACTGCCCTTAATCTCTGCTAATCTGTCAGGGGATATAGATGATATAAGAAACTATAACTATCTACTGGGAAGAAGCTATTACAGCCATATAACCAGTGAGAAGCCTACAGGTAGAAATAACTGGTTAATAGATACTGTAGGGAGAATTCATGTGTATTTGGGACAGGCTGGTTATGATAGTATCTACCCCAGTAGTAAGGATGTAGCAGTGAAAAATGACTACTCTATAGAGATTAGAAGCATACTGTTAAATGCTGTGATTTACGAGTTAGAACAGTATATATACACAGCAGAAAATCTCACAAGTACAGGGGTGGAAGATGAGTTTAATAGGCTGTACAGTCAGTATTTTGTAGGGGTGGAAGGACAGCTGTACAAAGAATCTGCCTATGTGTTGGCACTGTACCAGATTATATTTTCTCCCTTTTCCAGTGGGGATCAGATAATAGGTGGGGTAGTGGCACTGGATATGTCCATGATAGATAATAAAGACACCCTATTAAAAAGGCTTAGTAGTCTGCTAATATTATCAGGTAGAAACTCTGTAAAGGATGAGCTATCCAGTATCTCCCAAGCCAGCCCCTTTACAGCAGTGACCTTTAATACCACAGCCTACTATGTAAAAAGCATACTAGAACAGGTAGAGGAGGCAGTGGTAGAGGAAATAGAGGAGCCTGTAGTAGAAAATTAGAAAGTGTTGCCAGTTCTGATTATTTATGGTATTATGTGTAAGAAAAAATGAAAAAATTAGTAATTAAGTATACTAATTACTACAAAATTAGAGGGGTATTATGGGAATATTTGATTTTTTAAAAAAACCTGATCCAGATAAAACACTACCAGTAAATAATCAGGAAATATGGGTAAGAGATACCTATGCAATATGGTCACAGGTAAATCTAGAGGAATTTAGATGGATAGGTGGAGAACCTTATAGCAAGGATATAGCTGCTACCCATCGTGTAATGCTACGCAGAGATTGGGGGGTAAATAACTATTCAGAGTGTCTAAGCACAGTAAATGAAATGACTAACTTTCCTCATAGCGCTAATGAAGATGCAGCTTGGGATTTATGTAGAGCTACTCAGCTACTAGCTATGGCATACTGTGGAGGTTGGTGTGACAGAGAAACACTAAACCTAGAAAGCAGTAAGGTAGCTAAGGTTATTCAAACTAGATTTAACAGCTGGGATGAGCTAATTTCTGCTTATCTAGCTGGTTATAGCACATGGGCTAATGAAACCTTTGGTGGCAGTGCACAGGATTATATTGCAGCTAGACATGCTGCTTATAATCACATAACCACATCAGCTAATCCAGCTTTTGCAGTGGACTTTAATCTGGAGTTTTAATAGTCATATCTTATATTTATTATAAATGGTAACAATCTGTAACTATTTCTTGTTGCTATTTTGTAATTTATTGTAGCTTTCTGTCACTAAATATGCTATAATCAGCTAGAAAAGTGGATTTTTATAGATGATTTAGCTGTATTTATACCAATATTTGTAAAATAATCAACTGTTGAAAAGGTATAGTATATAGTGCAATGGTGTTTCGCTTATGCATATTGCATAATTGAACCTATAATATTACAGTATAAATACAGAAAAATGCTAAAAATTGCAATTTAGTAACAAAAATATTAAGAAACCCTTGCACAATAGGAAATACTATGCTATATTATATACAAGAAATACAAACTGATTACAAAATCTCCTACAGCACAAACCCACAGGAGATAATCTAGATAAGAAACATAATAAGGAGATGGTCCCCATGGTTAAACTAACCCGACTGCTTCTGATGATTATGGTAATATCTTTACTAACTGTAACAGTGTATGCTATCCCCTTGGACATAAACACTGCTTTAGTAGCAACTGGTAACGGTGCAAACCTTACATTGTCCATTGTGGCATTAACTGCCCTAGCTGCTGGAATACTTTCTAAAGGTAAAGGCAAATAGTTCTGGCGTCACTGTAAGTCATTAAGATAAACCAGTAACCACAGGACACCCAACTAATCGGTTATGATGTTTAGTTATCGTGTATTGGGAGATGCACCGGTAGGTAAACACTGACACTATAAAAAAAATTATAATTTTTAAGGAGAATGAACGAAATGAAAAAGATTCTTTCAACTTCCCTAGCAGCTGCTATGCTACTAGGTATGAGCACAACTTCTTTTGCTGCTATCGGTGATGTTACAGAAGCTAACTTCATCCTTGATGGTACTAACATCGAACTATACGAATACAATGGTACAGAAGGTATGTACCTACCAGTAAGCTTTGCAACTGCTAACTCCGAAACTGATGGTCTACAGCCAACAGGTTACGGCGATGATTACGGTGTACTTGTAAACCTAGATGGTATGGAAGATAGAGATATCGACCGTCTAAGAGCTTACGCTAACTGGGATCTAGGCGAAGACACAATCGTTGAGCTAGAACTAGAAAAAGCTAAGTATGGTGATCTTCAGACAGTAAGCTACACATACACATATGCTGTACTTGCTGAAACAAACAACACAGGTGGTGGTACTCCTGCTGCTCCTGTTGCTGCTAAGTATGTTAAGGCTGATTCTACAACTGCAACACCAACATACACAGACAATGTTGACCTAGCTAAGAAAGTAACAGCTACTACAGATGCTGATTTCTCAGCTACAGCTGCGGGTACTGATGTAACAGGTACAGAGCTAGTTGGCACATCCGTTGCTAATAAAGAAGCTGTATCCGAAGGTTACCAGTACATGATTAAGTTCAACACAGAAGATTCTACAACAACTTCTATTGCTGATATCGCTGGTAAAATCACAATCGCTACATCTAAGTCCAAAGCTGATGACAACTTCGATCTAATCGGTGGTGCTGGCGAAGCTTATGTAGTAATCGGTGGTGAGGCTTCCAACTCCGGTACTACATGGTACCCACATGGTAAAGTTCCTGATACAGTAGAAAACATCGGTGGCGAATTCGAAGGCGATCTAGAAGATCTAGAGTTCTTCGGTGGCGACGTTATCTTCACAGTAGATACAGCTAACCAGTCCACAAGACTAAACCTAGCTACATCTGCTTCCTTTAACTCTGAGTTTGCTGCTATGTACCCATATGCAAACCTAGACTTCTACAAATTCTCTGCTGAGCCTTCCTTCAACAGAACTGGCGAGCTAACATTCTACGTAGATGCTTCTGATTCCGTTCCTTACATCTATGAAGTAACAGAAGACGGCGCTGTAGAAACAAACGCTGTATACGATGAAGACTACGAAGCTTATGTTCTAAAAACAAGAACACTTGGTAACTACGTAATCTCCGACGTTGAGCTAGTTGCTGCTGAAACAGAAGAGCCAACAGTTGAAGAGCCAACAGTTGATGAGCCAACAACAGAAGCTCCAACAACAGAAGTTAAGCCAAACCCATCCACAGGTAGATAATTCTAACCTTGTAACGGTTTTGATTTAATAGTTCTAACCCCTATATCCTTTCTCCCAAGGATGTAGGGGTTTTTTGTTGTTTAATT
This sequence comes from uncultured Oscillospiraceae bacterium, assembly GCA_964369235.1. GTDB lineage: Bacteria > Bacillota > Clostridia > Oscillospirales > Ruminococcaceae > CAYJEQ01. The sequence continues at coordinate 8,411 of CAYJEQ010000070.1, read as the reverse complement.
CGGCATTGGAGAAAGGATGAAGTCCTTTCGTAAGGATGTAGGGGTTTTTTGTTGCCTAATTTTGGAGAAAGGATGAAGTCCTTTTGTAAGGATGTAGTTTTTTTGTTGTATATACCACCCCATCTGCAATATTCACATTATATTATCTAATTGTTGATTTTTTGGATACAAGGAAGTCTTGTAAATCCTTGCACAGTCACTGTAAATATGGTAAGATATATAATTAGAGTTAAGTAAATATCCTGCTATAGTAGGGTCTTATTATATACCCACCTATTGCAGTTAAAAAATCTATTAATCAACCTAATGGACAAGTTATATATCGTAACTACTAACTGTCCATAGCTAAAGAAAGGCAAGACTATATTATGAATAAAAAGATATCCCTAGGTACAGCACTGGCAGTATGCCTAATTATGGTAGCAGCAACTATATCCATTACCATGACCTACGCCTCTAATATTTTCAGTGATAGAATGCAGAGCCTAACTCAGCGAGAAGCCCTATACTCCAAGATACAAGAAATTGATACCCTAGTGAGAAACAACTATCTATGGGAGCTAGACGAAGAAGAACTTATGGATGCTGTAGCCACAGGCTATGCCAATGGTATGGGGGATCTTTACAGTCAGTATTACAGTGCTGAGAGATATGCAGAGATAATAGAGGATATGAATGGTAAATTAGTTACTATAGGCATATCAGCAGTAATGGAGCCTAGTGGTTATATCTACATTACTGATATCTACCCAGACAGCCCTGCTGAAAACGCAGGTATGCAAAAGGGTGATTTAATAGTTAAGGTGGGAGATCTTGACATTACAGAGGAAACCTATCAGGAAGCCCTAGCTAGTTTAAATGGTGAGCCTGGCACTAAGGTTACTATTACCCTAAGAAGACAGAGTGAAGACATTACCCTAGACATTACCCGTCGTGCTATTCAGGTGCCAACAGTAACCTATGATATAGTAGATGGATATGGATATGTTAAGATACACAACTTTGACAATAGCACTACAGATGACTTTATCACTGCTATGGATTATATCCTAGCAAGGGAAGTGCCGGGGATAATATTTGATGTTAGAGATAATCCAGGAGGAACACTGGACTCAGTAGCAGAAATACTAGATATACTGCTACCAGAAGGGCCTATAGTTTCTGCCACCTATCAGGGTGGAGAAACCCAGCTATTAAAATCCAGCGATCCCGAAGAAATAGTATTGCCTATGGTAGTTTTAACCAATGGCAACACAGCCTCAGCAGCAGAGCTTTTTGCCCAGTCATTAAAGGATTACGAGAAAGCTACTACAGTAGGTACAACAACCTATGGTAAAGGTGTAATGCAGTCGGTGGTACAGCTAACCGATGGATCTGCCTTTGAGATGACCATAGCCACCTATAATCCACCGACTTCTGAGAATTTTGATGGTGTAGGTGTAAAGGCTGATTACGAAGTTAAACTAACTACCGAACAGGAAAACAATCTAATCTACAATCAGCTAGAACAGGACCCACAGGTTACTAAAGCTACTGATGTATTAAATGCTGAGATAGTTGCTGAGGGTGGCATAGCCCCATCTGAAGAAACTTCTTCAGATAACTCAGAAGATAACTCAGAAGATAACTCAGAAGAAGACTCCGAGGAAACTTCTGAGGAAAGTTCTTCCGAAACCTCTGAAGAAAGTTCCGAGGAAACTTCTTCAGATAACTCCGAAGAAAGTTCAGAAGAAACCTCCGAAGAAAGTTCTGAGGAAACTTCTTCTGATAGCTCTAGCCAAGGAAACTAGTCTAAATTATATAATTACAAAGAGGCTGTGATAAAGCCAGTTTTGTACATTATAACAATACTATCACAAACTGAATTAAGGGTGTATGCTTCACCAAAAGCATACACCCTTAATTTTATAGGCTCTTTACCAAATACCCCAGTAAATTAGGCTCTATATTAATTGTTGGTGTAAAATTCTGTTTGGGTACTGTCCCACGCCATTGGCGAGGGACAGTACCCAAACATTTGCTATAAAACCGTAAAATATATAAGGTGACTCCCCAGCCCACAGCAAGGAAAGTCACCCTATAACTCATATAAATCCGATTATTTATTAAACTGCTATTATAAATTACACCTATGCAAAAACCGAGGTTTTATGGCATAGTCTACAGCGTGGCTCGTAAGATTCTGTATCACCGATTATAACAAGCTCCCCAGAGGCTGTATCCACTGGCTGACCGTTAACTAGACGCTGGGTGTACATGGCAGGTCTGCCACAACACTTACAGAAAGCATTCTTGGTTAGTATCTCGTCAGAGAATAATAATATATCCCCAATATGACCAAAAGGTCTACCTAGATAATCCAAATTAAGCCCAGAGATAATAATATGCTTGCCTTGTTTAGACAGTGTTCGAACTATTGTAATGAGGTTTTTTGAGAAGAACTGCGCCTCGTCAAAAGCCACTATCTCTGCCTCTTTACAATGGGCTAGGATTTCATTAACATCATCCTCTGTAAGCTCCTGTGGTAGGCTAATTGCATTAATACGCAGACCTATTCGGCTCACTACCTCGGTTTCGGAATATCTATTGTCCACCTGTGGCTTGTACACCACTACAGATTTGTTCTGATACTCCTGAGCTTGACGACATCTTTTAATTAGCTCACCACTTTTTTCCGAAAACATAGGCCCGATAATTGTAGTGATAAATCCTGCTTTTCCATCATTGTATAACATTTATTTTTTTCCTTTCAGCTTTTGATTGGTTTTATTCTTTCTATATTAATTTTATCTGTTCCATAATAAAGTTTGCAACTGCGTCTTGGTGGTTGGTTTCCTCTAGGACTATATCTGCTGATTTTTTTACAGGCTCTAAGGCATTAGCTACTGCACAGCCTATATCTGCATATTCCATTAAATCTATATCGTTTAAATTATCCCCGAAACCCACTACGGACTTAGCCTTACACCAGTCTTTTACAAAACTAGCCCCCTTAGCCTTAGTCACATCTTTACAGTATATCTCTATCCAAAAACAGCCCTTGTCATATACATCTTCGTAAAAAACAGTGGATATATCCTGACGGTGCTGTATTAGTCGGTATACTGGAGAAAGCTCCTGAAAATCCCCCACCACCACAAAACTTACCACTGGTAAATCTGTAGTTTTCTCATGGAAGGAAGCTATATGGACTATTTCTTTATGGGGCTTTATCTCATCGGATTTTAACTGGGTATACAGTTTTCCACTAGTGCAGTAAACCTCCATACCCTCCCCATTAAAACCAAACATTCTTGTAAGGTGATGAACAGGAGAAAGTATATCTATAATATCATGACAGATGTCTTTAGCTATAGAATTATGGTGAAGGTATTTCCCTGTAGAAATATCATAAACAAATACCCCATTCATCATAATAATAGGAGCATTTATCTTAATATCCTTTACAATATCAATTGCCGTCGAAGCACTGCGAGCAGTGGCTATAGTAAAGTAAACTCCACTGGAAATAGCTTTGTTTAGCTTATCTATAGAGGATTTGCTAATCTCTTTGTTATTATTAAGTAGAGTTCCATCTAAATCGGATATGTACAAAGTTTTCATAATAAACTTACAGCCTTTCTTATAGGGTATATCTGCTGATTAAACCTATATGAGTATAGCAAAATCAAGGTGAAAAATCAACTGAATTTCCAAAGAATAACTTTGTCTGAAAATAATTGTTTTTTCTTTTAGCAACTTATGGTAAAATAATAGTAACTGTGGATTTTAAAGAAACCATTAATAAAATTTCCACCGAAAGGAATTAAAACTATGGATATGATAAAACAACTAGCCACCGAGCTTTCTCTAAGGGAAGAACAGGTAAAGGCTACTGTAGCACTAATAGATGAGGATTTCACCATACCTTTTATAGCACGATACCGTAAAGAGGTAACAGGGTCCCTAGATGATAATCAGCTTAGAGAGCTTTATGACAGGCTGTGCTATCTGAGAAATCTTATTAAGCGCAAGGAAGAAATCACCACAGCTATAGAAAATCTAGAGCTAATGACCGAGGAAATTGCAAAGTCCATCTCCTCCTCTAAAACCCTAGCCGAGCTAGAGGACATCTACCGTCCCTTTAAGCCTAAGAGAAGAACAAGAGCCTCTATAGCTAAGGAAAAAGGACTGGCACCACTGGCAGAGATAATCTACGCACAGGAGCCAAGTAACGATATAAACGCTATAGCAGAGGGATATATCTCAGCTGATAAAGGGGTAAGCACCATAGATGAAGCTATTGCTGGTGCCTGTGATATTATAGCAGAGGATATTTCTGACAGTGCTACCATAAGAGCAAAACTAAGAGAAGAGCTACTTAAACAAGGTGTGGTAGTAACTAAGAATAAAGGCAAAACCAAAGATGGGGAAGAGGCCCAGGACAGTGTTTATTCTATGTACTACGACTACAGCGAAGCAGTGGCAAAAATCCCCTCCCACCGAATACTAGCTATAGATAGAGGCGAGAAGGAAAATCACCTTAAAGTATCCATTAGCTCTGATGAGGACAGAATATATAAGATAGTATCAAACGGTGTGGTAAATCTAAGAAGCTCCCAGTCTAGGGATTTGGTAATAGAGGCAGTAAAGGACTCTATCTCAAGACTTATCTACCCATCAATGGAAAATGAGATAAGAACTACCCTAACCAGTCGTGCCAGCGAAAGTGCCATAAAGGTTTTTGCAGTGAATTTACAGCAGCTATTAATGCAACCTCCTGTAAAGGGCAAGGTGGCACTAGGGCTAGATCCAGCCTATAGAACAGGCTGTAAAATCGCAGTAGTTGACCCTACAGGCAAGGTGCTGGACACTACAGTAGTTTATCCAACACCACCACAAAACAAGGTGGCAGAGGCTACAGCTACCCTAAAAAATCTTATTACAAAACACGGTGTAGAGATTATAGCTATCGGCAATGGAACAGCCTCTAAGGAATCAGAAATATTTGTGGCTAATCTGATTAAAGAGATATCTGCTAACCTATCCTATATGGTGGTAAGTGAGTCTGGTGCTTCGGTTTATTCTGCCTCAAAGCTGGCAGCAGAGGAGTTTCCACAGTATGATGTATCCTTAAGAAGTGCTGTATCCATAGCAAGAAGACTACAGGATCCTCTAGCAGAGCTAGTAAAGATTGATCCTAAGGCAATTGGTGTAGGACAGTATCAGCATGATATGCCACAAAACAGACTATCCACAGCCCTAGAAGGTGTGGTAGAAGGCTGTGTAAACAGCGTTGGTGTAGATCTAAACACTGCCTCAGTGTCACTACTTTCTAATGTAGCTGGTATCGGTAATAGCTTGGCTAAGAATATTATTATCTACCGTGAGGAAAATGGTGCATTTACCAGTAGAAAAGAGCTACTTAAGGTGGCAAAGCTAGGGAAAAAAGCCTTTGAGCAGTGTGCAGGATTTTTACGAGTGCCAGAAAGTGATAATGTACTGGACAGAACTGCTGTTCATCCAGAAAGTTATAAGGGAGCTACTGCCCTACTAGAGGTGCTAGGCTATAGCAAAGCAGAGATTAAAACAGGTGATTTCACAGGGCTGGAGGAAAAGGTTAAAGATGTAGGCTATGGCAAGCTATCTACAGATTTATCCATAGGTATCCCTACCCTACAGGATATAGTTTCTGAGCTACTTAAGCCAGGGCGAGATCCTAGAGATACCCTACCACCTCCTATGCTAAGAAGCGACCTTTTAGACATTAAGGATTTAAAGCCAGAGATGGTAGTTGACGGAACAGTAAGAAATGTAATCGACTTTGGTGCCTTTGTAGATATTGGGGTGCATCAAGATGGACTGGTGCATATTTCTCAGATAACAAACCGATATATTAAACATCCTTCCGAAGTGTTAAAGGTGGGAGATGTAGTAAAGGTTAAGATTATGGAAGTGGATGTTAAGCGCAAACGAATTGCCCTAACTATGAAGGGTATATAGCTATTTTAATAAAATAATAGAAAGGTAGC
>CAYJEQ010000070.1:0-2390 GCA_964369235.1 uncultured Oscillospiraceae bacterium | reverse complement strand
AAAGGTAGCAAAGTATGGAAGGTGTTAAACCACAGTACAAACTAATATGGCTATGGCGAATAAGGCTGGCTTTAATTTGTTTTGTTATATCGGTAGCAAATAGCTATCTATTTAGCCAAGGTGGTCTTATTAAGGATATAATCACCTATAGTTGGATGGGTTTATTTGTGGTGATGTTTTTTATACTGCTACCTATTGCCTATAATAAAATCCACTATAGCTATGACAATCTATCCATCACCCTAAATCATGGCATGATATACTACCGAGTAAAAACATTAAAACAGAGTAATATTAAATTCTCGGTAGTAAGTCAAAGCCCAGCAGAAATGGTACTGGGCATATACAGCCTAAGGCTAAAAGCAATGGGTGGCGACATGGTTATATGGGGACTGGACAAAGACCAGTGTAATGAGCTTAAATCCTCACTGGGGATTTAACTCTAATTTAACTGACCTGTTTTACAGCTTAACTACTATAAATAATACATTAAACTCTACAAAAGGGGGCATTAGATGACATACCGACCACATCCACTACAGGCACTTAATAATATCTCCCATCTACTTTATCTAATGATAATCCCCGTTGTAAGGGGGATTTATTATTTTCTGAGTAGTGGCTTTACACAGTGGAGTAATTCCCTTTGGGTTGATTTACTTACCCTTATTGTAATTGTGGCGTTAGGGATTATAAGATACTATTGTTTTACCTATAAGTTAACTGACAGCACTATTGAGGTGGACAGAGGGGTTTTTATCCGTCAGCATATAACAATCCCTTATGATTCGGTGGTAACTACTAGGGCTATAGGCAGTTATTTCTACCGTCCCTTTAAAGCTCGCAATCTTCATATAGACACCTATGGAGGTGGTAGCAGAAAATGGGATTTAACCATGCTAGTGCACAAAAAACACTACGAAGAAATTAACAATAAAATTTTCCCAGAAAAACAAAACCAAGATATTACCTATAAATCCAGTATGCTGTATACTGTGGTTTTTTCCCTGATTTCCTCTAACTCTTTAGTGGGGATTGTAATTATAGCCACCCTTATTACCCGTATGGGTGAGATACTAGGCAGACAGGTACAAGAATTAATAGTGGGCACTTTCCAGAACATTATTAGTTTTATCGGATTTGGAATACCTCCTGTAGCTGTGGCTATTGCCTATGTGATTATCTCCGGGTGGATGGTTGGTTTTGTTATAAATGTTATTAGATATAAAAACCTTAAGGTTAAACGCTGTGGCAGAGAACTGTATATCCAAAGTGGTATATTCACCAAAAGACAGTACAGTCTAAAACCCTCTGCTGTGAACTATCTTGATATTAAGCAGAGCCTACTGGCAGGTTTAGTAGGGCTGTATTTTGTATCGGTAAACACCATAGGATACGGCAAGGAAAAGCGTGGAGTTGAGGTGCTAATCCCCACTGCCACCAGAAAAAACCTTATGCCCATTGTAAAAAAACTTCTACCGGATTTTATTATTACAAAACCAGAACTGCGTCCTAATTTTGGGGCGTTAATTAGATTTACGGCTGACCCTCTCTATCCTACTGTACTTATCCCACTGATAGGCTATCTATTAATATTATTCTTCCCTATATGGCGTGAGCTAATTAGCCTAATTATTGTAATATCCATGGTGCCAACTTTGTGGTTTCTAGCCATAAGATTATGGGACTGGGCCACTGGTGGCATAGCTTTCCACAAAGGCTACTACAGCCTAAGGTACTCCAAAGGCTTCTATCTTCACCGAGTAATCATCGCCAAAACCAAGGTAGCCTCGGTTACCACTAGACAGAGTATTTTTCAGAAAATGTCTGGCAGATGTGATGTTTTTATCTACAGCTATGGAGAAGGCAGTCGAATGCACCGTTTAAGAAACCTTGAAGAAAAGGCAGTTTATGAGCTTTTCTCCCTAAAATAAGATAAATTTTAATTTTTTATAAGTTTTTTCTCAAAACCTATTGACACTCTATTATATTCGTGCTATAATATTCTAGCGTTAAGACAATAAATAAGTCGAAAATACGCTGGTGTAGCTCAGTTGGTAGAGCAGCTGATTTGTAATCAGCAGGTCGGGGGTTCAAGTCCGTCCACCAGCTCCATAAAGTTTCTACTATAATAAGTAGGACTTGAACACTAAGAGGGTTTTCTCGTAAAGAAAATATCCCAGTGGGATGTTTTTAGAGAAAAGGTGTGAAGTGGCTATGCCACGAACAGTGCAGATTGCGTAAGCAATATGCGTCCGTCCACCAGCTCCATAAAGTTTCTACTTTATGAAAACTTAGCGCATGGCTACATGCTATTCCCCAAGGGGAAAAACATGGGAGATTTCCCGAGCGGCCAAAGGGGGCAGACTGTAAATCTGTTGTTTCGACTT
>CAYJEQ010000069.1:0-14317 GCA_964369235.1 uncultured Oscillospiraceae bacterium | reverse complement strand
GGCTCTATATAATTTTACCCCAACATTTTGGAAAGAACCTTTATTTCTATGTAATACTAAACATATAGAACATATGTAGCATAGGCTAGGCTTAAGATAGCAGGAAATTCTGCAATAGCTAGGCTAAGGAGAGTTTTTTGTAAAGTGTAGGGATCGGTTATATCTGAGTTATTTAGAGTTTTAATTACAACCAGTGACTTTGCAACTAAAGCGATTAAAAAACCACCAGCAGATAGTACAGTAAACACAAAGAAGTTACTAGGGATATTGATATTTTCAGTAGGGAAAATCATAAGGAGAGCAATCATCAAGCTATAGATTACTGAGGTGAGTACTACAGTTAAAAGTAGAGTAACAGGTTGCACTTTTGCTTTGTTTAGGCTATAGCTTTGGTTAAATTCATCATAATCTCTAATAGATAATACAATCTTGACTAAAGCGATTAGAAATATAATGGTAAGTAGAGCGGGAACGGCTAGATAAAATACATTTGAATTCATTGGTAAATCTCCTTGTTATTATAATAATATTATCTAAAGGCGTATACACAGCGTGGTATACCCATAATATCTTCTGCATAGTTTGCACTGTGGAAACCACAGTGGGTCAGTATATCCATTACAGCAGTATGCTGATGGATACCTACCTCAAATACAATAGCACCACCGATATTTATTTTATCAAAATATCTTATGGCAATGGCACGATAGAAATCCATACCATCATCGCCACCTTCTAGTGCCATATAAGGCTCATTTAAAACTTCTTCATCAAGGGTAGGGATATCCTCCTTAGGTATGTAAGGTGGATTACTAGCTACTAAGTCTAGTTTCTCATCAAAATCATAGGTTAATACATCATCGGATATAATAACTACAGGCTTTGTATTACTGTTATTATCTAAAGTACAGTTAGCTTCTACATTAGCTGTAAGATAGGGTAGAGCTTCTTTAGAAAGCTCTAGGGCATATACTACCTCAGGCTGTGCTTCTTTGTGAATAGCTAAGGCAATAGCCCCACTGCCACTACACAGGTCAGCACATCGCTTATAGCCATTTTTCTTAATAAGATTAATGGCTGTTTCGGCAATAATCTCAGTATCTGCACGGGGAATAAGTACCCCTGTGCCTACCTTAACAGGTATACCATAAAACTCCCAGTAACCCAGAATATACTGTAATGGCTCACGGTCTAAGCGACGGTTTACCATAGATTTAAACTGAGTAACCTGTTCTGGAGTAACAGGATTATCTCCTTTGAGAGGGAGATAGGCTTTTGTAACGCCTGTAACATACTCTAATATTTGAGAAATCTCAAAGCTATAGCAGTTAGGCTCTAAATCCTTTAAATTCTCACAGCCCCAGCTGTAAAGTTCTTTTATAGTTAATATTTCTACCATTTATCTGCACCTTTTTCCTCTGGTATACATGGGGTCATAGAAGCTATAGCAACTTCGATCATCTCTTTTTCTGGCTCAAATGTTGTGAAATTCTGTAGCCATATTCCTGGTGCAGAGATAAACCTAGTTACAGGATTATCATGTCTGCCAGCAATACGGATAATTTCATAAGCTATACCAACTACTAGGGGAAGTAGCACCACTTTGATTACAACTCTCATAATAGGATCACTCCAACTTACAAGGGAGAAAACTATTATGGATACCACAAGAACAATTAGCAGAAAGCTGGTACCACATCTAGGATGAAATCTACTGTACTCCATAATATTTTCTACAGTTAGCTCACGATTATCTTCATAGCAGGCTATAGTTTTATGTTCAGCACCGTGGTACATAAATACACGCTTAACATCTTCTAGCCTAGACACTAAGAACATATATAAAAGGAAGATTGCAATTTTTGTTACACCTTCAATAGTGGCTAAAATCCAGCTATCGCTTATATATGGTTTTAATAGGGAAACCGACAGGGTAGGCAGTACAATAAACAGACCTATGGAAAGTGTCATTGCTAAAATTAAAGTTAGTACTGAGAAAATGGTAGCAGACTTATCGCCAAACTTATCCATAATCATCTTTTCAAATTTACTTGGTTCTTCGGTGTTCTCAGATAATTCTGCTGACTTCATTAGGGTTTTATATCCCAGTAGCATCATATCTATAAAATTAAAACTACCACGAACGACAGGGGTTTTCTTATACCAAGGAGTAGAGTTTTTATTGCCTGTGCTCCATGTTTCGGTGTATATGCTTCCATCAGGCTTTCTAACAGCCATTGCCGAGGTATAGGGGCCACGCATCATAACACCTTCAATAAGTGCCTGTCCACCTATTGTGGTTTTGTGGGCTTTGCCCTGTTTGTTTTCACTGCTCATTTAAATAAAGTATCCTTTCAGTTAGAGGTTATCCTCTAGTAAGTAATAGGGATTATCCTTCGCTTTCAATAGCCGTTAGATCATCACTTTTCTTCTGTTGAGGTAGGGTAATTGTAATTGTACTACCTACATTCTCCATAGAATCAACATCAAGTGTTCCACCATGTCTTGATATAATTTCGTCTGCTACGGCAAGGCCAATGCCAGAACCACGACGGGTAAGATTAGCTTTGTAAAATTTATTTTTAATCTTAGGAAGATCCTCAGCACTAATGCCACAGCCAGTATCCTCTACCTTGATAACAAATGTATCGGAAACATAGGAGGCAGATACTGTAATAGTATCCCCAGAATCGGAATATTTTAATGCGTTATCTATTACATTAATAAATACCTGTCTTAGTCGGTTCTGATCACCAAAATATGTCTGATAGATTTCTGGCTCATCATATATAAGCTCTTTGCCATCACGCTTTGCTTTTTGGGTATACATTAGTACAGCATCACTTAATTCTCCAATAATATCACATTTACCTTTAATTAGTTTAAGTTTGCCACTTTGCATACGAGAGAAATCCAAAAGCTCCTCTACCATAGAAGAAAGTCGTTCGGTTTCACTCATAATAACATGCATACCTTTTTGTATATCGGTTTTTTCTACATCATCATGAACTAGTGTTTCTGCCCAGCCACGGATAGCTGTAAGAGGTGTTCTTAGCTCATGGGATACAGAGGAGATAAAGTCATTTTTAATTTGTTCGCTTCGAGATAGCTCCTCTGCCATATGATTAAATATATCACAAAGCTCACCGATCTCGTCGTTGTTTGTTTTCTCCAGTCTAGTTTTAAAATCCCCACCTGCAATTTTTCGAGCTGTTTTACCTACTTCGCCAATAGGGTTTACTATAGAACTTATAAAATAAGACCCAGAAAGTCCGACGAAAAATAGTATTGCTACACTAATAAAAACTACTGACATAATAAGGAGGGTAATTTGTTTATCTACCTGTGCCATAGATACAACTAGACGCATGGCAGATACGGTATCGGTGTTAATATTAGGAACAAGGCTTACAGATATGGTTCTTTCTCCATTAAAAAGTCCTTGATGTATGCCTATTTGAGTAGGGGATTGTAGTGCAAGATCAAAGTCCGGCATATCTAGTTTTTCGGCTATATCAAATCCACTAGATGTAATAATAACCATACCTTCGCTATCTACAGCCATAAGCTCCATCTTATCTTTTTCCTCAAAATTCTCAACTAACCCTCTAACCTGATTAGAGTAGTCAGTGCTATCATCTTCTGAGTAGCTAATAAGTAAGGTGTTTATAGCGTTAGCCGTAGATACCAAACTTTGGGTAACACTGTTGTAGTAGAATGTACGGACTGTAAAAGCAAATACCCCACAAAGTAATGTGAGAATAAACAATATAACACCAAAGCTGTTAAGTAGCCAGCGTTTGGTTATTTTTTTAGCAGCCACTATAATCACCACCTTTTGTTAAGTATAACACAGTATTTATCCTTCCCATTTATATCCAAAACTCCAGATTGCGATAATATGCTTAGGGTTTTTAGGGTCATCCTCGATTTTCATACGAAGACGACGGATATTAACATCTACAATTTTAATATCTCCAAAGTAATTAACGCCCCACACATTATCCAGTATATCAGAACGCTTTAGGGCAGTGTTTTGATTATTTAAAAAGTATTCCATAAGTTCAAACTCTGTTTGGGTTAACTCAATGGGTTGGTTATCCTTAGTAAGGGTACGGCTTTTAATATTAAGTTCAAATGGGCCAGATTTTAGAGTGTCTGATACTTTCACAGGGGAGGACATAGAAACTCGTCGATAGATGGCGTCAACTCTAGCTACTAGCTCAGAAGTGCTAAAAGGCTTGGTAATATAGTCATCAGCTCCCAGCATTAAGCCTCCTACCTTATCCATTTCCTGAGTTTTGGCAGATAGTAGTATAATGCCAATAGAGTTACTAGCTTCTCGGATTTTTTTGCAAACAGCAAAACCATCACTGCCAGGCATCATTATATCTAAAAGCACTATATCAAAATTACCATTTTCTTCTTCAAAAACTTTAAGTGCTTTATCACCATCGGATACATCAACCACATCATACCCTGATCGTTTTAGGTTTATTACTACAAAATCTCTTATTACATCTTCATCTTCTGCAACTAAAATTCTTTTCATAATCATTAAGTCCTTTCATTTGTGTAAATTTGCTATCTATGTGGTTATTTCAAAGTCCATAACCAGTAGCTAGTAAAATATTATATTAGTGAAAATAAACTAGTAAGTTCATCATAAGTTATGGATAAGGGGTTAGAATCTTGAGTTGGAATATATACATAATAAATATTCCCACCTTTAGAGGCAATCTCAACAAACTGCTCTAGCTCGAAATTATCCCTATAGTCATTAGATCCATAGGTTCTAATACGCAGTAGTTCGGTTGTGCTATTGTCCAAATCTTCATTAAATTCAAAAAAGGTAATTTCACCGGATTCCATCTGTTCCTTAACTGTAACAGTATCAATCCAGCTATCAGGTAGTTTTAGTGTATAACCTTCAGTTAGGTTTGTGTAATGGGACTGGACATCTACAAGGCTTCTTCGGTCTAGATTATTATATCTGGTAATATATTGGACACCATCTTGGGAAGCATCTTCATATCCAATCATTAGTTTTTGGGAAGGGATTTCTACAATACCATCGCCATTAAGATCAACAGAGTAAAGCTGATCGTATCTTTGTGTTGCATCAAAAAGAAGATTAGGATCATCACCAGTTACCATAAGATTATCAATCTTAGAATGTTCTAGGGAGATAATCTCGGTGGCATACATACCATTATAAAGCAGTTCATCAATAAACAATGCAGGTATCTCGTCATCAATATTTCCCAGAGTAAGGTTGACATAATCAGCAACCTGTGGGTTTAGATATGTAACACCTATTACGATTATACCTCCTGAGGCATTGCCACGAATAAGCCTAACAGAGGAATTTCGCTTAGGGGAAGCTATTAGTACAAGCTCCTTAGAGTCAGAGTTTTTTCTAGAAACAATTTCATAACGACTATAATCGTCATCAAAAACATTATCTAAAACCTTCTCGCCATCTCTTTGGGTATAATCATATATAACGATTTTTTGTTCTTCATATTGGTTGGTACTGTCCCAACCGATTAGCATATTATTTTTACTAGAATCAGTTATAGGTAGAAAATCAACAAATTCCACATCAGCCTGTAAGCCAATAGTGTCATATACCGATTGCCATAAGCCGTTCTTATTCTCCATAACATGAATACGGGTGTAGCTATTAGCACCTTCATAAAATATTATACATTCCTCTATACTATCTCCAGTAATATCTTCAAATACAAAAGCAGAGCGATAATCACCATATCGAGGATATTTTAAAGATATATCAGCAGAGCCTAATGAGCTTTCTAATGCAGAAAGAATACTGGCTTGCTCCTCAGATAACTGAGGGGGACGCATAAGCTCATCTGTATTAAATAGTGTGGAGGAACATCCAGATAATATAGACATAGTGGCAGTGATTGCAAAAATTTTCTTAAACAAAATACTCCTCCTTTTATTCTTTATAATTATGGCTATGCCTTTCTCTTAGTTTGCAATGTTTTAGGCGGTTTTGCATTGCCAGTAAACTGGCATTAGCAAAATTTCACTCCCTCCCAGTGAAAAGCCTCAAAACTTGCGGTTTGGAAATTTCATTTTCAAACTTATACACATTACATTATATAACTTTTTGGATAAAAAGTATATAGTTTAACCATTATAATTAGTAAATTTTTCATTAAGAAGTGAAGGGATATATAGTTAAAATCGTTAGATATTACACTAATGCTGATTATAAAGAAGTCTTCAGATAATCACTGACTATCTGAAGACTTATCTTAATTATAAATATTTAGATTAATTTTAAAAGATTACCACCTATTTCGCTGCCAGCACATAGGGAATAGTCAGAGAAAATAAGCTTTTTATTAACTTTATCGTATATCTTAAGCCTAAGGACACTATCTAGGCTTTCACAGACATAGTTATCCATATTTCCCAGTTTAGGGCTATAGAGTTTATTGGTTGTACTTTGCTTAACCTTAATGTGAAAGTCATAGTAGGGGCTAGATACACAGGCGTTAATAATAGGCCCAGTTATTTTAACTGATTTAACCATGGCTAGGTTATAGGTAGAATTATTAATTAGATTACCTTTATTGTGAAGGCAACATACTACACCTTTAGCAGAATAACTACCTATAGGAAGTGTTGCTGTAGCAAAGGTAAAGGAGGCAGAAGGATTATCCATAAAGCTATTACCATGTATCCAAATCCAACTGTCTGGGAAAGAGCTACCATTGTTTTTTTCTATATATCCCTTTCCACCTGTGAAATCGATAATCTCCCCATCTATAGAAAGATAACCGGTAAGGCTATGGGAAAAGCTAAGAATATCATAAGAGCACTGCATATTACTTAGATAGCTAAAAGGCCCCATAACACTAGGAGCATATATACTTTGTGGAAAGGGAGTAGGTCTAGAAAAGTGGATTTTCCCTGAAATAGCAGTTTTGCCAATAAGACCTTCTAGGCGAATATGCTTATTGGAAAAACTATTACCACCTACAAGAAACTCATCATAGCAAGGTGAGTATTTAAAAGAGGATAGGGGATATGATTGCCATAAACTATTTCGTCGATTTTGGTTTAGCTGTATAAAGGAGATTGCCTCACCTCTGTTTTCTCCTGTGGCAATGCCTGGAATAATGGATATACATCTACTGCAGTCGGCAGTGACAAATTTGTAAAACCAACCCTCAAAATAATTAGGTTTATAGGATTTAAGCTGTAGTCTAATATTGTTTTTAACTAGATTATTCATTACACACCTTATCTTTCTAAGTATAGTACAGAAATTCTTATTATAAGTATACCCAAATGTGAGGTGAATAAAACAAATGTAACTATAATATAGAGAAAAATTAGATTATACAGTGATATACAAATTTTACATAGTGAATATGTATAAAACAAGGTAATATATATTGAAAATACTGGGATAATATAATGAAAATTTAATAAAACCAAATTACTTCTTGTATTATTATACAATTTAAAGTATAATAAATATACAATAATAATGAATATTTATACGGTAGGAGAATAAGTTTGAAAATAAAATTTTCAAACCGCAAGATTTGAGGCTTTTCACTGGGCTGGAGTGACATTTTGCTAATGCCAGTTTACTGGCAATGCAAAACCGCCTAAAACATTGCAAACTACGAGAAAGGAATGGCCATATATATGACAAAGGTATTTGTTGATGGAAGCCATGGGACTACAGGGCTTAGAATAGTAGAAAGACTAAGTAAGTTAAAAGAATATACAGTGGATATTCTACCCTATGAACATAGTAAAGATATTAATAAAAGAATAGAAGCTATAGATAATGCAGATGTGGCGATACTATGTTTACCGGACGACAGTGCAAGGGAGATAGTGTCAAAAATAACAAATACTAAAATTATAGATACATCTACAGCGCATAGAGTTGCCCCTGGATTTACATATGGATTTGCTGAGATAGGTTTTAGAGAAGATATTAAAAATGCTGAAAAAATTGCAGTTCCAGGATGTCATGTAACAGGATTTCTATCCCTAGTTGTACCACTGGTGGATAATGGTATAGTTAAATCTAGAGAGATATTAACCTGTCACTCAATTACTGGCTATAGTGGTGGTGGCAAGGATATGATAGCCAAATACACCAGCCCCGAGAGAGGATTTAGCTATAAGCTTCCTCGCCAATACGGATTAGGGCTAGGTCATAAACATCTAAATGAGATGAAATTTTATTCTGGGCTAACAGAAGCACCATTATTTTCTCCAATACTTGCAGATGTTTATAGTGGCATGGCAGTAACAGTGCCTTATAGAATAACTGATAGTAAGTATACAGGGGAAGATATCGCAAATATTTTAAAAGATTACTACAAAGATGAGCAGTTAATCAAAGTATATGATTTTAACAGTCATCCAGCTATTGAAGAAGGTGCGCTTAACCCAGCTTACAAGAAAGATAAAGATAGTGTGGATATTATTGTTACAGGACATGGTAAAGATATTATGTTAATATCTTTATTTGATAATTTAGGTAAGGGGGCTTCCGGAACAGCTCTACAATGCCTAAATCTAGTAACGGGTAATAAGGAAACACTAGGACTTGATTTATAATATAAAAATTTTAGAAAGGCATGGTCAATATATGTATATAACAGGTGGAGTAACAGCAGCAAAAGGATTTAAAGCAGGAGCAGTACACTGTGGAATTAGAAAAAATCGCACAAGAAGAGATTTAACAGTGATTATTTCAGATGTACCATGTACAGCAGCTTCGGTTTATACACAGAATAAAATATATGGCGCACCAATAACAGTAACAAAAGAAAATTTAAAAGATGGCAAAGCACAGCTTATTATCTGTAATAGTGGTAATGCCAATACTTGTAATAAAGATGGTGTGGAGATAGCTACAGCAATGTGTCAAAGTGTAGCAGATAAATTCGGTTTAAAGGAAACAGATGTAATTGTAGCAAGTACAGGGGTTATAGGACAGCCACTGGATATAGATAAGATTAAATCAGGCATAGAGGCTATGGAAGTTTTCGAAGATGGGAACGACATGGCAAGTGAAGGCATTATAACTACTGATTTAGTGGAAAAAACTACAGCAATATCCTTTGTTATAGAGGGTAAGGAATGTGTAATAGGCACAATAGCAAAAGGCTCAGGAATGATAAATCCAAACATGGCAACAATGCTAGGGTTTATTACAACTGATGTAAGTATTTCCTCGGAAATGCTAGCACTAGCTCTTAAAGAAAGTACCGATAGCACCTACAATATGATATGCGTAGACGGTGATACTTCAACTAATGATATGGTATCAATACTGGCAAATGGGATGGCTGGCAATACTACAATTACCAAGAAAGACGATAATTATTATATATTCCTAGAGAATTTAACTAAGCTTAATGATGAGATGGCTAAGAAAATCGCAAAAGACGGTGAAGGCGCTACTAAACTTATTATAGCAGAGGTAACAGGTGCTGTTTCTATGGAAGCTGGCAGAAAGATTGCTAAATCTGTAATTACTTCTAGCTTAGTAAAAACAGCAATATTTGGCTCTGATGCAAACTGGGGAAGAATACTGTGTGCAATAGGCTATGCAGGGGCAGATTTCTTACCTGAGGCAGTTGATGTATCTTTTAAAAGCACCAAAGGTGTAATTGAGGTATGCAAGGATGGTTATGGAATAGACTTCTCTGAGGAAGATGCTAAGGAAATACTATCAGAAAAAGAAATCCATATATTAATTAATCTAAAAAATGGGGAATATGACACCCATGCATATGGTTGTGACTTAACCTATGATTATGTAAAGATTAATGGAGATTACAGAAGCTAATCAGATTAAATGAAAAAACAGGAGGTGTGTCAACATGGCTGATAATAGTGTAAACACTGCTACAGTATTAACCGAGGCACTACCATATATAAAAAAATACATAGGCAAAACCATTGTAATAAAATACGGTGGCAATGCAATGATAGATGAAAATCAGAAGAAGTCTATAGCCTCAGATATTGTGCTACTGAGCATGATAGGGGTAAAGATTGTCCTTGTACATGGTGGAGGGCCTGATATTAATCAGCTACTAAACAAGCTAAATATAGAAACTAAGTTTATTGATGGTTTAAGATATACAGACGATGAGTCTATGGAGATAATCCAGATGGTGCTTTGCGGAAAGACTAACAAAAACTTAGTAAGTGACATTGTAAATAAAGGTGGCAACGCAATAGGCTTATCAGGTGTAGATTGTGGTATGACTAGTTGTAGAGTATTAGATGATAAATATGGCAATGTTGGTGAGATAGAGAGCTTTAATACCGAGATTTTAGAGGATTTACTGGAGAAAAACTATATACCTGTAGTTTCCTCAGTAGGACACACCAAAGAAGGTAAAACCCTAAATATAAATGCAGATACCTTTGCATCAAGATTAAGTGTAGCATTAAAAGCTGATAAGCTAATGCTGCTTACTGATGTTTGTGGGGTGCTAAGGGATTTTAATGATAAAAGCTCATTAATCCCAGCAATAAAGGTATCCGAAGTACCAAAACTGATTAAAGAAGGCATTATCAGTGGTGGTATGATACCAAAGATAGACTGCTGTACCTATGCAGTGCGAAATGGCGTAAAACAAACAACAATACAAAATGGCATGAAAGAACACTCAATACTGGTAGAACTGCTATCAGATAGTGGTAGTGGCACATTATTTTATTAAGGATGGATATATACATATGAGTTATTTAATGAATACATATAAGCGTTTTAATATCTGTATTGCCAAGGGCGAGGGTGCAACAGTATGGGATAAAGACGGCAAAGAATATATAGATTTAACCAGTGGGATTGGGGTATCTTCTCTAGGATATAACCACCCAGCTATTAACAAGACTATAACAGAGCAAGCTGCTAAGTTAATGCATATCTCTAATCTATTTTATAATATGAATGATGAGATTTTAGCAGAGAAAATCTGTAGTCGTACAGGTATGGAAAAGGTGTTTTTTGCTAATAGTGGGGCAGAGGCAAATGAAGGTGCAATAAAGCTTGCTAGAAAATACAGCAGTGATAAATACAGCAGTGAAAGATGCGATATTATCACCCTTAAAAATTCCTTTCATGGGAGAACTATTGCCACTTTAAAGGCAACTGGACAGGATAAATTTCATAAGAATTTTGGCCCATTTCCAGCAGGATTTAGCTATGGATCAGCAGAGGATATAGCAGAGCTTACATCTCTGATTACCGATAAAACCTGTGGGATAATGATAGAGATAATACAGGGAGAAGGTGGAGTGGTTCCACTGAAAAAGGACTTTGTAGCAAAACTATCAGAAATATGTAATGACAAGGACATACTTCTTATAATAGATGAGGTGCAAACAGGCGTAGGTAGATGTGGTAGCTTTGTTGCCCACAGCCTATATGGTGTAAAGGCAGATATCTTTACACTGGCTAAAGGCTTAGGTGGTGGGGTTCCAATCGGTGCTGTAGTAGCAGGGGAGAAATGCAAAGATACATTCTCCTATTCTGATCATGGATCTACATTTGGGGGCAATCCACTGTGTTCTGGGGTAGCCAATACCGTTGTAGATACTGTAGATGAGAAATTAATGACAGAGGTAAGCCAGAAAGGTGATTACATCAAGGAAAAAATCACCCAGATGAACATACCATTTGTAACTGAGGTTAGAGGTATGGGGCTTATGATTGGTATTGCCATAGATGATAGCAAGGTAAATAGTGAACTAGCACAGAAAATAATGGATAGTGGAGTATTAATCCTAACAGCTGGTAATAATGCTTTAAGACTATTGCCACCTCTGGTAATTACCTATGAGGAAATTGATAAATCCCTAAAGATAATTGCAGATGTACTAACTGAAGAGATATAAAACCATAATACTAAATTAAAATATTGCCACTTAAGAAAGGGATAATCATACATGAAGAATTTATTTAAAATGCTAGATCTTACAGGAGAAGAGATACTAGATATATTAGATCTTGCTGATCAGCTTAAATATGAAAATAAACACGGCATACCTCACAAGGTGTTAGAAGGTAAAACTATAGGGATGATTTTTGAGAAATCCTCCACAAGAACACGAGTTTCCTTTGAGGTGGGCATAGCACAGCTAGGGGCAGTGCCACTATTTCTATCTAGTGCAGATTTACAGATTGGCAGAGGTGAGCCTATTGAAGATACAGCACGAGTGCTAGGCAGATACCTTGATGGTATAATGATTAGAACCTTTGCGCAGGAAACAGTAGAAACCCTTGCAAAATACTCACAGTTACCTGTAATTAATGGATTAACAGATTTTTCCCATCCCTGCCAAACTCTAGCTGATTTAATGACTATCAAAGAGCATAAAGCTGTTTTAGATGGGCTTAAGGTTGCCTTTATAGGTGATGGTAATAATGTGTGTAACAGCACAATAGTGGGGGCTTTAAAGGTAGGCATGTCTGTAGCTATTGCTTGCCCAGAAGGTTATCAGCCACCAGCTGAGATTTTAGAATTTGCTAAAGGTCAGAAATTTACCATGACTACAGATCCTAAAGAAGCAGTAGTAGATGCTGATGTAGTTATAACTGATGTATGGGCTAGTATGGGACAGGAAGACGAAGCAGAAAAAAGAATAAAAGCCTTTGCAGGGTATATGGTTGATGCTGGATTAATGTCACTGGCAAAAGAAGATGCTATGGTACTTCACTGTCTACCAGCACACCGAGAAGAAGAAATATCCACTGAGGTTTTTGAGAAAAACGCAAAGTACATATTCGACGAAGCAGAAAACCGTCTACATGCTCAGAAAGCAGTAATGGTAAAGCTGTATAAATAAATTCTGTTTATGTAGAAAGGATGGAATATGATTATGAAAAATGCTAATATACTTTTTAATATTGACATATCAGAGGCAAATGAAGCAATGGAGATTGCTGACATGCTATCAGGTAAAGGCTATAATCTATATGCTAGTGGACAGGTTGCCAATGAGTTTAACAAGAATTTTATAGCAACAAGTGTAATGGCAGATACCAATGATTATCAGTTTGTTATAAATCATGTAAAATAATAGTTTAAATTATATCTATAAATGGAGCTATAACGAATTGTGAAAAACATTTGTTATGGCTCCTGTTTAACTTTACATAATAAAAATCTTGAAAAATATACAAAAAAATGGTATCATATATAGTAATAAATTTACTAAGTCAAAATTAGGTGTGGTAGCTACACATAGACTTAGTAAAAGAGAGAGGAATAATTACATGAAACGCTGTGATATATGCGATACACTTGTAACAGGCTCAACCTGTTCAAACTGTGGTATGCCAATAGCTAAAGCTATGGCAAATAGTAAAGAAGAAAATTTCTTTGAAAATCAAAAGAAAAAAGCAATAGATCTTTTTGATATGGAAAGCACAGAGGACATCACCACCAATAAAAGAAAATACACTACCCAGTCAAATAAAGTAAATAACACTCAGCCTAAATATACAGCTGGACAGAACAGCAAGACTAATAATGGCAGTGTCTTTGGAGGGAATAGCTCCCAGCCAAGATATTCAGCTGGAACATCTGGAAGATCAGGAAGAAAATCAAATCCTGGTTGTGCAATAACCATTATAGTAATTATATTTTTGTTTAATATATTCCCTACTGCAGCTTTTTTGGGCTTTATAGGTAATATATTTGATGAGGTAACTTCCGTTGGTACTGCTGAAACATACCCATATGATGAACCAATGCCAGAGCCAGAACTTCCCACAACCACACCTGATTTTGACTTTGACTATGATTATGACTTAGATGAAGAAACTAAAGAACTGTTAGATAGTCTACTAGAAGATGGTGATTTTGATTATGATTTTGACAGTGTAGATGAAGAGCATTGGGAATATGAATACGATGGTTTAAAAAGCTATGAAGGTACCAGTTACTTCAGCACATTAATGGGACATGGATATTATGTAGTTGGTGTGGATATCCCAGCAGGAGATTATCTATTTACCTTAAATTATTTTGATGATTTAGGGTTTATAGAATCAATAAGGGTAGATGACTACCAGTATATCCTTACAGAGGAAATCTACACTACTTTATTAGATGGTCAGATTCTTGAGGTAATAGGTCGAAATATGATCCTCATTGAAACTGAGACTGTTGTGGATATGCCTCTATTAGAAGAAGTGCCAAAGAATAAGGAATATTTCTACTATGATATAGAGGGCACTGTTCAGGTAGGATGGGATCCAGAAACTGAAATTGAACCTAATACA
>CAYJEQ010000068.1:0-14508 GCA_964369235.1 uncultured Oscillospiraceae bacterium | reverse complement strand
CCTTTTTCTTTGTGTTAAATTATTGTATAATTTATAGGTAAGCGAATTAAATAATATATATTAATTAAGCAAAGCTACATAATATAATTTGCCATAAAGGACGATAGCAATAGCTTTCAAAGCAAGCATGGCTAAGTGTCCTTGGCATAAGTGGTAAGGTAAAGGACAGGAATTATGGATATAATCAAATCAGTTCAAGGGGAGCTTAATATCTTTGATAATGACAACCCACAGCTGATATTCTTTACACAGCTTTTTAGTAAATTTCCCCAGAAAGCAACCTTTATAGTAAGAAAGCTATCAGCAGGGGAATTTCTCTTTAAGGAAAATCAGCCCTCTTTTAATGTATGTATTATGTTAAAGGGCAAGGCGTCCCCCTATTATGATAATACAGGTCAGAATTATTTTATCAAATCTGTTTTTACTTGTGGTGATATAGTTGGAGATACAGCAGTTCTTGCTAATATTCCAAGTTACTCAGCTAGTGTAATAGCCCTAAGTGATGTCACTATTATAGAGATAAATAAATCTGATTATATTAGCTGGATTTACAGTGATGATAAACTGTTAAAAGCTCGTACAGAAAGTGTTATAAAGGTGCTACTAGCAGAGTTATCCCAAAAGCGAACTTTAGAATGTGCTTCTAATGATGTTAGGATACTTTATTACTTTCTTTCCTGTTTTAAGCTATCTGAGAATAATCAGTCAAGGAAAATAATCATAAATAAAACCAGAGAGAAGATTGCCGAGGAGATTGGTGGCATTAGTGTTAAAACCATTAATCGCAAACTGGCAATTTTTTCCCAGCAGGATATAATAACCCTAGTTAAAGGCAAAATACATATCTCCCTACAGCAAAGGGATAGGATGGAAAGTATTATTACTGACCAGCAGTATAAAACACAGGACTTATAAAACCTTAGGTTTTATAATATAAAAACACAAACCGTATATAAGAAGGGAATTGTAAATTATGAAAAAGATTATTGCATTACTACTTACCATGGCAATGGCGACTTCTCTAGTTGCATGTTCACAGCCAGAAACAGACGCCCCAGTTGAAAGCACAGAAGGTGGTGATACTGCCGAAACAACTACAGATATCGTTACAGGTATGATTGCCTATACATTTGGTACAGGTAGCTACTCCGATGATGTACTTGCAGGTCTAACTAAGGCTGAGGAACAGCTTGGTATCCCTCACTATGCACTGGAAATTGCTGATGTAGCTGAAACAGCTAATGCATTTAGAACACTAATCCAGCAGGGTGCAAACTTTATCGTAGTTTCTACAAGTGAATACTATGACGGTATGGCAGAAGTTGCTGCTGAGTACCCAGATGTAGACTTCCTTTACACAGTTGAGTACCTAGAAGAAACACCAGAAAACATCAGTTCCTTTGAGTACAAAGAAGATGAAGCTGCATTCCTTGCAGGTGCTCTAGGTGGTCTAATGAGCCAGACTGATAAAATTGGCGCAGTCCTTGCTATTCCAGAGCCACTACAGCTAAGATACCAGTACGGCTACACAGCTGGTGCTAAAACAGTAGATCCAGCTACAGAGGTACTAGTAACATTTACAAATAGCTATGCTGATACAAATATTGGTTTTGAACATGCTAATGCAATGTTCTCTCAGGGTGCTGACTTTGTTGGTACATATGCTGGTGCTTGTAATCTAGGTGTATTCCAGGCTGCAGAAGAAGCAGGGGAAGGCAATTATGCATTTGGTGCTGCTAATGGACAGTTTGACGCTAGTTATGACAAAATCATTGCTTCTGTAGTTAAGCCAGTTGATGAGGCTATTCTATCCATTCTAGCTAACTATCAGGAAACAGGCGAGTTTGCTAATGATATGACATCTCTAGGTCTATCCGAGGGTGGTATTAAGCTACTATTTACTGACAATCAGGCTCTACTTGATGTAGTTGGTGAGGAAAACATGGCTGTTATCGAAGATCTAACAGCTAAGGTTATCTCTGGAGAAATTGATGTACCAGGCACAGAAGAAGAATTTGGCGCTTATTCTTATGTATACGAAAACTAAAATTTAATAATCCTAAGAATATATAGGGCGCCTTGTGAGTAATGATAATTTTATAAAATTTATCTTAATCCAAGGCGTCTTTTTCTAGGAGAGTACAATAGATAACTAAGAGGTGGAAACTGATGTCTTATATTTTAGAGCTTAAAAATATTACAAAAAAATTCCCCGGTGTTATTGCTAACAACGACATTTCCTTTGGTGTTGAGAAGGGCAGTATACATACCCTAGCAGGGGAAAACGGGGCAGGTAAATCCACACTGATGAATATTATATTTGGTCTATATAAACCTACAGAAGGTCAGATTTATGTAGATGGTAAAGCAGTGAATTTCAACAGTTCCAAAGACAGTATTAAAAATAAAATCGGCATGGTACATCAGCACTTTATGCTAGTGCCTAAACTTACTGTTGCTGAGAATATTATTGCTGGGGACGAGCCTGGCAGTGCTTTTAATGTGGATAGGGCTAAGGCTGAGGCAGATATTACAGAGCTATCCAATCAGTATGGATTTAGCATTGATCCTACTAAAAAGGTATCGGAATTATCGGTTAATGAGCAGCAGCGTGTTGAGATTATTAAGGTTTTATACCGTAAGGCTGAGATACTGATATTTGACGAGCCAACAGCCGTTCTTACCCCACAGGAAATTGACGAATTCTGCAAAATTCTACTTAAACTAAAAGAAGATGGCAAGACAATTATCTTTATCAGCCATAAATTAGAAGAGGTATTTAGAATATCCGATAATATTACGGTAATCCGACTAGGCAAGGTTATCGGCACTAAGAAAATAAGCGAAACCTCCATTGAAGATGTAACCCAGATGATGGTAGGTAGAAATGTTGACCTAGGCAGAAAACAGCGCCCTGAAATTCAGGGAGATACTATACTACAGGTTAGTGATGTACTTTACAAAGGCAGTGGCACCCTTAATAAACTAGAAGATATATCCTTCTCTCTAAAAGGTGGGGAGATACTGGGAGTAGCAGGAATTGATGGCAATGGACAGCAGGAGCTAGTGGAGATTATCACAGGTGTCTCATCTCCTACATCGGGACAGGTGTCCTTTAAAGGCTCGGACATTAAAGAGCTATCGGTGCGCCAGCGCAAAGATGGTGGTATTGCCTGTATCCCAGAGGATAGACATAAACAAGGCCTTGTACTAGATTATTCCATTAAGGATAATATGGTGCTGGGGCAACAGCATTTAAGTAAATTTAAAAGTAAAAATTTATTCTTAAACGCTAAGGAAATCCTTATAAATTCCTTAAAGCTAAAAGATGATTTTGATGTGCGATGTCCTGACACCACAGTGGCAGTACAAACCCTTTCTGGTGGTAATCAGCAGAAGGTTATTATCGCTCGTGAAGCCAACAACAACCCTGAGTTATTAATAGCTGTTCAGCCTACTAGAGGACTGGATGTTGGTGCTGAGGAATTTGTCCACAAGGCACTATACGAAATGAGAAACAACGGTAAAGCTGTGCTTTTAATCTCCTTTGAGCTAGATGAAGTTTTAGCAATGAGTGATAGAATAATGGTACTCCACGAAGGGAAAATCATGGATATAGTTGATGCCAACAAGGTTACCCGTCAACAGGTAGGTGCCATGATGCTAGGCATACATAATGAAGAAAAGGAGAAGGTGGACTAATGAATATTAAAAAAGACAATCTAAATAAAATATTCCTAGAGATATTTATAACCTTCCTTGCTTTATTTTTGGCAGTTGTGGTTGGGGCTTTAGTAATGTTTGCCTTTGGATACAATCCTATAGAGGCATACTCAGCACTGCTTAAAGGTGCCTTTGGTACTTCTGCAGCCTTTACCAACACCCTTACTACCTCAGTGCCTATTATGCTAACAGGTTTAGCAGTGGCAGTAGCTTTTAAATGTGGTGTTTTTAACATCGGTGCAGAAGGACAGTTAATGTGTGGTATGTTAGCAGCAGGCGTAGCTGGTATCTATATTGATTTTTTACCTAGCTTTCTACATATACCAGTTACACTACTTGCCTCCATACTAGGTGGTATGTTCTGGGCATTTATCCCAGCTGTACTTAAACAAAAATTCAGCGTAAATGTTGTTATATCCACAATTATGTTTAACTATGTGGCAACATCTATGCTACAATATCTAATTCTAGGCCCTCTTAAAGTAGATGGTGTTGCCTCTGCAACCAACCCTATACAAAAAACAGCAGAGCTACCTAATATTATGGCACCACCTAATGTACTTAATATTGGTTATATTATTGCAGTGGCAGTGGCATTCTTAATATTCATCCTACTTTTCAAAACAGTTATCGGCTACGAAATGCGTGCAGTGGGTTCTAACCCTATCGCCTCTAAATGGGCTGGTATCAATGTAGAAAAAAATATGTTCCTAGCTCTAGTTATCAGTGGTGGACTTGCTGGTTTAGCAGGAGGTATCGAGGTTACAGGTACACTGAATAAGGTTATTGTAGGGGCTTCTACAGGATATGGATTTAACGGTATCCCTGTTGCACTGATTGCCCACAACAACCCTATAATTATTATCTTATCCTCACTGCTTCTATCAGCTATGAAAACTGGTTCCCTACTAATGCAAACCAGTGCAGGTGTATCTAGAAATGTTTCTGACATGGTACAGGGATTTATCATTGTATTCCTATGTGCAGAATTCTTCCTAAGATACTACATCACTAAAGCCACCAAGGCTAAAAATTAAAAAAGCTAACTCTAGGCTATAGTTTTCCCCATATTATTATCAATCTATGGAAAATCTATGGACTAGCTTTTGAGAAAGGAATGATACTTAGATGCTTACTGCACTTAATTACATTATAATCGCCACCCTAAGAAGTGGTACCTCCATAGCTTACACAGCTATGGGAGGGGTTATCTCAGAGCGTTCTGGGGTAGTTAATATCGGTCTTGAGGGTATTATGACTGCTAGCGCCTTTGCTGCTGTTGTAGGGGTATACCTAACTGGCTCTCCATGGATTGGGGTACTGTTTGCCATTGCTGTTGGGGTACTTATATCTGCAGTTCATGCAGTGGTATGTATTACCTTTGGTGGTAATCAGTCGGTAAGTTCCATGGCACTAATACTTCTTGCCACCGGTCTTTCTGGTATCGGTACTAAGGCTATATTTGGCCAACAGGGTACCAGTGCTCAGGTAGAAAATATCTCCAAAACCCCATTTTTAGCAGATGTGCCTATACTGGGGCCTATACTATCGGAGCTTTCTCCTTTGGTATACTTATCCTTTGTGGTACTGCTAATACTTATCTATACATTTAAGAAAACTGCTTTTGGGCTGCATATAACTATGGTAGGTGAACATCCTAAAGCTGCCGAAACTGCCGGTATTAATGTACACAAAGTAAGATACTCCTGTGTACTGCTATCTGGCGCCCTAGGTGGTCTAGGTGGTGCAACACTATCTATCGGCCAGATGAATCTATTCCAAGAAGGTATGATTGCTGGTAGAGGTTATCTTGCTATGGCTGCTGTAATCATGGGTAACTGGACTCCAATGGGAGCTTTCGGTTCGGCAATATTCTTTGGATTTTTCAGTGCTGTGCAGATATATATGCAAACCCTACCTAATAACCCAATCCCAACTGAATTTGTACAAACCATCCCCTACCTAGCTTGTATTGCTGTAATGATGTACAGCTCCAAGAAGAGAAAAACTACAGGGGTTGCTGCAGGTGGTAAGCCTTACACTAAATATGTACAGGCTAGATAATATACACAGCCCTAGGGCTATAAGAAAGGATTACTATTATGTCCAATAAACCAAATATCGTTTTTATCCACAATGACCATCAGGCTTACTATCGCTGGTGGTGGAATCAGGAAAATCGTCCACTAACACCTAATTTTGATAAACTGGCAGAAGGTGGCGCAAAGTTTACCAATGCTTACTGCGCTTCTCCTTTATGTGGCCCAACAAGAAGAACTGTACTTACAGGACTGTTCCCACATACCCATAAGCAGTACCACAACTACACCGATCCTCCATATGATCACGAAGTGTATCTACAGACACTTACTGACAATGGTTATGATAACTTCTACTATGGTAAATGGCATGCTGGCCCTGGCGCAGCTAATGAGCATGGTTGTAAGGGCTTCTCCTACACCGACTACTCAAACCCATATACCAAGCCAGAATATAAGGAATACCTAGCTAAGAGAAACCTTCCAGAAGCAGTTCATAAGATTTCCGATGCTTTTTATGTATCTGACATCTGTGATAGAGGTGACTGGGACGGGCTGGAGCCTGGTGCTGACTACAAGTGTAAAGCTGATTGGTGTGGGGAGCATGGGGTAGGCGTTACTACCACCCCTAAGGAAACCCATGAAAGTTTCTTCCTAGCTAATCTGGCTTGTGATCAGCTAGAGGAGCTAGCTAAGGAAAACACTGGTAAACCATTCTCTATTAGAGTGGATTTCTGGGGCCCACATCAGCCTCACTTCCCTACACAGGAATATCTAGATATGTATCCTGATTTCCACATTGAGCCTTATGGTAGTTTTGCAGATGATCTTGCAAACAAGCCAAAAACATACTTTAGAGAGCGTAATGTTCCACTAAGTGTTGATGATATTATTATTCAGCCATCACCTAAGCCTTGGAGTGGTTGGGAAAATCTAATTAGACATGCCTTTGCACATCAGACAATGGTAGATGCAGCTGGTGGACTAATTATCGATAAGCTAAAAGAATTAGGTCTTGATAAGAACACTATTATTATCTGGACTACCGACCACGGCGATGGACTTGCAAGTCACGGTGGACATTTTGACAAGGGCTCTTACATGACTGAGGAAGTTTTAAGAATACCTTTTGCAATTAACTGGCCAGGGGTTATCCCAGCTGGACAGGTTAGAGATGAGTTTATCTCCACTGTTGACTTCCCTGTTACCATTCTTGATTCTGCTGGTCTAAGCTATACAAAAAACCCAGTACAGGGTAAAAGTATCCTGCCGCTAGTTAAGGGTGAAGATGTACAGTGGCGTGATGATATCTTTACCGAAACTCATGGTCATGGTTATGGGGAAGATATTATGGCAAGGGTAGTTCGCTATCAGCACTACAAACTAATCAAAACTAAGGACGATGTAGAGGAGCTATACGATCTAGAAAAGGATCACTACGAGCTAAATAACCTAGCTAATGATCCAGCTTATGGTGATATTAAGCAGGAGCTATACACCCGTCTAGCAAGATGGCAGGCTGAAACTGCTGATCCTTATATCTTCTAGGATATATCTCTTAGATAGCATTATTAACTCTTATAAAAATTTATATAAAATCTAATACTAGCAAAACAAAAGGAGCTGTCACTAATGGTTTTATACCATATGCGACGGCTCCGATTTTTTATTGCTCCTAGCTAAATACCTGCTAAAACCCAGTAGGCATTTAGTGTAGGACTAATTTAATTTTCGTTTATTGGTATATAAAGACTTTTGCTATTATCAATCCCTGCCCTAGCCTAGTTCTATATTAAAATCAAATATAAAGCCTTCTTTCTGTGCTGTGATTTTCTTTACAGGTTTTACAGGGATATCGGTGTTAAAAATCCCATTGTCTAGAATTTTCATAAATGTATCTATAATAATATCAAATCGTTCTTCATCATCTTTAAATATACAGTGATTTAAGCCTATAAAGTTTGACATACCCATGAATATATAGGATAATACTTCGCTGTCAATATCTTCTCTGATTTCCCCTTCTTCTTTGGATAGATCAATACCAGAGATATATGATGTGCTAAACTTAGTAAAGTAATCTTTAAAAAGCTGATTATCTACATATAAAGCTTCCCAAATAATATGATAAATGTATTTATGCTTTTTTATAAATTTCAGCCAAGCTCTCAGACCTTCTTGTTCTTTTTCTCGGCGTGTCTCACATTGTGCAGTAGCAACACTCATATCCTTACGGACTTTGTGGCTACATTGTAGAAGCAAGAACTTATAAAGTGAATACTTACTATCAAAATATATGTAAAAAGTCCCTGACGCCACGCCTGCAAGGGATACAATATCATTTATACTAGTCCCATGATAACCCTTCTCGTAGAAAACCTGAACCGAGGCATTAAGAATTCGGTTAAGAGTTTCCTGCCCTCGTTTAGTTTTGGGTATATTAATAAAGTCCTCCATATTCACAACCTACCTTTCTCCTTGCTTAAAATATATATTATTACATTATATCAGTAATTATTGATTTAATGTGTATTTTCCCTACTTTTAGTTTTATGTAATACTGTATTTACATAGTTATTCTCTCCACTGGAAATAGTGGAGAGAATTTTGTCTATAATAATATTAGCTACTATGCTTTATAACAAAGCCTAATATAAGTGAATTAATCTCCTTAGGCTTTTCAAATATAGCCACATGACCACAATCTGGTAATACAATAAACTCAGAACCTGGTATATTATCAGCTATAATTTTAGAATATTTTACTGGTTTTAATAAATCATGTTCTCCACAAATTATAAGTGCAGGACAGCCAATTTTATAAAGATCCTTAGTACAGCTAACATCTCTGAGAAAGGTATCGTATAAAATCTTTTGACCTTTAAGATAGTCTGCTGGAATTTCACTCATTTTTTCACTGCGTTTAGCTAGTGTATCTTGGTTTTCCTCCAGATATTTTTCTCCGTAGATACTAGGAAGCATATTTTCAAAAAATAATCTGCCATCGCCTATATCACAAAAAGTCTTCCAACTATTTATAAACCCTATCATAACAGGATCTAACTGGCTGGTAGAATCAATAACAGTAATACTCTCTACCATGTCTGGATATAGTACTGCATATCTCATGGCAATCTCGCCTCCATAGGAGGTGCCGATTATATGAATCTTCTCAATACCTAGACTTCTAAATAGAGAAAATGCCTGATAACAATGAAGATTAAAACTATATTCTTTATCAGGTTTATCCGATAGAAGCTGTCCCATAAAATCATGTAAAACCACCCTATAGCCAGATTTTACAAAGGTTGGGTAAAAATCTTTCCAACTAGAGGTGGACGCCATTACACCATTAAAGAAAACAACAGCTACTTTACTATTAGCATCGCCTAAATCTTTATAGTGAATGTTAACATCATCAATTTTAATACTAGCCATATTATAGCATACTCCTTTTTTAAAATCAATTCTGTGCTAGTAGACTATATTATTTTAAAGTCATTGGTGGTATTACCTATAAATCCTAGTATTAGGCTTGTAAATAATACAGGTTTTTCATACATGGAGCCATGACCACAATTAGGTATAATTACATGGCTAGCGTTAGGAATGGCATTAGCAATTACAGCCTGATCTTCAATAGGTGTTAGATAGTCCTGCTGTCCAGATACCACTAGAGTTTCGGCAGTGATTTCCCTTAACCTATCAGTAACATCAAAATTTGCCGAGCTGTTAGTAAGCCTAATCATACTACTTGTAAAGGATTTATCGGCAAAAACCTTCATAAGTAGTTCTTTGCGATTGTTCATCCAGTTGATATTTTTCTTGTAAAACTCAGGGGAGTAGATAATAGGGATGGTAGTTAGGTAGTAGCTCTCAGGATCAGATGTGGCTTTATTCCAACCATCGCCGATGTTTCTCAGCCAGTGACCTGTTTGACTAGTGGTGTTAAATAACATTAATCTATCTACCATTTCCTTATATTTAATAGCAAATATCTGAGCTACTTCACCACCATATGATATACCCATAATATCAGCTTTGGCAATAGATAGATGGGATAGTAATCCATGGATAACCTCTGCTTGTATGTCAATGGTGTACTCCTCCTCCATCTTAGAGGATTTACCTTGATCTAGAAAATCTACCATAATAAGCTGATTATTTTTACTAAGTTCCTTAGTAAAATACCCCCAACTCATACAGGACATCATTATCCCATTTAGCATTACTAGAGGTTTTCCACTGCCATGAATTTCGTAGTATATTTCTTTGCCTTCAAATGTAAAATATGCCATATTTATTACCGACCTTTCAATGAGGATACAAAACTTACACCGATCTTCTACTAATAATACCTACATTAATAGCATCTTCCCATAACTGCTCTCTAAAATCAGGGTGGGCAATATCAATTAATTTGGAAACTCTTTCTTTAATAGTAGTTCCTCTAAGCTCTGCTACACCATATTCTGTTACCACATAATCTACATCATTACGAGATAGGGAAACTGCTGCCCCCTGCATTAGCTGTGGAACAATCTTAGATACAAGCTTTTTCTCACCGGTTTCTTTATCAGTTACTAAAGCTGTAGAGTACAGAGCAATAAAGGATTTACCACCTAGGGACTTTTGAGCGCCTATAGCTGTATCTGCCTGACCACCTGTGCCAGAAAATTGGCGTGAGCCTAGGGATTCTGAGGCGCACTGACCTGTAAGATCTACCTCAAGAGAGGTATTAATGGAAATTTGGTTGTGGTTTTGTGCAATTACATAAGGGTCATTTACCCAAGAACCTCTATGTATTTCAACAGAAGGATTATAGTCCATAAACTCGTAAAGCTCAGGCACACCTAGAGCAAATGTTGCTACTATTTTTCCTTTGTTAATTTGCTTTTTGCTACCGTTTATTACACCCATTTTAGCTAGACGCATTAGTCCACTAGTTAGCATTTCGGTGTGTACACCTAGATCCTTTTTATTTTCTAAAGCTGCTGCAACTGCATTGGGAATACCACCTATACCTAGCTGGATGCAAGCTCCATCTGGTACATAAGCAGCAATTAAATCTCCTATTACCTTATCCTTGTCACTAAAAGGTGCGTCAGGGATTGTTGGAGGCATATAGTCAGCTTTGATTAGGTAATCTACCTGAGAAACATGAACATGAACATCACCTAGAGTATAAGGCATGTTAGGATTTACTTCTAGGATAACTGTATCTGCTGCTTCCATTACCTGTTTTTCGTAGGTGTTAGAAAGGGAAAGAGATATATAACCATGCTTATCAGGCATAGAGGCAGCACCTACATATATATTAGGCTTAGAGTGTTGTAGACGCTTGGTACCTGCAAGATGTAGATGATTAGGTATGTATGAGGTGTTTCCGTTTATATGAGCTTTCCTAAGCTGTGGTGCAAAAAACCAACCAGATATTTCAAAGCTATCTGTATATTTCTCATCATAAATCTGGCTAGGGTGGGTAGGTAGGCAGTTGGTAATCTCAACACCTTTTACTCTATCAGCTATAGTATGAAGATTTTTCATAAAAAGACCTGCTTCTGTTGCTGCTAATCCTGTAACGATAACATCACCAGATTTTACAAGATTAAGAGCTTGTTCTACTGTTATAAATTTATTAGTTATATCCATTATTAATATTCCTTTCGCTTCTCCTATTAGGATTAGTTTACTGTATTTTCTAAATAAAGTCACCTATTCTATTAAAAGATATAAGTAGAGGCTTGTATCCATTGCTCCAAGGCTAATGAAACCATCTAACTTGGAATAAATGTAGACACAAACCCCTACTGTAATTATTTAGATAAGAGAGAATAAGTTAAGTAAATACTACTTTGCAAGTAGTGTATCCATGCTCTGTAGTCCGTCTACAAGCTCCCAACCACCTTCAGATTCCATGTTAATCTTAGATAGGTTCATCTCCTGCGTACCAGCACGGTTACCACCAGAGTAGTCAATCACACCACCAAATGGATTCTGGATTGGTGCTTCTTCTAGAGCTGCCATGTAGTTTTCCCATGTGATATCTTCACCTTCAATACGGCGTAGACCTTCGGTGAAGAAGTGTGCAGCGATCCAACCTGTCTGTGCATATGCATTCATTGCATATTCTTCAGCGATATTTGCCTGATATAGTGCTAGTGCTTCCTGATCGTCATAAGCTACCCAACCATTACCATAAACATCGAATTTACCATCAATATCAGATGCTACAAGCTCTGGAATAGCAGAAGATACATTTACATAGGTTGTAATTACTGGAACTTCCATGCCCTGAGCTGCAAGCTCTTTAACAATTGTTGGCATTGTTGCCTGAATGGAAGCACAGATAATTGTATCAACACCTTGGCCTTTAATAGATGTTACAGCAGCAGATACATCGGCAGCACCAGCAGTTACCTGCTCAGCAACATACTCAATACCTAGTTCCTTAGCCTTAGCTTCTGCACCAGCTAGCATATCCTTACCAGCATCATCGTTAGTGTAGATAATACCGATTTTTTTAGCATCAAAGTCACCTACTAGACGGGTAACCATAATCTGTCCTTCTGTTGTGTAGATAGGCTGAACAGGGAAGATATTGTAACCAGCATCTTCTGGTGTTAGGCCATCAGCATATAGCTGTCCAATACCTGTAGCAAAGTAAACAGATGGGATACCGTAATCCTTTAGATCTTCGATTGTAGCACCAACTACTGGTGTACCGAAGTGACCTACGATTGCAAATACTTCATCATCTTCTACAAAGCTCTGTAGTGCAGCTTTACCCTTAACTGGGTCAAACTCATCATCAGTGTGGATAAACTCAATCTGGCGGCCATCGATACCACCCTGAGCGTTTACCATATCAAAGTAAGCCTCGATACCTGCGTTAAAAGGAACACCTACTGGTGCTAAAGCCCCAGAAGTAGCAGCGGAGTTTGCCACTGTAATTGTAGTGTCGTTTGCGCCCTGTGAATAGGAAACACCGCCATCGGTGGAACCACCTGTTTCACCTGCTGGCTCTTCTGTGGAACCACAGGAGCTTAGGCTTGCCATCATTGCTGTTGCTAAAAGTATGGATAATAACTTTTTCATCTGAAAATCCTCCAAATTATTTTTTAAATTATCTGCAACTAGGTTTAACCACCTAGATATGCTTCGACTAGTTTTGGGTTACTGATTAATTCGCTTGCTGTGCCTTCCATAATAATGTTTCCTACCTCAAGTACATAAGCATAGTCAACAATTTTTAAGGTCTGTAAGGCATTTTGCTCTACTATTACTACGGTGGTGCCTTCTTTTTTAATATCCTTAATAATCTCAAATATATCTCTTACAACCAGTGGTGCAAGACCTAGAGAAGGCTCATCTAGTATAAGTACCTTAGGGCTGGACATTAATGCTCTAGCTATAGCTAGCATCTGTAGCTCCCCACCAGATAGGGTGTATGCAAGCTGTTTTTTTCTCTCTCTTAGTCGTGGGAAGTAGTTGTAACAACGCTCAAAGTTTTTGTTAATCTCTGCCTTATCCTTTAGTACAAAGGCACCTACTTTAAGATTTTCCTCTACAGTTAGATCACCAAAAATCTGGCGTCCTTCAGGAGATTGGGCTATACCTAGCTTAGCTATTTTCTCAGTTTCCATATTGGTTATATTCTGACCATAAAGCTCAATGGTTCCCCCACTTGCTTCTGTTAGACCAGATATAGTTCTTAGGGTAGAAGTTTT
The DNA here is from genome assembly GCA_964369235.1 of uncultured Oscillospiraceae bacterium. Classification (GTDB taxonomy): domain Bacteria; phylum Bacillota; class Clostridia; order Oscillospirales; family Ruminococcaceae; genus CAYJEQ01. The sequence goes on along the minus strand of CAYJEQ010000068.1, from coordinate 1,016 downwards.
ACCTGCACCATTAGATCCCAGCAGTGCTACTACACTTCCATCAGGTACAGTAATATTAATACCCTTAACTGCATCTATGGCACCATAACTAACCTTTAAATCTTTTATCTGTAATGCTATTTCACTCATTAAGATACCTCCTCTCCTAGATAAGCTTCCTGTACATTCTTATCTTTTTGTATCTCTGCTGGTGTGCCACAAGCAAGGAATTTACCAAAAGATATAGCACAGATACGGTCACATATACCCATAACTAGACGCATATCATGTTCAATTAATAGTATAGTACAGTCGTATTTATCTCGAATAGTTCTAATTATCTCGGTAAGATCTGCTGTTTCAGAGTCATTTAGCCCTGCTGCAGGCTCATCTAGAATAATTAGCTTAGGATTGCACATTAGTGTTCTAGCCATCTCTACCTTTTTAAGTACACCATAAGGCTGACCAGCTGCAATCTCATCTTGTAGATCAGCTATACCCATAAACTCAAGAACTTCCTTTGCCTTATCCCTCATGGCTTTTTCCTCTCTTCTGGCAGAGGGAAGTTTAAGAGCCTGCTGGATAAAACTAGATTTAAAATCAATATGAGCACCAATTAGAACATTATCAATTAGGGATAATTCTTTAATAACCTCAACATTTTGGAATGTTCTTACCAGCCCTAGTTTAATAATATCATGGGTTTCTTTACCTACTATATCCATTACAGTGCCATCTTTAGTCTTAAAGATAACCTGACCGGAATTAGGATGATAAAACTGTGTTATACAGTTAAATGCAGTGGTTTTACCTGCTCCATTAGGGCCGATTAGTCCAAATATTTCCTTATGATTAACATGGAAGGTAAGGTTATCTACAGCTTTAAGTCCACCAAACTGTATGGATAATCCCTTTATATCTAAAACTATGTTATCTGCTGTTTTCTGTGTTGTTTGATTATCCATTAGCTTTTACACCTTCCTTAGTGTTTTTTGATTTAGTGAATAGTTTTTTCATATCACTAAAGATATTTATTA
>CAYJEQ010000067.1:0-14823 GCA_964369235.1 uncultured Oscillospiraceae bacterium | reverse complement strand
ATTTCTCACTGTAGTGATAGTATAACAGGAAGATATTTATAAGGCTACTGAGGATAACTAATATTAATTATTAAGCATTTCTATAATACACTATCTGAAATATAACTTATTATATTTGTTCTCACTATGTTTACATAAACATAAGCTAAAAGAATTTATTTACTTTAGATATTGTAGTATAATAATAAGAAAACTAGAAATATTCTGCAAGGTGATTATTATGATATCTATAAAAAAACCACTTAATCCTTTAAAAAGCAAATACAAATATATAAAAACAGCAACTATATTGGCAATAGTAGTATTAGTTATACTGTATGTTATAGGTGTGTTATTCGTACACTATGCTATAAATCGCAGAGATGAGTCCTTTACTGAGTACTTTAACAAAAAGGAAGCTACTATGGATCCTAAAGATGTAGAAGCGCTTAATGATCAGTGGTATGTTGAAGGTGAACAAGAGCGTAGAGATGAGGCAGATATTGCCATAGCGAATTTAAGAGATAACTCTACAAACTCCTCTATCTATATTACTGCTTCCGATAATGCTACGCTATATGCAATGGAATATCTTAATGAAAACTCCAACCTGTGGGTATTAATACTCCATGGTTATGGTGCTTATGGCACGGAGGTTACCGATATTGGGGTGGAGTTTTATAACGCTGGCTATAATGTGTTAATTCCTGATATGCGTGGCAACAGTTTATCAGGTGGTGACTATATCACCTTTGGCATAGAAGACAAAGAGGACATTGCCACATGGGCCGACTACATTGTTAGTGAAGATAGTAATGCTAAAATCGTACTACATGGCTCCTCAATGGGTGCTTCCTCAGTACTAATGGCATTAGGCAGTGAATATCTACCTAGTAATGTTATGGTTGCCATTAGTGATAGTGCCTATACCTCAGTAAATGATGTTATTGCAGCCCAGCTAGACCTTAGACTAAATCTAGGAGAATTTCCTTTGGTTATGACAACGAATTTTGTTACCCAGCTACATACTGGTATTAACCTAGATGATGCTAACCCTATTAGCTATCTGGATAGCTTTAGCACCCCTACCCTATTTATCCACAGCATGGCTGACGAAGTTATCCCACCTTATATGGTAGATGAGCTTTATAACCAGTATCAAGGTGAAAAATCACTGATTAAAATCCCCGAAGCAAATCATATATCGGGAAGGTTCGCTGACCCTGATACATACTATAGGGAGATGTTTGATTTTATTGATAAATATATGTAGCTGGTATCATTTATCAAAGCCTTGCTAAACCTAATAGAATATATACATAGAAATATTAAAACAGTGTGTCGGTAATTGACACACTGTTTTGTTATTTGTATTGTATTTGCTGGTTTACCGCATAGTTATAAAGCCACTACATAACTCTCCACTATTACCAATTACACAACCAATGTAATTGGGTGCATTTACTGATAAATAAGTCTAAAGTAAATAAGGATTATTTCTCGTACATATAGTTTATGTATAGATCATATACTTGCTGAGCCTTTGTTTCCTCTATATCTATACGAACTGACCCATCAAAGTCCTCACCATAAAACACTGCAAAATCTTCATGTATTAGTAGACGTAGTATATACTGCTTTTCAGGAAAAAACTCCTCACAGCTAAAGACCTCTAGCCTACGAGGACGATAATCATAATCTGCATCATTTATATAATAGGGCTGTCCTTCTACAAGATCTTTTACTGCTTCAGTAAGGGTGCTTATATTTTCTTCAATCTGAACTTGATGGTTAGTAAATTCCATGTCATTGGCAAAATATAGATACTCATAGTCATATAATATGTCTAGTGCAGTGCTGTCAAAATACCCTAGTGGCTGATTTACATCTTCAATAGGAATCTCCTCATAAATCAAAAATTAAATACACATAATAATGCTCCCACCTTAGCCCATGGCAATGGTAGGAGCATTGTAATATTAACACTAAATACCTACAGTGTTAAATCATCATATAAAAGTAAAATTAACTATTGGCATAGCTCCATTTTACTCCCTGAGGTGTATCTTCTAGGATAATGCCCTGAGCCTTTAGATCATCTCTGATTTTATCCGATAATGCAAAATCCTTATTCTTTCTAGCCTCTTGACGCTGAGCGATAAGCTCCTCTATCTGACTGTCAAGAGATTTTTCTTTACGATTGTATAAGATTCCTAGCACCCCAGTAATCTCATCAAACTTAGCTATAGCATAGTTAATAGCATCTGTAGTTTTTGGTGAGGCAAGATAGCTATTAATGTCACGAACCATATTAAATAGTGCTGCTAAACCATCTGCTGTGTTTAAATCATCATCCATAGCAGTTACAAAGTCCTTAATATGTCCATCTATCTGAGCTTTAAAGCCTTCTACAGTTTCAACACTATCACCTGTGGCAATAGTTAGGGCATAGTCCATGTTATCACGGCAGGTGTGTAATCTTTCTAGGGAAGATTTGCACTGCTCAATTACATCATAGCTATAGTTAATAGGGCTGCGATAATGAGCCTGTAGCATCATATATTTAATAGGCTCATAGCCGAATTTTTCTGCTACATCTCTTGTGGTAAAGAAGTTCCCTAGGGATTTACTCATCTTCTTGTTGTCCACATTAATATATCCATTATGCATCCAGTATTTAGCGTATTCGCCACCACCACAGCATTCACCCTGTGCAATTTCATTCTCATGATGTGGGAAGATTAGATCCTGTCCACCACAGTGGATATCAATATTACCACCTAGATTTTTCTTAATCATAGCAGTACACTCAATATGCCATCCCGGTCTGCCCTCTCCCCAAGGAGAAGTCCATGAAGGCTCACCTGGTTTAGCTGATTTCCACAGTACAAAGTCCAGTGGATCTTCCTTCTGGTCGCTTACATCTATTCTAGCGCCACTTTCTAGGTCCTCTAGTGGCATACCTGACAGTTTACCATAGCCCTCAAACTTTTTGGATCTAAAGTATACATCGCCATTTTTTGCATAGGCATAGCCATTTTCAATAGTTGAGGCTATTACTTCGATAATCTCAGCAATGCTCTCTGTTGCCTTTGGGTGGATATCTGCATCCATTACACCTAAGCCATGAGCATCTTTTTTATACTCTGCAATGTATCTTTCGCTAATTTCAGAGAAGTTTACCCCTTCTTCATTAGCTTTGTTTATGATTTTATCATCTATATCGGTAAAGTTCTGTGCAAATGTTACCTGATAACCTTTATATTTAAGATACTTTCTCAATGTGTCAAAAACACAGATAGGACGAGCGTTACCAATGTGGATAAAATTATACACTGTAGGCCCACAAGCATAGATACTTACCTTACCAGGCTGTACCGGTACAAACTCTTCCTTCTGTCTTGTTAATGTATTATATATTCTCATAATATATCCATTCCTTTCTTCGCTTTGTGGTAATTTTCCACACTACTTAATATAGTGAAAAATCACACAAAACAGGGGCTGAATATTTCTTCAACCTATTTCCTTTACTAATGTTTCCCTACTGGACTATTTTCCTACTGGACTATTTCCCTATTGGGAGAAACAGTCCTTATTCTGCATAACATAATTTAGTCCACTTATAACTGTAAGTAGTAGTACCATAACCATCAGAATATTGTAGATAATTTCTAGGATATTTACTACGGCTAAAGGCAGTACAAAAGCACTTAAAAATATCCCTAGGCAAATCCATATCATCTGTACTGCTGTTTTATATTTACCCATTTTGTCAGCTGCAATAACCTTGCCATCACTTGCTGCTACAAGTCTAATAGAGGTTACTAAAAATTCTCTTGAAATAACCACTATAACTACCCATGCTGGCACTATTGCCATATCTACAAAGCATATCATTGCTGCTGATACTAATAGTTTATCTGCCAGTGGATCCATTAGTATACCAAACTTTGTTACTATTCCATCTCGTCTAGCAAGGTAACCATCAAACCAATCGGTTAATGCCGCTAATAAAAACACAATAAGTGCCCATATATACATTGTAGTGTTAAACTTAGCCAGATATGCAAGCAGTACAAAAATTGGTACTGCTATCATCCTTAGAAGGGTTAATTTATTTGGTAGGTTCATAGATGTAATCTCGCCTTTCCTAATTTTTTATAAGTAAAGCTTATTTAGCTACCTCTTCACCAATTAGGTCGAAGCCTTCACTACCTGTTATTGCTACATTTACAAAGTCACCATTTTTGTACTGGGACTGTGCTGTAAAGTAAACCTTTGTGTCAATATCCGGTGCATCCATATAGCTTCTACCTGTATAGATACCATTCTCACTGTCATATCCATCTACTAGCACTGTAAGTACACTGTTTACAAGGCTTGCTGCAATGTTTTGTGCAATGCCAGACTGGATTTCCATAATAATTTCCTTACGACGAAGTTTTACCTCAGCATCAATCTGATCTTCCATGTCATAAGCTGGTGTGTCTTCTTCAGCAGAATAGGTAAATACACCTAGACGCTCAAACTTAACCTGCTCTACCAGTTCACACATCTGGGTAAAATCATCATTTGTTTCCCCTGGGAAACCTGTAATCATTGTAGTTCTAAGAGCTATGTCAGGCATATATCTTCTGATTTTTGCCATTAGTTCTATAAGTGCTTCCTTATCTCCACGACGATTCATTAGGTTTAGTATTCTACCACTGGCATGCTGTACAGGTATATCCATGTATTTTACTACCTTGTTTTCCTCAGCCATTACCTGTAGTAGCTCATCTGTTATACGCTCAGGATAACAGTAAAGAATTCTCACCCATTTAACTTCTTCCATTGCACAGACTTTTTTAATAAGCTCTGGTAGCATTACCTTGCCATATAAATCCTCACCATATCTTGTGCTATCCTGTGCAACTAGGTTAAATTCTACTACACCTCTTTTTGCTAGGGTTTTAACTTCTTCTAAGATGTTATCCATCTCTCTACTTCTAAAATTACCTCTAATAAGTGGTATTGCACAGTAACTACAACAGTTGTCACAGCCATCAGCAATCTTTATATAAGCATAGTATCCTGGATTAGCTAGTATTCTATCACCCTCCATAGAGTGATCTTCCTTAGCAGCAAAATCCAGTACCTTCTCCCCTTCTAATGCCTTGTGGATAGCACTTACAATATCGCTATTTTTACCGATACCTAGCACTACATCAACCTCAGGGATTTCCTTAGCTACTTCATTTTTATATCTTTCAGCTAGACATCCTGTTACTGCTACTGCTTTTAGTCTGCCATTACCCTTCATATCACAAAATTCCAGTATATTATCAATGGATTCCTTCTTAGCATCCTCGATAAAACCACAGGTATTTATAATAATTGCATCACAGTCATTTGGATCTGGGCTAATTTCATAGCCTTCTTTACTTAGAAGGGCTAACATTAACTCTCCATCTACCTGATTTTTTGAACATCCTAGGGATACCATCCCAATTTTTCTTGTCATCTAATAAGTCCTTTCACTATTATTAACTAAGTTTACTCTTGTAATCTTGTTAATATTCATCCCACTGATCACTACATCTACTTATAGCTGTTTTTATATCACCATAGCTAAAGCCCTGTCTTGCCAGATACTGGTAGGCACGATTTCGCTCTTTGGGATCATCTAATTTACCTCTGTATTTTTTTTCTAGTATTTCCTCAATCCTTGAGATATCTTCCTGCCAGTCAAACTGCTCAGTTGCTTCCTTGGCTAAATCTCTATCTATGCCCTTTTGCACCAGCTCGGTTATTATACGAATTTTGGAAAATCCTCTTAGATTATATAAATCCCTTGCAAAAGCATGGGCATAGTCAACATCATTTATTAGCCCCAGCTCCTCCATACGGTGAACTGTTTGCTGACAAACCTCTGGCTGCCCATACTGCAAAAGTTTATTATACAGCCCTTTTGCTGTGTAGCTTCTAGCTGACAACAGTTTAAAGGCTCTATCCCTTGTAATCTTGCCTTCGGATAGGCTTTGTAACTCCATCAGGTGGTCGTATTCCATCTCCATGCCTATAATTATGTTTTGACTGAAAAACACATCCTCATGAAGTACACATATATACTCATCATCGCCATATATACTGTATCGCCCTTTTTTAGTTAGGGCAATATTTGTAATACGCATTATTTATCGTCCGCCTCTACTGTAACATCTACTGCTGCAGCTGCTTTCCCAGCTTTTTTTAGAGTTTTTGGAGCTGCTGCTAGCTGATGAGCTTGTGCTCTTACCAGTCGTGCTACCTCTTCGGTAAACTCTGGATTAGCCTTCATATATTCCTTAACATTATCTCTACCCTGTCCTAGCCGGTTTTCCTGATAGCTAAACCATGCCCCACTACGGTGGATTATATCAAGTTTTACTGCAAGGTCAAGGATTTCCCCTTCTTTTGAGATACCCATACCGTACATTACATCAAATTCTGCTTCCTTAAATGGAGGTGCTACCTTATTCTTTACTACCTTAACTCTTGTTCTGTTACCGATTACATCAGTACCGTTTTTAAGCTGTTCAGAACGACGAACATCAAGTCTTACAGAAGCATAGAATTTAAGTGCTCTACCACCTGGTGTTGTTTCTGGATTACCATATACTACACCGATTTTTTCTCTTAGCTGGTTAATAAAGATTGCCACACAGTTGGATTTACTAATTGCACCTGTGAGCTTTCTCAGTGCCTGTGACATTAGTCTAGCCTGTACACCTACCTGTGTACTACCCATTTCACCTTCCATTTCAGCCTTGGTTACCATAGCTGCTACTGAGTCAACTACGATTACATCTACTGCTCCAGAACGAGCTAGCGATTCAGCTATTGCCAGTGCCTGTTCACCTGTATCTGGCTGAGAAACAAGTAGTGAGTCAATATCTACACCTAGTGCTTTAGCATAAACTGGATCTAGTGCATGCTCAACATCGATAAACACAGCTTCACCACCAGCTCTTTGAGCCTCTGCTACTATATGTAGTGCAACTGTTGTTTTACCTGAGCTTTCTGGGCCGTATATCTCAACTATTCTACCACGAGGCACACCACCTATACCTAGGGCTAGGTCAAGGGATAGAGATCCTGTAGAGATAGCTTCTACCTGCATTGCGTTATTCTGGCCTAGCTTCATTATAGCACCTTTACCAAACTGCTTCTCAATTTGAGCAAGGGCTGTATCTAAGGCTTTTTGTTTAGCTTCTGACATTATTTCTTCCTCCATATTATAAAAAATTCCATCTAAATTATAATAAATTATATATGCTATTATACTAGCACATAACTATACCTATATAGTATATCGCAAAACACAATTAAAAGCAATAATATAAAAAACTCTTTGCAAACTTACTTGAAAAATTATAGTAATTATATAGTAATCCCTACGAATTTTTTGTTTAAATCAGCTTAAATAGTGAACAATAACTGTAACTGTGATAATATGTCAGTGTACACTGTTATCAGGGGTTATAATTTAATTATAAAATATTTTTATTTACCCCCTTTACAAAACTATACTAATGTGGTATAGTTTAAATCGTGGTAACAATACCAAAGTAGTATAGTTTATTAAAGCTACACTGTCAATAGCTTATAGGTGCTTTAATATATTATAGATAAATCCCAATATTAAAAACACGAGAAAGGAACGGTTATTATTATGAAGAAATTTGAATGCACAGTATGTCATTACATTTATGATCCAGCAAATGGAGATCCAGATCAGGGCATTGCCCCAAACACACCATGGGAGGATGTTTCAGAAGATTACCTATGTCCTCTATGTAGCCTAGGCAAAGATGTTTTTGAAGAAGTAGAATAAGACTATCATCTGAGAAGTAGCAAGGCTGAGCCTGCTCTTCTCAGTTTTGAGGAGGATATGAATTTCATTTTTTGCTCAAAGCTGAGAAGTTAGCATAGTTAAATATAAGAAAACAAACCCCTACCACAAGAAAGGAATCACTTTTATGGAAATCACATCTGGAATTTATTATGTAGGTATACTAAACCCTAACCTAAGAGTATTTGACATAGTTATGACTACCCAGTATGGTACAAGCTATAATGCCTATATAGTAAAAGGCAAGGAAAAAACTGCTTTAATCGAAGCCTCCCACCAGTCCTTTACTAAGCAGTTTATCGAAAATATCAAACAGTACACTCCCCTAGCTGACATTGATTATGTTGTGCTTAATCACAATGAACCAGATCACACAGGAAGCCTTAATGAGCTACTAGATTATATGCCAAAGGCTGAGATAATCACCAGTAAAGCTGGCTCTCTCTATATACAGGGAATCTGCAATCGTGAGAATATGCCTATTAGAGTGGCTAAGGATGGGGAGGTTATAGATTTAGGTGGTAAAACCCTTAAATTTATTATGGCACCTTTTTTACACTGGCCTGACTCAATGTTTACCTGGGTGGAAGAGGACAAAACACTTTTCTCTTGTGACTTTTTAGGTAGTCATTACTGTGAGCCTTATATTATGGATAATAAAATTGGCTATGTTAGTGAATATAGATCTGCACTTAAGGGTTATTATGATCCTATCTTTGGGCCTTTTGGTAATTATGTAGCTACAGGTCTTAGTAAAATAAAGGATTTAGATATCCAGTATGTCTGTACCAGTCATGGGCCTGTATTAACTAAAGAAGGTCAACTGGATTATGTTTTAGATATGTATAATCAGTGGTGTAAACAGGATAAAAATCCTGTGGCAACTGTTCCTATTTTCTTCTGTTCTGCCTATGGCCATACCCGTACACTTGCCATTGCAATTGCTGAGGGTGTTCGCAGTGTCTGTGGTGACTGCAATGTTAAAACCTATGATATTATTGAACACGATATGGAGGAATTATCTAATATTCTAAATAAATCCGATGGTTTTGGTATTGGTACCCCTACCCTAAATCGTGATGCTGTAGCTCCTGTATGGCAGTTACTTAGTCATCTAGATGCTATAAACAATGCCCAGAAAAGTGCTGTGGTATTTGGCTCCTATGGTTGGAGTGGCGAAGGTGTACCAAATGTAGTTAGCCGTCTTCGTGGCATTAAAATTAATGTTATTGACTCAGGATATAAAGTCAGTTTTGTGCCTAGTGATGAGGACATCGAAAGAGCAAAACTACTAGGAGAAGAACTAGGCAAAGCCGTTCTTTCCTCCTATAATAAATAGTCCTATAAATATGCGTTCTTCTTAATCTCCAAAATATACAAAAGCACCCAGCCTTATTATTTAGGCTGGGTGCTTTTAACATTGTAATTCTCCTCACTGTTATATACTTAATTAAGTTATGGTGTATTCCCCTAATGTAGAAATACACCATAACCAATGACAAAAAGCGAATTTCCCTGGTTTATATCCATTATACAGAAGGGGTAAAATCATCAATAACTAATAGGTTAAACTCATGGCCCATATAATTAAGCTCACTATTAGGCACCCATGTTTCCCCTATAAACTGAATATCATCTACTCCTGCTTCTTTTAAGGCATCTATTGTATATGTCCAGCCGAATGCTTCTATTTCAGCTGCTCTTTCCACGAATTTTTCTTCCTGTCCATATACATTTATCTGTTGGTTTACACCGATTTTTTTATAAAAGTCTGTTTCTCGTTTTATCGAGTCCTGATTGTATTCATAATACTCACCGCCTGGCTGCACCTCAGGAATATCCATCTCTTGAGTAGCACCTCCATGCCAGCCTATTACGGCATCTTTATGAAGATACAAAGTATTAGCAGCTGTGATAATATAATTAGCAGCAGATGAAAATGCAAGTTCCTCAACCTCCACATCTAGTTTTTTCTCAAAGATAAAATCTCCGAAATCCATTCCTATATTTATCTCACCACCTGGGGAGTTTATAACAAGTCTATTAATATTTTCATTGTATAAGTCTTTTATCTCCTCTAAGCCTAGTGCAGAAACCTCGCCATCATATATAATAGAATTACCTTCCACAGTTACTGTGTATTCTATAGGTGGTTGATCTGATAGAATTTCACTATCTATATATGCTTTAGAGTAAAATTCATCTCGCTCTATGGTAAACAGATTAAACATTCCCTGAGTTATAGGTTGCCAACTACCATCTACTAGCTGGACATTTGTTACCCCTAGCTTATCTAGGGAATCTATTGTATAGGTAAAACCATCACTCCCCTGTGACTTGTCACGAAAGCTATCACCATTACCTAAATCAGTAATCTGCTGCTGTACACCTATCTTTCTAAAAAATTCTCCTTCGTCTTTTTCTGCTTGACGGCTTACCTTGGATAAACCACCATTAAATCCAATAGCTGAATCTTCTCTAAGATATAATGTGTTTGCAGCTGTTATAACATAGTTTGCAGCTACTGAGTAAACATAGTCCTTAACCTCAACATCTAATTTATTATCAAAAACAAATTCACCTAAATCCATTCCAGCATACATATCCCCTGATTTTGATGTAATTATTAGTTTCTTAACCTCTGGGGAGTAGAGGCTTTTCACCTGTTCTACACCTTCTATAGTAATATCGCCACTATATACTATTGTATCACCCTCTAAGGTAACTAAAGTAGCCTCTGTATCGGCTGCTACTTCCATATGTGCTGTTTCTTTATCCTCTGCTATATTACAGCCTACTAGACCTATAATCATTGTAATGCTAACTATTATAAATAATATTTTTTTAAACATGATTGCGACCATACCTTTCACTTGCCTTTGAGATTCTATTTTTCTGCCTTCCTTAAATCGCATTTAGGCAATACTATCCTAATCTCTGCACCATTATTATTTCGGGCAGAGATATCTCCTTTATGTAGTTTTACTATCTCTTTTGCCAGAGATAATCCTATTCCTGATATACCATTTTTTCCAGTATAAAACCTCTTAAATATATGAGGTAAATCTTCCTGAGAGATACCCTCTCCATCATCATAAATCACAACTATTATATTATCTTTCTCATGCCTTGCAGTTATCTCTACCTTTGTCCTTGCAAATCGCAGCCCATTGGATATAATGGTGCTAAAGGCATGGTAGATATATCTTTCATCACAACAAATCAGTGCTTCATCACCGTCAAAATCACAGCAAAGCTCAATATTTTGACTGTTAAAACTAGGCTTAACATAGGTGATTAATCTATCTATTATTTCATAGATATTTATTGGATTGCAGTTTAGCTTTATGGCTTTATTATCCAGTTTTGATATCATTAAAAGCTCATCTATTAGCTTTTCCATAAGTTCACACTGCTGTAAAACAGTTTGGCAACTATCTTTAACATTTGGGGTTATATCTAGATAGATACTTTCGGTATAACCCTGTATAGATGTAAGTGGCGTTTTAAGCTCATGGGAGGCATTGTTAAAAAACCTCTTAACCTGTTTATCTGTTTCATCAAAATGTCTACCTACCCTATATCCTGTATAGGTGGATAGTAGTAAAATCGCTACTACTAATACCGTAAGGATTTTATTTAATGAATTTAAAATATAAAGATACTCACTGGCATTAATATATATAACATGGCTATCACTTACTAAAGAGAAGAATATCCTATTACCAGCTAAATCTATCTGTTGTACCTCTTCAGTATCTATATCATTAGAATTCACATATTCTAATAGCAAATCCTGATAATCATGGGGTAGAATATGTGGGGACATATCCCTGTCAATAAACCTTATTAGCATATTACTGCTGTCGTCAGTAAGAACATTGAATACAACAGCTTCTTCTGTTATGCCTCCTAGGTTTTCCTCTAAAGGCTGTGCGAAAACCACTGCATTATTTTCAAGGGTATATTGGGCTTCTTCATCAACATTACCTGTAATTATTACATTAACTAGTATCACTATAGAAATAGATGTTATTAACCCGATTAAAAAAGTTAATATTGCAAAATGCCCTGCTTTACCCATATGCTATTCCCCACCTTCTTTTAGCGTATACCCATATCCCCATTTATTTACAACGGATACATTACTGCTTTCTGTAGTTAGTTTTTTTCTTATTCTTCTTATGGTTTCGTCCACTGCTCTAGTTTCTATGGCAATGTCATACCCCCACACATCTCTCAGTAAATCCTCTCTGGAGGCTGTTCCATCACCTTTGGCTAACATATATGCTAAACAGGATAACTCTAGCTGTGTCAGTGGCAGTTCCTTCTCTTTACAGAAAACTGCGTATTTACTGGCATTAAACCGCAAATCTCCAAAAACTATATCAACTGCCTTGGGTTTTACCATTTCTGCTCGTCGCAGTAATGATTTTACCCTTGCATTAAGCAGTGTGGGTTTAAAGGGTTTTGTTATGTAATCGTCACTACCTAGACTAAGTCCTGTAATCTGATCTACATCACTATCCTTAGCAGTTAGTAGTATTATAGGCACCGAGGATTTTGCTCTTATCATATTGCATATGGTAAAACCATCATTTCCAGGCATCATAACATCAAGTATAACAAGATCTGCCTCATTCTTATTAAATGCTTCATAAAGCTTATCCCCATTTTCAAATGTCTCTACACCATGTCCTTCACTTTTTAAAAACATCTCGATTAGGTTGCGGATACTCTGATCATCATCTGCAATATATATTAATTTGCTCATAAAAATGATCATTCCTTTCCTAAAGTTTTGTGGGATTTTCTCAGGGTATTTACCCATAGGGAAATTTGGGTGTTATAATTACCGAGAACCCCAAAACCCATGCTTGAAACTTTGTTTCAAACTATCACCCCACCTATATTATTACTTTAATTATACCTCACCCTCTGTAGTTTTACTAGGAGATTGCTTTATTTTGCAAAAAGACTTGTCTATTGCACCAGTAGGACAGCTGGCTTTACAGTCACCACATTTAATACATTCAGCGTGATTTATCTCCTTAGTTACCTCTAGGCTCATGGGACAGGCTTTATCACATCTGCCACAATCTACACATTTGCCCTTATCAAACTCCATCTGATATATGCTAAATCTATTGAAAAATCCGTAAAAAGCACCTAGTGGACAGAGATATTTACAGAAAAATCTACTGTTAAATACACAGAGAATAATTATAGTTATTAGCACACCCATTTTCCAGTTAAATAGAAATCCTATTGCCTGCTGCAATGGTGGATTTGTCAGTATCAAGGGTATTCCAGCTCCTAAAGTACCTGCTGGGCATATCCATTTACAGAAATATGGTGAAGCTACCCCATAGCTGTTAACCCAGATTATCGGCAGTATAAATGTTAGTGCTAGGATAATATATTTAATATACCTCATAGGTTTGTCTACTTTTTTGGGTATTTTAAATTTCTTTGTGGGTATCCTATGTAGTAAATCCTGAAAAAATCCAAATGGACATAGAAAACCACAGATAACCCTACCTAACACCACCCCAAAGAGCATTACTGTGCCTAATACATAAAAGGAAAAATCAAATTTTCTACTTCCCATTACTGCTTGTAAAGAACCTATAGGACAGGAGCCTAATGCACCTGGGCAGGAGTAGCAGTTTAAGACTGGCAGACATACAGCCTTACTGCTACCCCCAAATATCTTCCCATTAAGATACCCAATGAGGTAACCGTTAAATAGCACTGCTGATACTGCTTGGATAAAAGTTCTAGCCCTAGAATGTTTTTTCATCTTTTCTTTCATATAAGTGTTCTTTCCTTTCCTCAGGTTTTGTGTGATTTTCTCAATGACAGAAAAACACAAAACCAATGTTTGAAACTTACTTTCAAACTAATCACCCTATTCCTATACATTCAAGACAGATTGCCACAGCTTTTGACAGTACCATTAACTGCTCCTCTCTTACTAACCCTATAATAATAAATGTAATCCCTAAAAGACCTATGGCTACTCTTAGTATGTTTTTACGCCCCACCTAGTTCACCTAATCTTTCCTCTAAGTAATTATTGTAGTGCTCTACCACCTGATCGGCATCTTTTAACTCAGGTGCTCCTAGTATTACCTCACCTACTATATTCCCATCTTTATCTACAAATATTGTAGTTGGCAGTGCTTGGGCTTTAGTTAGGACACTTTGGAATAAGCTATCACTTACCTTTAAAGTAGCAAAATTAGCACCACTTTGGCTTAGTACATCCTCAGCAAACTGTGGGTCTGCCTCGTAATCTACACAGATACTTACCATATTAACATTATCAGCTAGATTATCATAAAACTTAGCTAGCCCCGGCATCTCCTCAATACATGGCACACAGCCTGTGCCCCATACATTAATCATGGTAATATCATAATCTTTAAAAATATCGCTAGTTACTACATTACCTTTAATATCCTCTGTTTCAAAGGTTATAGCCTCACTGCTTATTTCTTCTCCCTTGTCCTCTGCAGTGTTATCCATCTCTACTGTAGCTGGCTGAGATGATGAAACCTCTGCCCTCGTGGATAACTCCCCTTTAACCTCTGTTTCCTTTGCTCCACAAGCACTTAACATACTAATACAGATAACTGCCAACAAAAATGCACCTACATACTTTTTCATAATAATACTCATTCCTTTCTTTGTGTTTTGTGTGGGTTTACTAAAAGAAAATTTCCGTATTAAGATAACCTTAAACACAAAACCTATCACTATGTGCTCACACATATTTCTTAACTTACATGCTAATTATAATATATTCCTAAAGTAAGAGTTACCCTTAACCACACACAAAAATGCCACAAAATTGTGTTTTACCTTTATCTATGTTTTTATAATTGGTTCTTTACCAAATGTTGGGGTGAAATTATATAGGGTGCCTTCCCTCGTCGACGGCGAGGAAAGGCACCCCAACAATT
>CAYJEQ010000066.1:0-14824 GCA_964369235.1 uncultured Oscillospiraceae bacterium | reverse complement strand
CTTACTGAATAACTGTGTGCTAAGCACACAGTTACAAATCGCCACAATATTGTGGTGATTTAACCTCAAAACAAGGGCGTTTTGAGGTTAACATGGGAGATTTTCAGCCTGCCTGAATTTGGAGCTATACTCCAAATTCAGAGTGCAAAGTTTTTATAACAATGGATTAAAAACTTTGCACCCTGAAACACCCAAAAACATATTAAATAAACCTATAAGTATGTTTTTGGGTTGTTCAGCAGGCTTTAATTAAGCAGTTATATACAAGATTTTTACCTAATAGTAATTATCTGCTATAAAAATAGCAGAATTATTAATTTTTGTGTACAATATAATATTTTTTAAAAAATCATATTGACAATAGGGCAATTCATGATTATAATTTACTTGCATTAAAAATATTATATTATAAGGAGGTGCCCCCATGGTATTTGAAAAAGTAAGAGTAATTCTTTGCGACCAGCTTGATCTAGAAGAAGATCAGGTAACAATGGAGAGCTCCATCATAGATGATCTAGGTGCAGATTCTCTTGATATCGTTGACATGGTAATGAGCTTTGAAGAAGAGTTTGATATCGAGTTCCCAGACGATCAGGTAGAGTCCGTTAAGACTGTTGGAGATATCGTTAAGTATATCGAAGAAACAGTTTAATCTAAACTTGAGTAAAGCCCACTGCTGAGTGTACACTTGGTGGTGGGTTTTCTTTGTAAATATTTGATATATAGCCTTAAGATATTGCCTAGTTATTTTATTTCTGCTATACTTTATTAGGCTAGTTTCTAGTCAGAAAGGTATGGATTTACAATGAAACGAAAAAAATCATCACCCATTCCCACTATTATAATGACTATATTTATTATAACAGGGGCAGTTACTCTAACAGTTTTCTTTACCCCATTATACTATATTGATGTGTATCTGCTGGGACTGCCAGAAAAAACAGCTATGTCAGCCAGTGAGATAATAGCTAACTACCACGATGTGATAGTTTATTACATACCTTTACTTAATCAGCCCTTAGAGCTTACCAGCCTAGCCATGTCAGAACAGGGGCGAATTCACTTTGAAGATGTTAAGAAAATCGTGGATTTTTTCATCTATGGATTTGTGATTTCACTGCCTTTTGCACTGTTCACCATAAAGGAACAAAGATATAAAAGACGCTACGGTTACCTTAAACAAACAGCTATTGCCCTATTAATCCTACCTGTTTTAGTAGGAGGGTTAATTGCAGTAAACTGGCAGTGGACTTTTACCACCTTCCATCAGGTGTTTTTCTCCAATGATTACTGGGTTTTTGATCCTAGATATGATCCTATTATCAATATACTTCCCGATCTATTCTTTATGCACTGTGCCATTATGATAATAGCCTTAATACTAATAGGTAGCCTAGTTTGTTATAGAAGATATAATAAGCTAACCTATAAGGCATTATCCCAGATATAAAATACACAGGGCTATTCTCTTACAATAAGGGTTTATATATCAATTTATAGGGTGACTTCCCTAGCCGACGGCTAGGGAAGTCACCCTATATAATTCTACCTCAATATTTGATAATAACCTAATAAGGGAATAGCCTGTAATTTTATTTTTAAAGCTACAGGGTGAACATATTCTAATAAAAAACCAACATATGCAATATAAAGCAAAATAATGGATAAACATACAATGAATAACATATGTAAAATGACGAAAAACCACTTGTAAAACATAGACCTATAAGGTATAATTAGGTTATAAGAAAATATATATTTTATAGGAGATTTGACCCTTTAAACTAGCAAGTGGAGAACTAATATGATTGATATTCTAAACAACAAAATTGAACTTATTAAGATGTTTATTGATAATACCCCCATTGCCTATGTGGTACTGGATAGGGAATATCGTATACATTATATTAACAAGAGCTTTGTAAAGCTGAGAAAACTAGATATGAACACCACAATAGGTAATAAATGCTATAACCTATCCAATGGTGGGGTAAGATGTGCCAACTGTGCAGTGGCACAGACTTTATCCTCTGGCAAGGCTGCCTTTGTGACCCGTAAAGACATATTGCAGGAAGGCACAGTAAGATTTATTGATGACTATGCAATACCACTACAGTATGATGAGAATAATCAGGTGGAGTTTGTACTGGAGATAATGATTGACCGTAGCAAGGAAATGATGGCTAGGGAACAGCGCAACAAGGATTATGATGAAATTCTGTCTATGTTATCAGTATTACTAGAGTCTAAGGATAGATACACAGCTAACCATTCTGACAATGTGAGAAAGCTGTCCCTAAACCTTGCCTTTGCACTGGGCATGTCTCAGGAGGAAGCCTTTGAGATTTCGGTAGCTGCCAGCTTACACGATATGGGTAAGGTGACTATAGCTGATTCTATAATTAATAAGAATGGCAAGCTTACTGATGAAGAATTTTTCCAGATGAAAAATCATCCTGTGGCATCTTTTGATATACTAGAGGGGCTAAGTAGTTTTAAGAAGATGGGACATATTGCAAGACATCACCATGAGAGGGTGGACGGCAATGGTTACCCAGATGGTTTAACAGGGGATGAGATATCCATAGGGGCAAAGATTGTAGCTATTGCTGATACCTATGACGCCATGACCACCACTAGATCCTATCGTAAAAGCCTAAGCCATGACTATGCAGTTCAGGAGATTACCAGAGTAGCTGGCAAACAGTTAGATGCTGATATTGCTAAGGTTTTTGTGGAGATGGATTTTGAGAACATGGTAGATGGAGTATATGAGAAGAAAAAACCAAGGAAAAATCACTTTGAAAGGGTAATTACCCAGATAGACAACAGTCCACCTAAGGAAGATGAGATGAAAAACCTATCTCAACTGGATATGAATAATCTACTTATGGAGATTTTTAAATCCACTCCTTGTGGCTACCTACTACTGGATAAAAATCAAAATATCCAGTTTATCAGTGACTATCTAATGGATTATTTTGATATAGCAGATAATGATACTATTGGTATGAATTGGCAGGAGTTTTTAGGTCTTGATAATATATCTATTACAACCTCGGCAATATCTGCCTGTGTTCACAGTGGAAAAACAGAACATCTTAGACAGGAATGTGTTATTAATAGTCGCAGTATGATTTTTGATGTATACGGTGTACCTATCTATGATGGGGATAATAATTTAGAATGTATAATAGGAATTACCATAGATCGTACTAAAGAGATAGAGCTAAAGCGTAGTAGAGAGAAGGATTTTGACCGATTAATAGACAAGCTAAATACAATTCTACTAGCTAAAAAAGAAGAAACTGATGAGATAAACCTTAGCCAGAGCATAGCTCAGCTACAGGAGAGGATAAATCAGCTAAAATCTTAGTAGAGTATAATTCAGTTGTGGGGGTGCTTTTCCTTGCCGATGGCAAGGGAAAGCACCCCCACATTTACTATATAATGCTTACTGAATAACTGCGTGCTTAGCACGCAGTTATAGGTCGCCACAATATTGTGGCGATTTAACCTCAAAACAAGGGTGTTTTGAGGTTAACATGGGAGATTTTCAGCCTGACTGAAACTGGAGCATAGCTCCAATTTCAGAGTGCAAAGTTTTTATAATAATAGATTAAAAACTTTGCACTTCTAAACACCCAAAAACATATCAAATAAACCTATAAGTATGTTTTTGGGTTGTTCAGCAGGCTTTATATAATATTATATTTTTACACTGATAAATACTATAGAGTACCAAATTGCAATATAGTAAATATAGTAGGTAATGGGAAAGCCCACTGCCACCCACAGCACTTTAAAAACCCAGCTATGGGAGAAAATCTTCCTATAACGAAAAAACTGTAGCAATGTAGCAAGCCACAATACCACAGGGAAAACCATTAGGGAAAAAAGTGGCAGTCCTGATAGTAGATATGGATCAAGGCTTAGTTTATAGGAATTATAAAGGCTTTCTCCTAAAAAGCCTAGGGCAGTAAAAACCACCGTTGTAATAACAGTGTATAGAATAAATAGGGCAAGTGGTATCTTCCTACCAGAGAAAAAATTTATCATATAAATATAGGTTCCTTTCATAAATACAAGATAATTATAACAGCAAAACACCCCAGTGGCAAATACTGGGGTGTTTTTATATAAGGGTTATATAAAAAATGGGTTATTTCCAAATGTTAGGGTGAAATTATATAGCACAAGCAAATGTTGGGCTACCACCTTAATAACTGATATATCTTGTGTCTATAGATTATACTGAAATACTAATCATTATCAATATCGTAATCTAGGATGCTGCCATCATGAGCAGAGATGGTGTATTCGTACTCAGTTCTGCCAACTTCCCACTCAACTTCGTATTCGGTGATACCATCATCACTGTCTAGCTCAGTCTTTAGCTTAGTGGCTTGGGACTGGGAGATACCACTGTGGTTTAGAGCAATGGAGATAGCTTCCTCAGAGGAGATTAGGCTACTGCTACTTGAGTTAGTGTTATTCTTGCTACCTTCGTAATCGTAGGACAGGATAGATCCTGTAGTAGCGTTAATTTCATATTCGTACTTGGTGCTACTGCTATAAAACTCTACATCGTACTCAGCTACTCCATCATCATAGCCTAGCTGTGCTTTAGTAAAGGTCACTTGGCTTTCCCTCAGACCTGTATTTGCTAGGGCAATGGACTTAGCTCTGTCCTGACTAATATAGCTGTTCTGGCTAGGAGTGCTGTTGCTATAGGAATTTTCTACATCATAATCATAGGAGATTATCGCTCCTGTAATAGCGTTAATTTCATAGTCATACTCAGTATTACCATTGTAAAACTCTACATCATACTCAGCCACACCATCATCATAACCAAGCTTAGTAGTGATAAAGGTTACCTGATCTTCCCTAAGACCTGCACTTGCTAGGGCAATGGATTTAGCTTTTGCCTGGGTAATATAGCTTGCAGTTGTAGTTGTTGTAGTAGGCTTTGTGTTGTTGTTTTTTACATGGTCAACTTCTTGGTCATAGGAAATTATAACCCCTGTAGTTGGGTTAATGGAGTATTCATATTCCATAGTACCACTGTGAAACTCAATATCATACTCAGCTCTGCCATCATCGTACTCAAGATGCTGGCTGGTAAATACCACCTGACTACTGGTTAATCCAGCGTGCTTTAAAGCAATGGATTTTGCAGATTCTATACCTATATTGCTATAGCTTGTTGATGGTAGCGCACTGGTGGATAGGTAGGAGAAAACTCTGCTAATAGGGTTATAGTAGTTTGACCCCATACCATATGCCACTGAGCTGTAGTTAGCAGATACTGCCACTAATGCTGTTAATAATAATGCTGTTGATTTAACTGATTTTTTCATAATAATTATTCCTTTCTTGATGTTTTGTGTGATTTTACCACTTAAGTTTTATGGTGGTAAATTTCGGTAATCATATTAACCGAAAAGCAAAACACGCCTTTGAAACTTTGTTTCAAAGTTATTCCTTTCACTAGGTAGGTCTTGCCTACTATCTCTTCAAACTTATAACTATCTTTTTTAATGGGTTTGAAAACTTATTTCTTTACTATAACCTTATTATAAATGTGAAAGATTAAAATAACATTAAAAAAACCACTATTTAAAAATTACTGTAAAAATACTTCCCTTATTAACTGTGCTATCCAGTTCTACCTGTCCACCATGAAGTTTTGCTATCTGTGACACAAGAGCAAGTCCCAGTCCCATACTACCGGATTTACTAGCTGTTCTAGCTCTGTCCACCTGATAAAATCTCTGCCAAATTTTATCCCTGTGTTCTGGAGGGATACCTATGCCATCATCAGCTACCGACAGGCGAATTATATTATCTTCCTTAGTAAGGGATATATCCACCAGCCCATCTCCATAGGTAATGCCATTGGTAATAAGGTTACTGATAAGTATAGTTAGTAGTCCTTTGTCAGCTTTTATAGAGATGTTAGGGGTGATATTACTGGTAAGTTTACTGCTGTGACTAGGATCAAGGCTGTGGTCATAAACTACATCTTCCACTAGTTTACTTAGATCAATTAACTGTAGATTAGCCTTGTGGATACCTCTATCCAGTCTAGTTAACTCTAGAAGATTGGAGATAAGCCCTGAGATTTTCCCAGCCTGTCGCCCTATAACCTCCAGTGCCTCCTCTTTGTCCTCTAGGGTGGCAGTAATATCCGTAGCAAATTCACACTGGGCAAGAATAACTGCTGTAGGAGTTCTAAGCTCATGGGAAACATCGCTGGAGAATCTCTTCTCTGCTAGGAATGCCTCCTCTAGTCTGGTAAACATCTCATCAAAGGTATTAGCCATCTGTAGCATTTCGCTACTGCCTTTATCTAGGTTAATCCTTAGGGAAAGATCCTCGTTACTGCTGATTTCTTTAGCTTTGTTAGAGATAATCTCCAGTGGCTTAAATATATGGGTGGCAGTAATATAGGAGCCGATAATTGATAGTATAACAAATACGGGCAGTGCAAATATTATAGCTCTAAACAATGTGGCAAGAGCCCCACTGTCATTATCCACCGGAATAATACCCCTTACCCAGATTAACTGATCATAATCCTCTACAGGGGAAAGTATATCATATATATAGTATAGGTTGTCCTGTTGACTGTGGGAGATAATCTGCCCATCTACAAACTCAGGCAGTAGGGAGAAATCCACAGGGGCATTACCTGCAATAAACTCCTCCTCCCTTGTATACAGCACAATAAAAACATTATCCTGAAAAAAGTTTACATCATCTAGGTCAAATTCATCGTAGTCGTAGTCAAGCTCATCGGCATTATTATGGACAATTTCTTTTAGGGTGTTTTCTGTATTGGTTGATATAATATTATCCCCAAGAGATAGTATAATTACTAGTACCACCACAGCCATTACCGAGATAAATATACCATTTAATAGTGTTAGCTTTACTTTAGCTGAGATTTTTTTCACTGGGAAATACCTCCTTCTATGGTAGCTTTATAACATATCCACTGCCACGAACGGTGTGGATTAGCTTTACAGGGTGGTTGTCATCAATCTTCTTTCTCAGGTATCTAATATACACATCTACCCCATTAGAGCCACCTTCGTAATCGTAGTTCCAGATGGAGTTTATTATCTGTTCCCTAGTTAGCACCATGCCTATGTGATTTAGCATATATTCCAGTAGGGCAAATTCCTTAGTGGATAGAATAATCTCCCTGTCCCCTCTTTTAACACTGCGACTGGTACAGTCCATTACCAAATTATCTATAGAGAGAAGATTGGTAGTTCTGCCTAGCTGATTTCTAGTCATTACTCTAATTCTAGCCATTAGCTCCTTAAAGGAAAAAGGCTTAACTAGATAATCATTGCCACCTATATCTAAACCATTGACCCTATCTTCTATAGAATCCTTAGCTGTAAGAAACAGCACAGGTGTGGTTATGGATTTTTCTCTAATGGTTTTTACTAGGGAGAAACCATCTAAGGAAGGCACCATTACATCTAGAATTAATCCATCATAATTGGTGCTTTCGATATATAAGAGAGCTTCTCTGCCGTCAAAACAGCTATCCACACTATAGCCTTCACTGATTAATTTTTTGGTGATGATTTTATTCATGTCTGGCTCATCTTCTAAAAGTAATAAACGCATAATAATCCTCCTATAAAATATATAATAGCACTTTACACTCTAATCTTACCTTATAAATATTAAAATTACATTAAATTAAAGCCTGCTGAACAACCCAAAAACATACTTATAGGTTTATTTAATATGTTTTTGGGTGTTTCAGGGTGCAAAGTTTTTAATCCATTATTATAAAAACTTTGCACTCTGAATTCATTTATAACCCTCAAAACACCATTGTTTTGAGGTTAAATCGCCACAATATTGTGGCGACCTATAACTGTGTGCTAAGCACACAGTTATTCAGTAAGCATTAAATTATCCATTAATCCTTACCTCATATATGAAAGTATAGCAAATAAAGGGAGTCTAGGCAATGGAATTTGCAATATAAAAAACTTTATGGTAGAATGTTAAATTGGTAAATACAGACAGCGATTGATATTGTAAAAACACAACAAAGGACGGTATTATTAATGAAAAAAACTCTAATAGCAGGGCTAATATTATCAGCATTAATGCTTTCTGCCTGTGGCAGTAGCCCAGCCTCATCTACACCGGTAGAAACACCAAGTAGCACAGCTAGTCAGGAAGTTTCACAGGAGCAAAACTCACAGGAAGCAAGTGAGCCTGAGATAGAGGAATATGTAGCTTCCCCAGAGATACTAGAAGCAGTGGCTTTTGATCATGTAATACAGGTGGGTAATACTCTAATAGAGCTACCTCTTACCTACGATACACTAATAGAAGCAGGTGCAGTGTTAGATGCAGACCTATCCCCTACCTATATTATGGACGCTAAATCACAGAAAGTAGGCAATTTCACCATAGGTACAACAGAGTTTACAGTGATGTTTGAGAATACTACAGAGGGCAAAGCCTCTTTAGAGGATTGTACTATTACCCAGCTGTATGGACTACTAGGTAGTGATGTAATTCTGCCTTCTGGGGTAACTGTAGGGATGAGCCTGTCCCATCTTACTGAGATGTGGGGCGAGCCAACTATAGATGCCAGCCAAAGCCATGGTGACAGCCTACAGTACAAATACCTAAACTACCCTGTAAAATCGGATATATTATTTTTAGGTAATGATGCTGTATCTGCCAGTGGGGAAGAATATAATATTAATATTGATCGTAATAGTGGGCTTATTACCAGTATAAGATATGTGTGGAATACAGGAAGTAATAGTGAATTTATTACTAAAACCACCGAGTTTAATCTAGGTGGACAGGATTACATACTAAGTTATGAAATGCCAACAGGTGCTATTGGTAGCCTAGGGTCTATTGTAGTAAGCCATAATGGCAGAAATGTTATTAATATAGGTGAGGATAGCTACTGTTACTTTATAAATACCCAAACTTGGATAATGGGTAACAAAACCCTAAGCCAAGAAGCACTAGAATCAGAGATTAACGGCGCATATACAACAGAAACTTATGAAATTAGCACCTTAGGCAGTGATGTAGAGGGCATAGCAACAGGTTATGCAGATGTAGAAGGTGGAGTAAAGGCTAAAATAGCCTATATGAAGGATGATTATTCCATCTTATTTACTGATATAGTCCTAGTGCCTGTAGGTGGGGCAGAAATCACCCCAGAGGCAAAAGCAGAGTTTAAGACTATAGTAGATCATCTAGCACTGTCTATTAAGGTTCAGCCAGTGGTGTAAATTAAATAGAATAATTAAAAGCCTACATTGCAATATTTGCAATGTAGGCTTTATTAATTTGTAGGCACTCGCATTATCTTATACTATATATATATCATAACGGCGATAGGTGTAGGCTTTTTTATGTTGTAAACTAAATTCTACTCAATTATCTTATAATATATATATATATATAATTATAACGGAGAGAGATGTAAGCACAGGCATGTAAGTGGGCGAGATTTGTGCGTCTTTTAAAGAGCTCATGATATTTGTGACTTCGTCAAAAATCGTATAATTATATAAAACGCCAATACACATTATATTTATTAAGGAGAAACTACTATGAATATTTTATTTATTCAGCAGAAAAAGACCATAGGAAAGGAGGTGGAAAAAACTTGGTGCTTTTTATTAGAATTAAACAAGGACAAGTATATACAACTAGCAGGTACAAAGGTGCAAAAAAGGAAAAAGCCTAAACCTATTTTTGAAAAGCTTTTTAAACAAAGAAAAAAACTGTGGAAGTCACTTGCCAAAATGCTGTGGAAGCTACTTATTAAAATGCTATGGGAGTTCATAGTTGAAAAAACTGGTTGTGAATTTAATATCCATAGTGTTTGGGATTTTATATTAAATATAACAGATATGAAGGTTATAGGGGATTATCTTGAGATTTTAAAAAAATTTATTGTTAAATAAGAATACATACTCATAAGCAATAGAAAACAAATAAATTACCCATTAGGTAAAATTGTTTGTGAAAATAAGGTAGATAAAATTAGAATAAAACATGGAGAATAATATTATGAGTAATAGGATAAAAATGTAACCACATTAGCTGTGAGCTAATGTGGTTATTTTTTTGCATTATTATCGTATTATGCGTCCTGTTTAGTATCGGCGATTTGGATTTCTCTTAGGTTTACACCCTGTGGTAGTTCGTAGGCAAATTTAATAGTTTTAGCAACATCTTCTGCTGTAATGCTATTAGCACCAACGCTTTCCTTCCACTGATTGTAGCCATCTTTAATTGCGTCACTGGTGGTATGACCTAGTAGCTCTGTAGCTACTGCACCTGGGCAGATTCTCATAACTCTTACATTATAAGAGGAAAGCTCCATTCTTGCTACCTCTGATAGACCTACTACACCGTATTTAGATGCGCAGTAAGCTGCATGATTGCCAAAAGGTTTTACCCCAGCAATGGAAGATAGATTGATAATAGTACCACTATTTCTTTCCTTCATGTCATTCATTACAATCTGCATACCATTCATAACACCCATTACATTAACATCTAGCATTTTCTGCCACTCTATAGGATTCTGTGTTTCTAGGTTACCTAGTAGCATAACACCTGCGTTATTAACTATTAGGTCGGTTTTACCGTATTTTTCCTCTGCTTCTCTTACAGCAGCTTCAAACTGGGATTTATCTGTAACATCTACCTGTTTGCAGATAGTATTAGGTAGCTTCATAGCCTCTAGTAACTCTATTCTTCTAGCTAGAAGTAGCAGTGGATAACCATCTGCACTTAACATCTCTGCTAAAGTCTTACCAAAACCTGAGCTGGCACCTGTAATAACAACTAATTTTTTCATTTTATAATCCTACCTTTCCATTTTGGACATATATTGACTTTTTTATTATTATAGTATAAAATACTGTAATAGCTAAAATTATTATATAACCCATTACATATTAAGTCAATAAGACACATTTTATACCCTTAGGGTAGAGGAGGTAACTAATGGAAAAAATACAGGTTAATTCTGAGATAGAAATTACACTAAAAATGATAGGTGGTAAATGCAAACCACTTATCTTATATATACTTATTGAAGATGGCACTATGAGATTTAAGGATTTAATGGCTGCTGTTACTCAGGTATCCCAAAAAACCCTTACAAATCAGCTTAGAGAGTTAGAAGCAGATGGATTAATAATAAGGGAAGCCTTTAGCGAGATACCTCCTAGGGTGGAATATTCTGCTACCCAGTTAGGCAGAACACTATTTCCCATACTTGATTTAATGTGCCAGTGGGGAGAGGAAAATAATAATGGGCGATTTGAGATTACCAATCCCCAATGTGTTGACTAAATATTATATCTATTATAAAGCAAAAACAAGGTGTCCCCTGTGCTAACTGCAAGGAGGACACCTTGTTTTTATTGGTTATTTATTAATTGATATAGAACCTTTTTATTTCTAGAAAGGTTTACATTACTATACCTTCTTAATAATAAGCTCCATATAGGAGGGTTTTTGCTGGGATAGTTTGTAGTCCACCACCATAAACCCTG
Source organism: uncultured Oscillospiraceae bacterium (assembly GCA_964369235.1). Taxonomy (GTDB): domain Bacteria; phylum Bacillota; class Clostridia; order Oscillospirales; family Ruminococcaceae; genus CAYJEQ01. The sequence continues at coordinate 3,236 of CAYJEQ010000066.1, read as the reverse complement.
CTGATTTAAGTAGCTCGGCAAGTCCTGTATAAGAGTAGCAAACCTGACTACTGGAGCTATTCCATATAGGGCTGTACTGCTTGGTCATGCGACTATAACCACTATTATAATTAGCAGTAGAAAGCCATAATACCCCATCATCTTTAAGTAGGCTGTGTATTTTACTAAGTGTTTCATTAGGGCTGTTTAGTGTATGGATAATATCCTCAGCCACTATTATAGAGTAACTACCACTGTGATGTAGATTATCTAAATTACAGCAGTTTATATCTATATTTAGTATATCGCTAATAGACTGGCCAGTGTGGTTATTAGGCTCTACTGCTTCTACAGCTAAACCAAATTCCATAGCTACTGCTAGTAATTCACCACTGCCTACCCCTAAAGTAAGCAGATTATCCCCACTGGTATGGTGGCAAATCTGCTCTAGCAGACTAGCATATCTAAGTAGGTTATGGTGGTTATTAATGGGAGAGGTGGCTAGAGGGTTAATAGGTGTTATTTTACTGTAAGTATCCTCTTTGCTCTGGGGATTGTGGTAGATTTTATAGGTATCACCACAACTGCCACAAGCCAGCCATAGATTAATAGGTATATCCTCACTGGTAAAATCCATATCTTTATAGGTAAAGGCTGTGGCGTAAGGAGAGCCACTTCCACCACAGATAGGACAGGAAATTCTAGGGATAAACTCAGTTTTATCATTATATATATAGTGAGGGTGTAGTTTAGTTATAGCTGATAAACTGGGGTTAGCTTTAATAAAGCTATAGGCTATATCGAAAATTTCCCTAGGGTATAGCTGGCTATTATGCTGTAGCCAGTCCTCTATTACAGTGTAGAGCTCATTATAGGTAATATTATTATCCTTTATATAATTAATATAGCTAAGGGCTGTGGACTTAGAGCAATCCTTTGTAAGGTTTTTTCCTAGAGTAAGGTTAATATTTAGTAACCAAATGGGATATAATTCCATAAAATAATTAGGGTTAGGGGTGGTTTCCTGTAAATCCCTGTGGTGTTGTGCTACAGTATTTTCATTACCTACTAACTGGATTAGTTTATGGCTTAGGTTATTAACAGTTTCCCATAACTCTGGGGAAAACTGAGTAGCTTTGCTACAGTTGGAAAGAAGTGTGATGATTTCTGCTAAAGGCTCATGAGCTATAGGGGGGATTTCCTCATTTAATGGTGCATTATTAATAGGGCATTCTGGAAGATGGGTGCTATCTAGGGCAATACTATTAAAATAATCCCTATAATCCTCATTGCCCTGGGAGAAAAATACTCCAGCACTACAGTAATCCAGTAAAATGTCACTATCCACAGTGTCCACCTCTAATAGGTAATCAAGACAGGTGGTAAAAAGCTTATCTATTAAAGGGGATAACTGGTGAAAGCTAGAGTTATTGTGATAGGTGGGTAGATTTTCTATAAAGTCGAGCTTTGATAGCTTTGTAATTAGGTGGATTTTATCACTGTTGGAGGTGGTTGAGTGGATAATATAATCTAGGCTATTTTGCAGTAGATTAAGGTGAAGTTCATTAATATAGTATAAACAGTTAGGGGGGATACTTTGGCAGTGATTTATTAAATAATCCTTATTAAGATTATAGATAAACTCATCATAGGCGAATATATCCTCTGTTGCAATCTGTAAAGGGGTACTATATATATAGTGGTCATGGAGGATGGTAGAGTTAAAACCTACCCTTTTACCACAGTTAAAGATTATGGTAGCCATAGCCTCCTGTGCCTGTAGAAAACTACTGGGAATTAAGCCGATGTCCCAATCAACAATAGCAGAGATTTTATAAAGCTTGCCCCATAAATTTCTCATAAATTGATGGTAATGAGGGTAGTGGGTAGCTACTTGGTTGGGATTTTCTATTATAATAGAGGGGATACTTCGTGAGAAAAGAAAATCCCCACTATATCCATCGGTATAATTACTGCCACAACCTGCAATATCCAGCCCATTTTCAAGGGAGAAGTTTACCATCTCACTTAAAAAATCCTTGTGATACATATCGCCACAGTTAATCCACGCCATATACTCAGGGTCTTTTTGGGCTGAAATAGCGTCCAGCCAGTTAACAGCATAGTCGGAATGGGGGCTGCTTTTTACAGGGATAATACGAGAGTCCTCCTGCGAATAGCTATTAATCTGATCCCAACAAAGGCAGTCGCTGCTTTTATCAATAATGTACCAAACCCAATCTGTATAACTTTGTGATAGGAGGGAGTCTTTAGATTTATCTAGAAAGCTACAATCACCTGTAATCTCTGTGTAAAAAATACATCTAGCCATAGTAGTCACCTCAATCTAGCAATATTTTAGTGTTATACCTAATATTATAGTAGAAAAAATCTAGATTGTATAGTAATAAATGGTAAATTTATCTTGGTTTTGTAAAAATATAGATAATCCAGTTTTTTATGCTGGAATTAAGTGGAAAAACCTTACATTTCAAATTTAGAATATTTAAAAAAAGTTACTGAAAATGCTATATAGTTACATATGTTCAAAAAATATTTTTTCGGTTATTCATAAATTATTAATAATTGCAGTTAAGTTGCATAATAAATTAACTGTTTTATTATGCAACTTGCTATTCGCATAAAATTCCAAAATCCCCAAACTACTTAAAATCCTTTAAATGTTCTTTATAAAAATTACAAATGTAATATTATTTTTTGTTACATTTCGGTTTCGAAACAAGGTTTTTTATGAGAAATAGCCATTTTTAGTATGGTGAAATTATGCAATAAGTCAAAAATGAAACAAAAATCATAAAAAATGCTCAAAGTAACTGCAATGTAATGACTAATGATGTATAATAAGTGCATATCAAAAAATATGGATAAAGTATCCAGTAGGGGAGTAGCCCCTGAATAAGTTTGAGAAAAAACATAGAAAGGATGAGCACAATGACAAAAAGCAAAAAGGCAAGCAGATTCTTTAGTGTTAAGACAAGAATTTTGAGTATGATACTAGCAATAGCTCTAGTAGTACCAAGTTTTAACACAGCACTGATTGCAAGCGCCTCTATTGAACTAGGGGACGGCAGTTCAGTATCCCAGTCAGCAGCAAGCGGCGGGAACGGGGATAACACTCCTGATCAAGGTAATGAAGGAGGAAGCGACCCTGACCCTGACCCGGCACCTCAGCAACCAGATCCACAGCCGGATCCACAGCCAAGCAACGATCCACAGCCGGATCCACAGCCAAGCAA
>CAYJEQ010000065.1:0-14916 GCA_964369235.1 uncultured Oscillospiraceae bacterium | reverse complement strand
GTAATTTTCATGTAACTTTTTTATATAAAATAGGGTAATATTTAATTTTGATAACTTGTAACCTTATAATTTGACATTACATATGCTCATATTATCCCTGCCAAATTATACTATAATCACCATAACAGTACATATAGTAAATCCCTAGATACTCTACATAAATAAGGTTACAACAAATACTATAACCACCTGTTACAACCTTATTTAATTTTAATTATTTACCAAATGTTGGGGTAAATTTATATGGGGTGTATTCCCTCGCCGTCGGCGAGGGAATACACCCCAACAATTAATATAGAACCATAATTTTTACGGAGCTGGAATAGCATTTACACCTAACTCTAACCAACGGTTTACAGTATTTGAAGATGTAGCTGTAGGATAGTCTGCTAAGGCAACCTTACCCGTAGAAGTATCTACATGAAAAGAAAAGTTAGCTGTACCAGCTAGTTCAGAACCTGCCTCATTATACTGTACCTGTAACCATGCAGTTCTGCCATCAATGTGGGAACTAGTATCCCCTGCTAGTACCATGAATAATGAATCAGCAAATTTTCTTAAATTTTCTATATCCCCATCGGTTTTAGGCAGATCGTCATCACCAACACCATCATTAAAAATCGAAACTCTATAATTATCATTATGTCTTACAATAATTGTATCAGATGTTACATCAGGAGATTCTGGACCACAAACCCATATAACCTCAACATAATGTCCTGGAGTTATATTATTACCTGGATCAATCATAGCTAGAGTTGCTGCCTCCACTAAATTACTAGCAGATTGTAGGTCATTAGATTCTCTTGCTCTTTCAACATATTTTAAATATTGAGGGGTAACAACTGCTGATAATATTGCTATAATGGCTATTACTATAATTAATTCTATTAGTGTGAAACCCTTGTTATTATATTTGTACATTAATATTCCCTTCCCTATGTAACATTACACAAATAATCTTAACAAAATTAACCTGTGCATACTAAACTTGCTTTTTTTCGACAACTGTAACCTTATTATAACAGGGTTTTAAAGGAATTACTATTGATAAATCCTACAATATTGTAATTGCTAAAATGTAATATTGATGTAACTTTTTTCAATTAATTATGCATTTAATATCATTATTTACTTTGTTACTTCTTATAAATAATTAAAAATGTTACACTTACATTGCCAGTGTAACTTTTTGTTTATATTATATAAGAAGGGAATATAAATTTGCATTCACTCCTCTCTTACAAAGCCACCACATCAGGCATCTAAAATTACCCCTGCGTGGTAAACACATATATGTGCAAATCTCTAATTTTCTATTTTATAATGGGGCAAAGCCACTCCAATACTATGCACTATTCACTATTACCCAGCCAATGTAATTGGGTATATTATATGTAATAGTATAAAACATCTAAGGGTGTATTTCCTAGTCATACTAGGAAATACACCCTTACATTTAATAAATAACTATGTTAAACAGCTATTATAATTCACTTCTGCCTTCTAAGGCTCGGTATAGCGTAACCTCATCTGCATATTCTAGATTGCCACCTACTGGTATTCCATAGGCAAGTCGTGTAACCTTAATACCCATTGGCTTAATTAGCCTTGATAGATACATAGCTGTTGCCTCACCCTCTACTGTAGGGTTTGTAGCCATGATTACTTCCTTAACCTGTCCTAGCCTACTAATAAGCTCTTTTACATACAGCTGATCCGGCCCTATACCGTCCATAGGGGATATAAGCCCATGTAATACATGGTATACTCCTATATATTCCTTTGTTCGCTCAAAAGCAAGTACATCTCTAGGATCCTCCACTACACATATAGTGGTACCATCCCTTTGGTCATTGCTACAGATTGAACAAACTTCCTCATCGGTAAGTGTTTGACATACTGTGCATCTTTTAATCTTATTATGTGCATCTCTAATACAACTAATTAGCTCCTCAGTTTTATCGTCAGAATAGCTCAGTATATGAAAAGCCAGTCGCTGTGCCGATTTCTTACCAACACCGGGCAGCTTCTCAAACTGTTCCACCAACTTAACTAAAGGCAGTACCTGATAGCTCATATATTATTAAAATAGGCCTGGAATGTTCAGGTTACCTGTGATTTTTTCCATTTCTTCTGTGTATACTTCGTCAGCCTTACGGATACCTTCATTAACTGCTGCAATGATTAGATCCTGTAGCATTTCGATTTCTTCTGCATCTACTACTTCTGGCTTTAGAACGATGGACTTAACTTCTTTCTTACCTGTTACAGTAACTTCAACTGCACCACCACCTACTGTAGTTGTATGCTCAAGAAGATCTAGCTCTTCCTTCTTTGCTTCCATATCTTCCTGCATCTTCTGAGCCTGCTTAATCATGCCCTGCATATTGTTATTGCCGCCTGCGTTAACGCCTTTAGGTAGTCTTGCTTTCATAATTTTATCCTCCAAAAATATATCGGGTTATTCCCTTTTTCTTTTTATTCAAGCTCGTAGGCAACCTGAGATGCCTCAAGCGTGTTAACTATATCATCTATTATGTCGGTTTCTTCCTCAGCTATACGATAACTTTCCTCTTTAAATGGACCTAGCTTATACCTTGTACCAGTTACACTTAAAGCTGCTTCTCTCAGACTGGTTTTTGCATAGTCATTCTCTCGTATAAGAGTTAAAAACACATCGCTTTTACAATCTATTAGCAGTATATCATCACAGATATAACCAGTAGATTCTACTAATGTGCCGTATAAAGGCCCGTTGCTAGCTTTTAAAATCTCTAGGACACTTTGCCACTGTTTAAAGGGCTTAGCCGCCTTACGGTCTTTATCTGTAACAGGAACTACCTGAGGCTGTAGTTGCTCTTTTATAGGAGCTTTATCTACTGCCACTGGGCTAACTCCACTCTCCACAAGCTGTAAAATCTGATTTTCCAGAGAATTTATCCTTGCTGTAATGCCGGATAAATCCACCTTACCACTGCTAACAGTACCCTTAGAAACATTATCGCTACAAAGCCTTATCATTGCCATTTCTAGCTGGATATTGCCCATAGCTGTTCTTCCCATGGCGTCTAGTGTTTCACCTAATAGAGTTATGGATTCTAAAATGGTAGCCATTCCCAAAGCTTTGCTTTGTTCCTTTAACTTGTCCACTCCAAATACTGTAGTAAGAAACTTATCTGCTTCCTTAACACAGCCTATCATCATCATATCACGATAGTAGTCAATAAGCTGTACCACCAGTCTATTAGCCACTACACTGCGCTCATATGCATTGTCTAGGGCTTCTAATACTGCTGCCACATCTTTATTTACTATACCATCTACTAGGGATACTAGATAGTCCTGATCTAAAAGTCCTGCTGTTTTGCTTACTGTGTTACCGTCCACCTGATCATGCTTTGCAGCACAAACATCTAATAGGGAGAGAGCATCACGCATACCACCTTCAGAAAGTTTTGCTATATACATAGCTCCTTCTCTGTTAATGGTTATCCCCTCTTGGTGGGATACATATTCAAGCCTATCTGCTATAATCTCTGTGTCAATTCGCCTAAAGTCAAAACGCTGACATCTGGAAAGTATAGTGGCTGGGATTTTATGAACTTCTGTAGTTGCCAGTATAAATAATACATGTGCTGGAGGCTCCTCCATAATTTTAAGTAATGCATTAAAGGCATTTACACTAAGCATATGGGCTTCATCTATAATATATACTCGGTATTTTGTAATGGCTGGAGTGTATACTGCTTCCTCACGAAGCTCTCTAACATCTTCTACACTATTATTACTAGCTGCATCTATCTCTAGTACATCTAATATTGATCCATTATCAATACCTTCACATATATCACACATGCCACATGGATCTCCCTCACTGCCCTGTAAACAGTTTACTCCCTTTGCCATAATCTTAGCACAGGTGGTTTTACCTGTACCTCTAGATCCTGTAAAGAGATAGGCATGGGCTGTTTTTCCCTGATTAATCTGATTTTTTATAATCTGGGTTATACTGTCCTGTCCTACTACATCTTCAAAGTTCTTTGGTCGATATTTACGATAGAGTGCTCTATGCATATTAATATCCTCCTTCTTTGTGATGTAATAGATCTGCTGTATTGATATAAAAATAAACAGGGCTTATATACTCGGTCATACAGATATACAGATTTGTCTGCGGCGCACAGTAAAAACCGCTTAATGCTGCTCGGTTCCCCGCCTGACATGGTTCACAGCTTACCGTCGCACAGGACCCGCATATCTGCATGAGCGAATATATCCGCCCTGCTAAAATTCTACTACTGTAATCTCCAGTGTATAGATTATTACACAGCTAGACTATTTTACAATAATTTTTACAAAAAATCAACTTATAAATGTAAATTTTCTAAATTGACTACTATTTTTTTAAATTTTAGGTGGTTATCACCTAGTTCAAAGTAGAAATAAAAGCGGACAATAGCCCGCTTTCACTACTTTATGAATCTCTACTACTTAAACTTGCGTTTACGTGCAGCTTCAGATTTCTTCTTGCGTTTTACAGAGGGTTTTTCATAATGCTCTCTTTTACGCACTTCTGCAAGCACACCGGATCTCGCACACTGTCTTTTAAAACGTCTTAGTGCGCTATCCAAAGATTCATCACTTTTTACACGAATTTCTGCCATCTACTATTCCCTCCCTCCGCTCGAGGCAGGAGTTTTTTTATCATATGTTGACTATTGCTATACGCAATCGTCTTACGATAACATCAATATTATACACATTTTACGCTATTATGTCAATAGGTTTTTTAATATTTATTATGGAAGTTTTTAATGACTTCTATTCAACCGTAACAGATTTAGCTAAATTTCTCGGGCAGTCCACATCACGATCCTTTATTACTGCTGTGTGGTAGGCTAGTAACTGTAGCGCTACAGCCACTGGCAGCGGGGCAAATAAATCATCTGCACAAGGAATATGTATTAACATATCACTATTATCAGTGTCTATGTCCACACCCTCTTTACACAGGATTATCATTCTGCCTTTTCTTGCCTTAACCTCTTTAATATTACTCATGGTCTTAGGTGCTGTTTTCTGTTGGCACATTATTGCCACCGTTGGTAAGCCTTCCTCTACTAGGGATATATGGCCATGTTTAAGCTCTCCGGCTGCTGATACCTCAGAGAATATATATGAAATTTCCTTCATCTTAAGTGAGCCTTCACAAGCTAGGGAATAATCTATCCCTCTACCGATAAAAAACATCTTTTCTACATCTTTAAGGCTTTCTGCAACGGATTTTATATGATCGTTATAGGCAATTGTATCCGATACAGCCTTAGACATATCATGTAAACTTTCCACATAGTTTTTTAGCTGGTCATGGCTTATTAACCCCTTGTGATAACCAAACTTAAAGCTAAGAAGATATAATACAGCTATCTGCACACTATATGCCTTGGTACTAGCTACTGCAATCTCTGGCCCTGCAAAGGTCTGTATTATATAATCAGCCTCTCTAGCCATACTAGATCCAACTGCATTAACTATGGCAATAGTTCTAACACCCTCTCCTTTAGCTAGTCGTAAAGCTGCAAGGGTATCGGCAGTTTCCCCTGATTGGGATATTAATATTACCAAATCATCTTGTGAAAATATAGGCTGATTATATCTAAACTCCGAAGCAATCTCCACATTACAGCATATTCTAGCTAGGCTTTCTATGAGGCTTTTCCCCACCATGCCTGCATACATAGAGGTACCACAAGCTACAATGTGTATCTTCCCAGTAGTTTCAAATAAACTATCAGGTATGCCATCATAGGTAAAATCTGCTACACCATTACTAATTCGTGGATTAATAGTATCGGAGATAGCTTTAGGCTGTTCGTAAATTTCCTTTAGCATATAGTGGTCGTAACCGTTTTTCTTCGCCTGTTCCACTGTCCAGTTAGCTTCTTTAAATGGGCGATCTACTAGAACATCTTCGTTATATATATTTACCTCTTGGTCATAGATATAGGCTATATCTCCATCTTCCATAACTTGATACTGATTATTATATTTTATAACTGCTGATATATCTGAGGCTACAAAACACTCTCCATGACCCTGTGCAATAACTAAGGGAGAGCCTTTTCTTGCTAGATATAATGCTCCTCCAAACTCCTCAAATATTATTGCTAGTGCATAAGAACCTTCAAATCTATTGGTAGCTTCTTTTATAGCCATAAGGGGGTCTTTAGTTTTACTGTAGTAGTAATCCACCAGTTTAGAGGCCACCTCTGTGTCTGTTTGGCTAATAAATACATAACCTTCCTTTATTAACTCCTGTTTTAACTGCTGATAATTCTCAATAATTCCATTGTGTACTAATGATAGTTTATCAGTGTAATGGGGATGGGCGTTAGTGTCAGAAGGCTCTCCATGGGTTGCCCATCTAGTATGGCCTATTCCACAACTTCCGTCAGGCTTTATCTCACCAACCTTACCCTCAAGGTTTATAAGTCTTCCCATAGCCTTAATAGTCCTAAGACCTTCTCTCTCGTAGGTGGTTATCCCTGCTGAGTCATAACCTCTGTATTCCATTGCTGATAAGCCCTCAAGTAGTATATCTCTACACTGCCTGTGGCCACTGTAACCAATTATTCCGCACATTGTATAATTTCCTCCTAATTTTTATTAGGATGAATGTGTCCACAAAATAGAACCTGTCACAAGAATTACTTCTTGCTTTTATCTATTTCTTCGTTATGGCATAACGGGAAGGTATCCGCCGAATATTTCGATATTCCTTCCACCTCGTCATCCTACTATGTAGGATCTGGCGCTTTTAAGGATATTATATTAATTTCACAATCATCCACTATATATTATGACATTTTTTACAGATTAATTCAATACAAAATTCACAGTTGTTAAAGTTTTTTTACACTTATACATATTGTTAACAATATGTTAGTTGTTGTGTCCTGTTAAATTATGCTATAATGTACTAAACAATCTCAGTTATTAGTTATTGGAGTGATTTATATAAAATATCTAGATTCTTTATCAAAAAAAATACTTACAATTTCTTTAGTGCTACTAGCTATTTCTTTAGTGGTACTATCCTTTATAAAAATACCATCTATAATAAACACCAAAACAACAACCATTAATGGATTTACCGTAGATTACTACGATAATGACAGCACAAATGGTTATTTTATTGTGGTAGATGAGCCTTATAACCTACATAAACTCATCTCTCTAAGAGAATCACTTTATAGTTCAGAAACCTCATACTTTATTATTACTAACGGTGATAGCTATAAATCTTCTCCACAGGAAGATGATCTTATTATCTCTACCATTAACAGTCTTGCCCATAGTTATGGGCTGTCTATAGACCAGTCTATTATTATTGGATATGGTTCTATGGGGCACTACGGGCTTACAGAGGATTTCTTAGGTGGAATTATGGTTTCCCCCTATAAAATCCCTAATAATATTACTATGCCAGATCACCCTGTTTTGATACATGGGGTTTTGTCCGATAATACTGCTACCCCTCAGATGCTTACCCATGTTTATAATATGCTATCTGGGGACACTATTAACTCTATTGGCTTTGCTTATACTGCTAGCCACCGAGATGTTACCCTTTCCCTTACCTCTGGAGCTCATAACGCCTATGCACCATATAATTTTGAAATGGTTGTTGGCATATCCGATTGGGCAAGCTCCATTGATGGCAACGCTTTTAGCTGTGATGTGGATATGCGATATAATATAACTGTTATAGCTACTGCTTTATCCTATCTGTCCTTTATTGCCATTATGTTAATCCTTTCTGGGGAAATTGCTGGACATTATAGCAATAATAATTGGTCACTACTGGCAGTTAAAGTTAATAATCAGGTAAAATTTTTAACTACAAGACTTTTTGTATGGGTTATGGCTCTGCCTATTATGTTAGCCCTTGCAATAATCCTATGGATAGTTAATCTGGAAAACCTACCTGTAAAACTTATATTTAATATATATCTATTTGGCAGTGGTGCTGTTATGCTTATGCTTTACCGTCGTGGCAAAATGCCTGGGGTAGAGGGGGCTATTGACTACCGAAAGGCACCTCCTGTTATCGGACAGGGAAAGCGTATTTCAGTTGTTGCCATTGTGTTTACGGTGGTATTCTACCTATTCTTCCACTATCTTGGATTTTATGGAATATTCCCGTATCATAGAACACTTATAACTATATTTATTTATGCCAGCCTTAGTTTTTATAGTTTCTATGTATTTACCTGGGAACTTACCCTTCTAGAAGATGTATACACCAATAGATATCAAAAATACCTATACATGCTAACCATCTATATCCCTCTTGTCTTTATGGCTATAGCCAGTGTACCTATGAACCAAGGTGCTAGTTTATTTACGGCTTTTGTTTATATTCTAGGTCTTATATTTACCCTAACACTGGGGATTTTCCTATTCTCAGCTACTGGTAATTATGTGTTTACAGCACTAATACAGTGTGGGTTATTTGGTACTTTTCTAGCAATTACCCAGTTGTAGACTATAAGAGAATGAGTGTAAGGATGGAATACAAAACTATTAGCCTTAAGGAAGGTATGCCCACTGTGGACAAGGCAGTTAGCCTTCTTCACCAAGAAATACGAAACGGAAAATCCTCCAAGAAGAAAATAATAAAGATAATTCATGGCTATGGTTCATCTGGCACTGGTGGCAAGATTAAAAGAGCCATTCACAAGGAGCTTACTGCTATGATTAGTGATAAAACCATAACTGGATTTATTAAAGGTGAGGATTTTTCGATATTTGACGAAGCTTCTCGCAAAGCCAGAACTCTTTGCCCCTCTCTGGGTAGGGACAGTGATTACGGCAATAGCAATAGTGGTATAACTATAGTTGTACTATAGTTATTAAGGAATTTACCTATGAAGAATATATTTAACATACTTTTTAAATACAAGAGAATATACCTAGTGCTACTATTCCCACTGGGGTATATACTAACGATGCTCAGCAAGATAAATCCTTATGTTACTGAGTTTTACACTGCTAATATCTACCGACCTATAAGCAGTATTATATCAGCAGTAACAGGCCTAGCACCATTCTCCTTATTGGAATTTTCACTAGTGATTATACTACCTGTATTTATATTTTATCTAATTATCTCGGTTTTTTCTAAGAAAAGACAGGGATTATTAGATGGAGTAGTACACAGCCTATCTAATTTAATAGCTGTTGCCTCCAGCCTTTATCTTGTATTCGTCCTTATGTGTGGGGTAAACTACCATCGTTTGCCACTATCCCATCATCTGGGTTTAGAGGTTAAGGACTCCTCTCCCAGTGAACTTTATCAGCTATGTACCCAGCTTATCTCCCAAACCAATGACCTAGCTAGTCAGATCCCTCGTAATGAGGAAGGTGTGGCAGAGCTAAGCTTTGCTGAGGGCGTTGGCAAGGCAAGTCAGGATAGCTATGAGGAAACTGCCAAGGAATATCTTATACTTGATGGTTTATTCCCTATCACTCCTAAGGCAGTAACTCTATCCTACTATATGTCCTACACAGATATTACAGGGGTATTCTCCCCTTTTACCCTAGAGGCTAACTATAATGACCATGTGCCTGGTTTCTTTATTCCTTCTACTATTACCCATGAGATGGCACATCTTAGAGGGTTTATGAGGGAGGATGAGGCTAATTTCATCGGTTATCTTACCACTGCCCATAGCAGTGATCCACAAATTGCCTACAGTGGCACAATACTTGCTACTATCCACAGTATGAATGCCTTATATAGGGCAGACATAGATTTATTTAGTCAGGCATATGATCTTTACAGCTCACAGGTTAGAACAGATCTATCCTATCACAGTAGCTACTGGAAAGCCTTTGAAGGCCCTGTATCCGAAACAGTTACCCAGGTTAATGACAATTATCTTAAAGCAAATGATCAAACCGACGGCGTACAAAGCTACGGTCGTATGGTAGATCTATTAATTGCCTATCATCGTTAATATATTAAGGTTAATCCTTAATGTAAATATATAATTTTTAAAAAGAGAAAGGAATTTAAACTATGTTAAATATTCCAACACCCCATATTAATGCAAAAGCAGGGGATTTTGCAAAAACTGTTCTTATGCCTGGAGATCCACTTCGTGCTAAATTCATCGCTGAAACCTTCCTAACAGATGTACAGCATGTAAACACTGTTCGTGGTATTAACGGCTACACAGGCTTTTACAAAGGTAAGAGAGTATCTGTAATGGCTAGTGGTATGGGTATGCCTTCTATGGGTATCTACAGCTATGAGCTATACACTGCATACGGTGTAGAGAATATCATCCGTGTAGGTACAGCTGGGGGCCTTACAGAAGCTATGAAAATCCGTGATGTAGTTATCGGCATGGGTGCTTGTACTAATTCTAACTTTGTTGCTCAGTACAATCTTCCTGGTAACTATGCACCTATCTGTTCCTACAGCCTACTAAGAAGAGCTGTAGAGGTAGCTGATAACACCCCTGGCATGAACTACCATGTAGGTAATCTACTATCCAGTGATACTTTCTACAATGACACTCCAAACACCCTTGACTGGACAAAGATGGGTGTAATGGCTGTTGAGATGGAAGCTGCTGCCCTATACATGAACGCTGCTCGTCTAGGCAAGAATGCTCTGGCTATCTGTACAATCTCTGACAATCTTGTAACTGAGGAAGCAACCAGCGCCGAAGAGCGTCAGGTATCCTTTAAAGCAATGATGGAGCTTGCACTAGAAGTAGCACCAGAATAATTAAAGGTTCTATATCAATTCTTATGGTGCTTTCCCTGAGGGAAAGCACCATATATAAATTTACACCAATATTTGATAAACAGCCTAATTAAATAATTAAAACAAACTGCCCCCTTTTATAAAGGTTGGGCAGTTCTTCTTGGTTCTATAGCAAATGTTGGGGTACTGTCCCTCGCCGACGGGATTTTACCCCAACAATTAATATAGAGGCTTTTTCTTTCGCTGTGGTTATTATTGATTTTATAATTAGTAGTGGGTAAAACTATATGTAAACCCATAAATTAAATGTACAGTAATTAAAATCCATAAACAGCCCTATTAAACAGGCTACTAACATATAATAAGGCAGAGTATTTATACTAATACTCTGCCTTGTTTAACTATAATTATCTTTTTCTGTCATCAAAGAATGTGATGATAGCTTTGTAATCATCATCATCGTCTAGGTTGTTCTGATTATTCCAATCCACTGGAGCTGGTGGTGTCTGCTCTACCACAGGCTCTGGAGCCTGAACTGGTGGTGCTACCACTGGCTGAGCCACTGGAGTTTCTACTGTTGGGGTAGTTGGTCGGATATATGTAGCAGATGTTTCCCCTGGAGTTGCTGTAGATTTAAAGGAATATTCAGATAAATCTATAGTAGGATCCTGTTCCTCAAAATCAGTTGCGATAATAGTTACACGCATTACATCTCCTAGGCTTTCGTCGTAGGTAGTACCCCACTTCATCTTAACCTTATCACTTAGAAGGTTTTGTACCAGTCTAGATGCTTTTCTGATTTCACCAATACCTACTGTTGGAGGTACTGTAATATTTACAATAGCTCTTCTAGCACCGTTAATTGCTCCCTCTAGTAGAGGAGAATCAATAGCAAGCTGAGCAGCTTCAATAGCACGATTTTTACCAGTTGCTTCACCTACACCCATATGAGCGTAGCCAGCGTCCTGCATTACTGCCTTAATATCAGCAAAGTCAAGGTTTACTTCCCCTACAATTAGGATTAGGTCAGAGATACTCTGAACACCCTTACGCAGTACATCATCAGCCATAGCAAATGCAACAGCTAGTGGAATGTCATCAGCTTCGTCCTCATCTTCTGGAAGTAGTCTTTCATTAGGTACTATTAGCAGTGAGTCAACATGTTCTTTAAGACTAGCAATACCTTCCTCAGCTATTGCCATCTTCTGTCCACCTTCAAACTCAAAAGGCTTAGTTACAACTGCAACAGTTAGTATTCCCATCTCTCTTGCTATAGCAGCTACTACAGGTGCAGCACCTGTACCTGTACCACCACCCATACCAGCAGCGATAAATACCATTGTTGCGCCTTTTAAAATTGCAGCGATTTCATCTCTGCTTTCTTCAGCAGCTCGTCCACCTCTTGTAGGATCTCCACCAGCACCCATACCTCTAGTTAGTTTTTCCCCTAGCTGTAGTTTGTGGTCAGCGTTAGATTTTTCTAATACCTGGCTATCAGTATTTAAAACAGCAAATTCTACTTCACGCAGTCCTGCTACCATCATCCTGTTAACGGCATTTCCTCCGCCGCCTCCTACACCTATTACCTTAATGCGTACATTATCTTCAGGTCCTTTATCCATGCCAAAGTTCATCTGCTGCATTGTTCTTCCTCCCAAAATTTCTATTCTATATATATTTTAAGTTAAAATTCCACATATATTAATTTAACAGATTTTGCAGATTTTATCAAGTGCTAAAGAGCAAAAAATCGTAAAAAAATTTATTTATTCACTATATTTTGCCAAGATATGAATATACTGCTAAGTAACTGTTTCTACTTCCACCTGCGCTATGCTATAACTCTCATCAATTATAGTGGCTACATCAGCCTTTCTAACCCTTAATTGTTTAGAGATTGTAGAGTCTATTATCCCTGAAAAATTAGTGTTATTATACTCTGCTGTTTCCATAATAAATTTAAGTTTATAGTCTAAATCTGCTGCTGCCCCTAACTGTATAATCAGCCTATTGTCATAGACAACTATAAGATTAAGTATATTGCTAGTATCTATTATGTCTATTCGCCCAAATCCAGTATTGTCTATAGCATCATAAAGGGCTGTTACCATGTCTATTCTTTCCTGTTCACTAGGTGGGATTTTATCAGCTGTATTTAGCACTAGTAAGGAGCTTGCCTCTTCATCTTCCTCCACTAGAATTTCCTCCATATTACTAGAAAACTCCAGCCCCCACTCCTCAGTAGGTTCTCCTAGCCCCATTATAATAGGTAGTGAGGAAGCCCTATCCTTGTCCACTTCTTCTAGTATAGTGCCATCACCACTCATTAGAACATATCTTTCGCCATTTTTTATAGAGGCTATAGGCTTTGCTTGACTTATGTCTAATACAATAGAAGGAGGAAACTGTATCTTTACCTGAACATCTTCTATATACACATACTCATTCTTAAGAGTTTGGGCTATACCATCTCTATCTAGATCAAATATGCTACTACCTAAAACTATCCCTGTAGAGGCTATTAGGTGTTCTTCTAGGTATTTATTATTACCACTTACCTGTACACTCTCAATCTTAAAGAAATGGGTAAAAGACAGAGTAACAGAGATGGCAATAAAAATTATAGAAAATATTAAATAGTATAGTATGTAGTTTCCTTTATCCCTTCTTTTTTTGGGTTTTTCCTGATGTTTTACACTTCTTCTTTTAGCCACTGCATTACTCCTTTCTCTAGTTTAGATATTAGTCAAAATATTCTATGTTAACCCCCAGGCTCTGTAAATTCCCTACAAAATTATCATAACCTCGCTGTATATGTTTAACATCGTCAATTTTAGTACTTCCTTTTGCCACTAAGGCTGCCATTGTAAGGGCTGCGCCCCCTCGTAGGTCGGTACATCTTACAGTAGCACTGTGAAGCTCATTTACCCCTTCTACAATTGCCACCTTGCCTTCTATTCTTATCCTTGACCCCATCTTAATAAGCTCTGGTATATGCTTATACCTGCTTTCAAAGATATTTTCCACAAAAACCGTTGTACCCTTTGCCACTGTTGACACTGCCATCAGTGGTGACTGGGCATCGGTAGGAAATCCTGGATAGGGCATTGTTCTTATAATTTTTGCTGGTTTAAGTATGGATTTTCTCACTAAACTAACACTGTTTTTATCGCTGTTTACCTGACAACCCATCTCCTGAAATATTGGAGTTATGGAGGCTATATGCTGATAATCTGCTTCTATTAGTCTAATTTCTCCACCTGTGATTGCCGCCATACCAAGATATGTAGCACAGGCTATTCTATCAGGTATTACCCTGTGTTTATAGAATTTATCTACACTTTCCCCTACACCGTTAATAATTACCGAGCCATCACCTCGTATTTTAACCTTGTAGCCAATTCCCACTAGAAATTTCGCTAGGTCTACTATCTCTGGCTCTCTTGCTGCGTTTCTTATAACCGTTTCACCGGTGGCAACACAGGCTGCTATCATGGTATTCTCTGTTGCTCCCACACTGGGAAATCCTAGGGTAATATCTGCCCCCTTAAGCCCATTAGGTGCACTACAGTCCAGATATCCATCCTCTTCCCTTATAACTACACCGAGATTTCTCAGTGCCTCTAGGTGCATATCAATAGGTCGTAGTCCAATTTCACAGCCTCCTGGATAGGACATTCTTGCCCTGCCACATCGGGCTATTATTGCCCCTAAAAATATTATAGAAGATCTCATCTCCCCCATAAATTTTTCTGGCACTGTGTAATCACTAACATCCCTTGTATTAATACTAAGCCCTGTTTCTAACCACTGGACTTTTGCCCCTAGATGGGTAAGTATCCCTATTGCACCCTCAACATCAGAAAGTCTAGGGCAATTCTCTATTACCATCTCTCTGCCTAGTAGTGCTGCTGATAGTATAGGAAGTGCTGCATTTTTTGCTCCGTGAAGTTTTATCTCACCTTGTATTTTAGCAGGTCCTTTAATTATATAGCTAGCCATAAAACTCACCTTTCACTACAAATATAGATATATACCTACATATACTCTATATAATATGCAGTGGTGGTTTTCTTAGTCACACTATATAATCTAAGTGTGTTTTTTTAATGGTTTATATGGTGCCTTCTACT
>CAYJEQ010000064.1:9562-14918 GCA_964369235.1 uncultured Oscillospiraceae bacterium | reverse complement strand
CACTATTTAAGAGTCGTGATATTAAAATAGTGGAGCTTCCTCTAGATGTTTTAGATAATGCATCATATTTTGGTAGAATTTTTGCAAGAAGTGGTGGGCTATCAGACGCTGTGGCACAGGCTATGAAGGAGCAGAATATTGACTTTGATCTTAAAGCAGAGAAATGCGACGGTATAGATGCTTGTAAGGTAGCACTGTTAAAAGCCTCTAAAAAAATGTCCGATACTAATTTTATCGAAGGTATGGCTTGTGTTGGTGGTTGTATAGGTGGGGCAGGTTGCCTAACCCACGGCCCTAAGGACAAGGCAGATGTAGATAAATACGGTAAGGAAGCAATGGAAAAGACGCTCCTTGACGCAGTTAGAATAATGAAACTATAATAAAACGGCAGTAGCCCATGAATTTAACATGAGCTACTGCCGTTTACAGTTTGATAGTTTATAAGGTACCCAATATGATTTCACCCCAACAGAATTTCTACCCCGAAATTTGATAAAGAGCCTTAAAATTTAGTTTATTGACAAACTATGTTTAATAGTTAATTAATCTCTCACAGAGCCATCTTCGTGAAGTCTGCTAATAATATCTCTGCGTTTGTAGGGGTATTTTTCCTCTATCCCTTCCTGTAGGGTAGTGCCTAGACCAGCAGCAGTAGGTAGTATAACATAGCCATCTTTAATCTCAGGAGTAAAGGTAACTAGATCACGCTGGGAGAAGGATTTAAAGTCTATTGTGTCACCACTGGTATAACGCTGGGTAGCGGACATTCCACCATGATCAGGCAGTTCCATAAGTTCCACATTGGACACTGCTGCACATAAATGAGCACAGGCAGCAGAGCTTATTGGGCTGTAGGGGTTGTGAGGGATAATTCTAATACCATATGCTTCTGCCATATTTGCAATTTTTCTAGCACCTGTAAAACCACCACACAAGCAAAGACTAGTTCTGGCAAAAGCAGTAGCATTTCTAGCAAATAACATTGCAAAGTCCTGTATAGTAAGTAGTCTTTCCCCAGTGGCAATAGGTATATTAGTGCGACTGGCAATATAGCCCATAGAGTCAAGATTGTCTGGGGTAGTAGGATCTTCTAAAAATAGTGGTCTGGAATCTTTAATAGCATCGGCAAATACCACTGCCTCGTAAGGTGTTAATCTACGGTGCATCTCAATACATAAATCTATATTATCACCTACAAGTTTTCTAATATGATTTATACGGAGGGCAGCTTTGTTAATCATGCTACAGTGGTTATCTGTTACAGGGGTGTTTCTAGGTAAATCAAGGAATGGGGATAGGTGACCTATAGCTGTAAAACCTTCCTCCTTAGCTTGTAAACAGCTACGGAATAATTCCTCGTCGGTAGTGCCACTTACATGGTAGTAGGTGCGAACTTTATCTCTGCATTTGCCACCTAGTAGCATATAGATAGGTACACCGTAATGCTGACCAGCTATATCCCATAAAGCAATATCAATGGCACTTAAAGCTCCCATTACTGCAGATCCTCTAAAGTGGAAACAACGGTACATATACTGGAAATGATGCTCGATATTAAGGGGATCCTGCCCCATTAGATATGTTTTAAAGGATAGAATAGCCTCTCCACTAGCATCTAGAAAGCCCCAAGCACCTGATTCGCCAGTGCCGATTAATCCAGTGTCAGTATAGATTTGTACATATAGGAAGGAGTTAGCTTTAATAATCTTTACATCGGTAATTTTCATAGTAAAATCCTTTCTGTTAACTTCTTAGTGGTAAAGTTTATATATCCAATATAACATAATTCCCTAAAAAATCAAATTGCAATAATCTATTACATTATAGATAAATTTTACATAAAAAATGTCCCCCCACAACGCAGAATGTGAGGGGACAAGGTAAGTGTTAAAAGATATTATCAAATTAAATAATTATGCGATACTAACATTATAAGTTGTATCATTTTTTAGTACATCAGTAAAATCAGCTTCACTTAATGGTTTGGAGAAATAATAACCCTGTGCATAGTCACAGCCTATTTCATTTAACCATAGTGCCTGAGCAGCGGTTTCAACACCTTCAGCAACCACCTTCATACCAAGCTCTTTTGCCATTCTAATAACATTGGTAACAACAACTGAGCTTTTTCCACCTTGTGTCTTTAGGTCAAAGAACGCTTTGTCCATTTTTAATATATCGGCATCAATGGAGGAGAGACGGTTTAGGGAAGATACCCCTGCCCCGAAGTCATCAATTGAGATTAGATACCCGAGCTTTTTAAACTGCTTAACTGTTGCAAGGAATTTCTCACTATTAGATTCCACTGCACTTTCAGTTAGCTCGAATTCAACCTGATCTTTTTTAACATTATAATTTGTGATTATTGAGGTTATGCGCTGGAGAATATTATCACTAAGGACAGTATGAGCAGAGAGATTAACAGATATTACAGGAAGATGTAATTTCCCAGACATTCTATTAATATATTTGCAAACTTCCTCAAATACATACATATCTAGATCGGAGATAAATCCATTCTGTTCAAAAATTGGTATGAACTGATCAGGATATATCATATTAGAAAGTCTAGGTTGCCAACGAACAAGGGCTTCTGCGCCACCTATATTCATGGTTTTAAAATCAATTTTCGGCTGATATACAACAAAGAACTCTCTGTCTTTTAGTGCTTGTTCCATTCTAAAGGTAATATTGATTTTATCTTCATATTGCTTAAGCATCTCTTCATCAAAGGTAATAAATGTTGTTCGGTGTTCATTTTTACCAGCAGTTCTTGCTTGGTCAGCCTGAGCTATAATACTAGTAGATTTATCCTTACAATTATCAATTATCACAGTACCAAAGGACATGCAGATATTGTATTTTTCACCAATGGTTTCTCTAATAGCTGGTAGAACATCTTGGCGATAGATGTCTTCTACAGTTCCACCGATATTTACTCTTCTCAGTATAAGAAACTGATCAGCAGTACGGCGTGTAATTACAGCATCTGTTTTACCTAGAGCATTATCTAACCCTGTTGCAATTGCCTTAATAACATCGGTGCCTCGTTGACTGCTAAAGTGTGTATTAATAGTTCTAAACATATCCACATCAAGGGATATAATTTCATACTCAAAAGGTCTCATAGTGGTTAATCGTTCTGCCAGTAATTCTCTAAAAGTATGGATAGCCATAAATCCTGTAAGACTGTCAGTTGTATGAGCATACTCAACAGCTTCATCTTTTTCTTTCTGCTTCTGATTTCCAAAGGCTATAAATCCCAGAATAATAATTAGTCCTATTAGTACCCCAATATACCAGTAATCCCATATTACATCAAAGGCAGATGGGGTGTAAAAGAAAGCGTTTGCGCTTCTTTCGACCATTTCACTATACTGGCTTTCACTTACTCTATCAACCATAACATTAAATATAGGGATAAATGTATCGGCTAGTTCATTGGATACAAGTATCCTTACTGGATTTACCATATCGCTTTTTACAGTTTCATGGGAGTGGCCTTCTAAGGTAGTTTCAATATAGCTTAGAGCAGTTTCTGTAGTTATAAGCATATCTAAGTCTTTGTTTTTAAATCCATTTATACCTAACTGGAAATCATCTAAATATATAAGATTAGTTCCAGGGAAAGTCTCCTCAAAGACATCATAGTAAAGCCATAGATAGTTAGCTACACCGATATTTTTAGGTGTGTCAAGAAGTTCATATATAGTTTTATCTGGATCATATATATCTCCCTGTACTTGGGTGTACATGTCTAAGGCAAATAGCTGGTCAGTGTATTGGTAGTGTTCTGTCAGCACATCTCTATCACCATATAGAGTAAGGAGTATATCATAATCCTTATAGCTATTTATATCATCATTAATATTATAGGGATGATAGGTTACAGTCATATCATATTTATCAACAAAGTTATTAAAAACATCAACAAGTGTACCAGCTGCATTTCCGTTTTCGTCGGTATATGATAGAGGCTGATGGTTATCAATATATCCTACAGAGAAAGCTCTAGAGGAAAGAGCGGCTTTCTCTTCAGATCCTAGAGAACGATGATTAACTTCTATATTCTGTGCAAGATATTTTTCCTCTAGTTCAAAGAAAAAATTACCCTCTGCGCTGATAATCTGTAGCATTGCTCCGTCTAACATATCCATTAGGTCTCTGTTTTCTAAACTGGTTACTAGATACATATTAAATACCCCTAAGTTAAGGGCATTGTTCCTAACTGCAGAGCTGCGATCCTCCAAAAATGAAATGGAAAAATCAGTATCAAGATCAGTAAAACTATCTATATTGTCATAAACATATTCTACGGATATGCCGTAGGTTTCACAGTAGCTATTTAGGTTAGCTTCAACTGGGTGATCTTCATAGCTAGCAACAGTTTTCCCATCTATAGCAGCGGGATCATTATAGTTGATAGTAAAATCGTCGGTCATTAGTGCTGAATAGGTTTTACTATAGGGGGTATCGGAAAAAATGTAGTTTTCTTCACGGGTAGGGGTTTTAATCATAAAACCTGCTACATCAACATAACCGCTATCTATAGCATCGGTTATAGAACCATCAATAGCAACAAACTCAAATTTAAAATTGCTATACTCCTCCATCTTCTGAAATACTTCATAGCCATAACCTTTTTTATTAATGCTATCAATATCGCTAATTAGATCTGTGTAGGCAGTAAAATAGCCTACACGCACCACTCTGTCATCGGACAATGAATAAGCCTGGGCAGATATTGGTGAGAATAGGGTTAATGTTAATGTCGTTGCAAGTAATGTGGAAAAAAATCTAAGTTTTTTCATAAGTGAATACCTCCTGTGATAATTACTGCATTAAAGTGCGAATACAAATGTAAAATTTTGGTTACATAATTGATGTCGTTGGTAACTTTTGTAAAATTAAAAATCCTTTAAAATCATCTTGTTAACTTAAGTGAATTGTACCATATTGTTAACATTTCAGTCAATAATGTTACCGAAAATATTCTGTGATTTTACTAAATATATACATATTACCATAAACTATAGCACAAAATTGACATTTAGCAATCCATTTAATTACAATTATGATATATGCTTACATTTATATACTATTAATGGTAATATGTAACATTTAATTGTAGCAAAAAACATCTGTGTAACATAAATTAATTTGAAATTAAGTAAATTTTTTTAAAATAATTCAATTAAATTCCATAAATTTTTGGAATATGCAAATAATTTTCAGGATAATATGTAATATATTAAGTTTATATTTTGCGCAAGGTGACAAATAGGTGTGATAATTGTTACATATTCAAGGGATTCACTGATTTACTATAATAAATAGAATTTGTATCTTTATAATT
>CAYJEQ010000064.1:0-9552 GCA_964369235.1 uncultured Oscillospiraceae bacterium | reverse complement strand
ATGTGCATTTAGTCAATGTTAATTAAAGCGAAACTAAACTACTAATTAAACTATACATTTATACTATCAATTTAATATAATCTAAAGTGAAAAATAGAGTTATAAATCTTAGAATTAAAAAACATAACGAAAATTTTGGATTAAATGTAATAAAAAACAGTAATTTTTGTAATATGAAAAATGTATATTTATAGAAAAATTATTAATATGGATAGTAGAGTACAGATAAATAGTAATATTAGTATAAAGGAAAATAGGGTGTATTCACATCATCTGCGAATACACCCTATTTTAGTAAAACATTATTTCATTTCAATAAGCTCGATAATTGCGCCATCTTTAACAACGAAACACAGGTAGCAGTCCCCATTATCCATCTTAGGAACAATAACCTTATCAGCTTTAGCCACAAATTCATCAATGGAATGAACCTTAGCTGCTACATGGGTATCGTAGTGCATATCTTCTGGGAAGATTGTCCCCGGCATAAATCTTACATATTCAATAGCAAAAGGGCTTAGCTCAGGAGGAGTTACATAGATGTTTGCACCTTCTATGAAAATTTCCCCTTCTTTTTTCTGGGTAGTAGGAACGCCAATATGTACAATCTCAAACATAAAAATCTCCATTTCTCACATGATGTTTTGTGTGTTTAATAGGGGAAGGCTACTTATAAAATCATAAAACAGCCGATTCCCTGTGAAAATATAATTTCATACTAATATCATCTAATTATTAATAATGGGATTAAGGTGTGGGTGGCTATCTAAACCAGTACAAGTGAGAGCTATTTGCTATTTTTAATATGAAGGAATAGCTCATAGGCTTCTTTAGCGCTATAGTTTTCATGAACAATTTTTCCTATAGCTGTTGCCATGCCTAGAGGAGATTCCGACTGGAAAATATTTCGTCCCATGTCCACTCCTCTAGCCCCAGAATTCATAGCTTTGTAAGCCATTTCTAGTGCTTCGATTTCAGGGGTTTTCTTACCACCAGCAATTAGAATTGGAACAGGGCAAGCAGCTGCGACTTTTTCAAAGCCTTCACAGTAGTAGGTTTTAACACAGTGAGCACCTAGCTCGGCTAATACCCTTGTTGCAAGCATAAAGTATTTCTCGTTACGCTCCATTTCCTTACCTACAGCAGTTACAGCCATTACAGGAACATTATATCTTTCCCCAGCATCTACTCCGCGACAAAGCACCTCTAGGGACTGAGCTTCTCCACTGCCACCAACAAAACACTGAATTGCAAGACAATCAGCATTAAGTCTTAGGGCATCTTCCATATCTGCACCTAGTCCACAGCCTTTGGACATATCATCAAAAAGCACAGTGGAATCATGGGTAGCTCGTAAGCAGATACCTTTATCAGTCATTGGATCAACACAGCTGCGTAAAGCACCTCTTGTACCCATTAGTACATCTACATGGGGAAGTAGGGGAGGTAGTGCTATGTCTAGTCTTTCTAACCCAGCAGTAGCACCCATAATATAACCATGGTCAAAAGCAAGCATAACAGAGTTACCTGTATCCGGTCTAAATATTTTAGAAAGACGATTTTTCATACCCCAACCAGAATGATTAAGACCTTTTACATAAAATCCATCTGCCTTAGGAGCTATGTCAAGATGATATTCTTTAGGGATTTTATTACCTATTGCATCAGCCATTATATATAAATTCTCCTTTGGTAAAATTATTTAAAGCCTGCTGAACAACCCAAAAACATACTTATAGGTTTATTTAATATGTTTTTGGGTGTTTAGAAGTGCAAAGTTTTTAATCCATTATTATAAAAACTTTGCACTCTGAATTTGGAGTATAGCTCCAAATTCAGGCAGGCTGTCTATCAATGCACCTGTTAACCTCAAAACGCCCTTGTTTTGAGGTTAAATCGCCACAATATTGTGGCGATTTATAACTGTGTGCTTAGCACCCAGTTATTCAGTAAGCATTATTTATTAAGTGCATAGGATCTAGCAGTTTTATTCCAGTAGTATAGGAACTCATCATCCCATTTGGAAAGATTAAGCTGGAAGCCTGCCTGTTCCTGTACTGTTAGAAGGTTACCAGCAAGATTAGCTACAACTTCAATGCCTTGTTCCTTTAGATAATCTGTACAGTCCTTTAGAAGGATAAACTGTTCCATAAGTGTTGTAGCACCAGAACCATTAATCATAGCAAAAACTTTATCCCCTCTAGTAAGTGGAATATCACTAATTAGTGCATCAGCCATAATTTTAATGGTTTCTTTAGAGGTTTTCATTGGCTGACGACCACCACCACCTTCACCATGCTGTCCCATGCCGATTTCCATTAAATCATCACCTAGATCACCAAATGGTGCACCATTAGCAGGGTGGGTAGCACATCTAGCAGCAACAGCTATAGTTGCCATAGAATCAGCATAACGCTGTGCTAGTGCAGCAACTTTTTCTAGGCTTTTGCCGTCTTTTGCAGCAGCTGCTGCTATATGGTATAGAGGAATAGCACCACCAAGACCTCTTCTATTATCACCATCAGAACGAGGCGCATTAGAGATATCTTCTTGGGTAACTACTTTTTTAACATTTAAACCAGCTTTTTGGCAAAGTTTCATGGTCATTTCACCAGTAAGCATATCACCAGCATGATTAAGTACAAGTAGCAAAACCCCATGACCTTTATCAGCCATTTTAATTGCTTCAAATACAAGCTGTGGGTTTGGCGCAGCAAAGATATCTCCAGGAACAGAAATATCCAGCATACCATCACCAACAAAACCAGAAACAGCAGGTTCATGACCTGTGCCACCGTAGGATACTATAGTAACTCGGTTCGCAGTTTTAAGGGTTTTGGAAACTACAATATTGTTCTCTAGAACATCAACATAATCAGCTGCAGCTAGAGCATAGCCAGCCATTAACTCGTTTGTTAAATCCTCAGGGTTGTTGATAAACTTTTTCATTTTCATAATGCAAAACCTCTTTCATATAAGATATGTATCTAAATGTTAGTGTGAATATCACTATCAAATAGTTTTAATGTAAAGCGCTATTCATGCCTACAAAGAAATACTTCATAGACATAGCGCCAGCATCGGGTGTTCCGATGGTTTGTTCTTTATAGCTTTTAGCTCTACCGAATTTTGAAACAAAGCCCTCACTAGCAGTTGCACCTTCTATAGCAGCATTACAGGACTTAGACATTATTTCCTCTAGGCTGCCACTGGAAGTTGTTAAGGTTTCTACTGCTGGAATAAGGGTATCCATCATAGTTTTATCCCCAACCTTAGCCTTAGATAGGCTGGATAGATTGGATAGTCCTTCTCGGTAGATGTTTTTAAATTCATCTAGGGTGATTTCATAGCTGTTAGGAGCACCACTACTCATACCATCAAAGAGGGTAGTCCATAGTGGAACTGCTGATCCTCCATTAATAGTCATTATAGACATTGAAATATCGTCAAGAAGTGTTTTAAAGTCACGACCATCTTTTTCTGTAATGGCATCTTTAACTGAATTCATAATTTTGGTCATGGTGATTCCATGGTCAGCATCGCCAAATTTAGAATCTATATCTGTTAGCTCTTGTTCTGCAGATATAATTGTTTCAGCGGCTGAGTTTAACATTTTCTCAAAATCTTTTACATGTATCATATAAGGCCTCCTCATTATCATTGGTAACTATAAAATTAAAATGCAAGAATATAGTATCATATGTAATAGGGATAAGTCAATAATTTACAAAAAAAGCAAAACCCAAAGCAAAAACTTTGGGTCTTTTAATCAATATTATCATGAGTATTTATGGAATTTTAATAAAAGTTTTTTCTAAGGGATTACAGATGTAACTTGCTATTTCCTAATTCAATTAGCTTTTCTGCTAAAGGCTCACCTATAATTAAAGAGCTAAATAAGCCGGTGCGTAGAGCACCTACTATGGCATTAATGTCCACTGAATTAGAACACAGTGCAACCACTTCATTAATCTGCTTTAGGTTGTTAGTTTCGACCTGCATAACATTATCACAATCAGCCATAATGAAATTACCATTTATATCATAGTAATGAGCTAAGAATCTACCTACTGCCTTTTGAGTTACAAGTCGCTTGCCAAATCTAGCAGATGTAGCTAAATCCGGTGGAGCGTATAGGGAGGATATGTTTACAAGTGCCACATCTAAACTCTGCCACTTTGTATCAATTTGCTGGAATAAATCTGAGGATTTATACAGATATTTTTCCTCGCTAGAGGAAAGTAGGGCAGGAAGATAGAAGTAATGAGCTTTTAGATTAGTGTGTTCGGATATTACGCGAACTAATTCGTTAGTATGATAGCTTTTATAAGTAGCTTTTATACCACCGATTAGTGGTGATATATTACCGGATAGAGATAGGTCTTTACCAGTGGCTAAAGCCTCTGAAAAAAAGCCTAAGGTAGAGCCACAACTGATACCAAGATTAAACCTTCTATCTAAAGGTAAAAAACGACAGATGCCATTTTTTAACTCCTCAGAAAATTCACTGGATTCATCTCTAAGGTTACCTTCAATTACAAAGGCTTTTACTCCAAATAGGGAGGCGATTTGGTCTGCTAGTATTTCACCATGAGTTTTGATTTCGTTAACTGTGATTGTTACTATACCTACTTCTCTGGCTTCAGTAAGAAGTTTTGAAATCATAGGACGGGATACACCTACAATTTCGGCAATTTCATTTTGATTTTTGCCTTGGTCATAATAAAGACTGGCAATTTTATAAAGGCGATTTTTTTTGTTTTCTGTAAGCACGATATCTCTCCAAATCTAATTTATGGTTACAGTATATACTAAAGTTTAAACATAGTCAATAGAATATGCACCTATGTGCATTAAATTTTGCAAAATAACCAATGTGCATAGATATTTTTTCAAAAATTTGTTACAGAGGTGAATTTTTTTTATTGGATTATGTTACAACAAGGGTGAATTTAAGATTATACCTGTACATATTTCATATAGCTAGTATATCCATCACTGGCAGATATATAATATAACATAAATCCATATTTAAATTCAAGAGAAAAGTTTTAAAATAAATTTCAAACTAAGAGAAAGGCATGAACATAATAATGAAAAATCCACTGAATTTGCAGATAGGTGAATAGTACAAAAGTACATAAATGAAATTTGCAAGTTTAGAGTGACACAGTAGACTTAGTTTTGATATAAGCATAAACCCACTAAATTTGCCTTTAAATTTAGTGGGTTTATAATAAGGTTAATTATTTAGAAAATCTTAGTTCTACTGCCTTATCTAAGATAGCTACACCAATATCAAGTGCCTTTTTATCAAAGGTCATGTTTATATTGTGGACACCAGGGGTTAAATCTGCACCTAGACCAATATAACCTGTTTTAATATTAGCCATTTTAGCAAAGTAATGGAAATCCTCACCACCTGTAGTAGGACGCTCTCCTAATGTACTGCCTAGTACAGATACAACAGCTTCCTTGCATAACTCTGTTACCTGGCTATCATATTCAGAAGCAATTACCCCATGAATATGGATATCCTCAATACTACCACCATGTAGGGCAGCAGCGCTTTCGCTAATTCCTTTAACCTTCTCCTTTAGTTTATCCATTAGGCTATTTTCTAATGCACGCATATCCAGTGTTAGATGAACTACATCTGGAATAGAGTTAGCAGGATTACCTATAGACTGTATCTGGGTAGCCTTAATAGAGTAAGGTATTGAAGGATCTTCTTTAATAGCATTTATACCATCAATAATTGTAGTAGCAATGTTTATAGCATTAACTCCTAGATGAGGACGGGCGCCATGGGCAACTTCGCCTTTAATTTTAATCTTAGCAAAACAACTAGCACTGTGACAAAGGGCGTGCATACCTTCGCCTAGTTTAGCTTCGGCAATAGGGCGCAGATGAATACCGATCATCTCATCAATAAAGGAAAAATCATAGGCTTCAATCATTGGAATAGCGCCAACTAATTCTTCTGCCTGTTGGAATACAATAACAAATTTTCCTTTTGCGATACCTTTTTCTGCAATGGACTTAGCAGCAGCTAGTACCATAGAGCTATTGGCATCATGGCCACAAGCATGGCAGGCTACATCTTTACCATCTACAATAAAAGGCAGAGCATCTATATCAGCTCTTAGGGCAAAGCATGGGCCTTCTACCTTGCTATCAAGTATACCGATAATACCAGTTGTGCCGATGTTTTCAGTAACTTCATAGCCAAACTCACCAAGTTTGTCGGCTAGAAACTTTGCAGTTTTAAACTCCTGAAAACCTAGCTCAGGAATAGAGTGGAGGTAATCATAGGTGTCTTGTACAAATTGATTTGTAGGAATTTGATTAATCATATAAAATCTCCTTTATATTGCTAAAATTATAAATTACTATCCTAATTATAGCAGAAAAAAACAGTAAATAAAATAAGACTTATATATGTAATCATAGGCAAAATATATAATTCACAACAAAAAAGTCGTATTTTGCAAATTTTGTTTATTAAGTAGAAAACCTCTTATTATAGTAAAGTGATGTAGTGACATTTGCTGATTTTGGTCGAAAAATTAGCTATTTTGCTGTGATTTAGAAAAATTTTTTATTAGTAATGTAGAAATTTACTTTGATAATACGGAAAAACTATATGGATATTTATAATATATATTTGACGAATTAACGAATTATACATATAATAGACACATTGAATTAAACAGAATGACAGAAAGAGAAATAATATGGATATTATTAGAGAAATTGAAAGTAAAAGCATAGAGTATTTTGATGAACAGATGGAACTGTTAAAGGAACTGACTTCTATAGATTGTCCTACTGGATATATAAAGGGCAATGAACAGGTTGTAAAAATACTTAAAAAAGCCTTAGAAAAGATGAAAGTAGAGATTGAGGAAATCTTTGACGAAAGAGTAGGAACTCATCTTGTAGCAAGGATTAAACCAGAAAACCCACAGGGGAAAATCATAGTAAATGCCCATATAGATACATTTACAGGATTTAAAGAAGGTGACTGTGAAGCACACCCCTTTAGAATTGATGGAGATTGGGCATATGGTATAGGTATTACCGATAATAAAGGTGGTGTAGTATCCTCTATGTATTCTGTAAGGATATTACAGGAACTAGGTGCCCTACCTAATAAAGAGATAGTAATGATATATAACTGTGATGAGGAAACAGGTTCCCCATCAGGCAGAGATATATTTAAAAGGGAAGCAGAAGGTACTGAGTGTGCCTATGTATTTGAGCCGGCTAGAGATGATAACGGTATTCTTACAGCAAGAAATGGTATAGCTATCTGCACCATGGAGATAACAGGGAGAACAGCTCATGCCACAGTAGGTTATAAAGATGGCCGAAGCGCCTCTAAGGAGTTAGCTCATCAGGCATTAAGACTATTTGAAGCAACAGATTATACTAATCTTACTGTTGATGTATCACAGATGCAGTCTAATAAAGGTATATCTGATAAGGCAACTGCTAGAATCGTAGCGGGATTCAACACAAAGGAAGGGGAGGAAAGCTTCCTTAAATTAATTGAAGAAATCCAAACAGGAGCCCCCTTTGTAGAAGGCTGTAAAACTACTATTAAGATTGTAGTACAGCACCCAGAAATGCCTAGAACACAGGCTAATCTAGATTTATATGAGCATATGAAACACTATGGGAAAATCTATGGCTATGATTATTGTCAGGAACCTAAGTCAGGAACAGGAGATGCTTGTTTACTGGCTAGTTATGGAGTGCCATGTATTGATGGTATAGGTCCATATATGAAGGATATCCATCGCACCGATGAGAGAATGCATATACCATCTCTTACGGAAAAAACCAAGGTATTTGCGCTAACGCTTGCAAATAAATAATTATACTTAAGGAGATTAATTATGAGTAATACCCCACAGACACAGACAAAGAAAAAATGGGAATTTCCTCATGTAATAGTACTACTATCAATATTCATATTGGTTGCTTGTCTACTTACATATGTAATTCCAGCAGGACAGTTTGCTAAAATTGAAGGCTCTAATGCAGTGGACCCTAATGCATTTAGCTTTATTGAGCAGACACCAGTTTCACCATTTGACGCATTTATGAGCTTACAGCCAAACCTACAGGCTGGTGGACTTGTAATGTCACTACTAATTATACTAGGTGCTTCCACAGAAGTCCTTATTAGCAGTGGTGCTATTACATCTCTAGCAGATACAGGTGTAGCAAAGTTTAAAGATAAGAGTATTAAGATTGTTGTACCAATGATCTATCTACTAATGTCCGTATTAGGTGCACTATGTGGTAATGACTCAATGCTTGCTTATGTTGCAATCGGTGTAATTATCTCTAAGAAACTTAACCTTGACAGACTATGTGCAGTGGCAATGTTCTATCTGCCGTACATTACTGCTCAAGCAGCAGGCCCTACAACTGCGATTGTACTAATTGCACAGGAAATGCTAGGCGTACCTCCGCTAACCCACGCTGGATTTAGAATTGTACTTGAAATTATTTTCTATCTAGTTGGTGCAACTTATGTAACAAGATACGCACTAAAGGTTAACAGAGATCCAAGCAGAAGCATACTTGGTAAAGAAGGTCTACTAACAATGACCGAAGAAGAAAAAGCTGAGTTTGCTAATAAGAAAGAGTCCACAAGCTTTGATCCAAGAGCTGTGCTATCTCTACTATCTGTTGTTGGTGGTTACCTATTCTATGCATGGGGCGCTAGCAAATATAATTGGAGTTGGAATCAGCTATGTGCAACAATTCTAGCTTCTAGCATACTAATCGGTGTATTCTACAAAATGTCCCCAAATACAGTAGCTAAGGCAATGTACAAAGGTGCAGTAAATATGGGTGGTATCGTATTTATTATGGCTTTTGCTAGAACAATCTCTGGCACACTAACAGCTGGTAATATTATCCACACAATTGCTTACTATGCAATCGACTTCCTAGATAATTTCGGTGCTGTTCCAAGTGCTATTGGTCTATTCTTCTTTAACCTATTATTTAACTTTATCGTTGTTGGTGGTACTACACAGGCTTACATCGTTCTACCTGTTATTATGCCAATCGGTGATGTTCTAGGTATCTCCAGATCTGTACTATCTATGGTTCTACAGTTCGGTGATGGTCTAACAAACTGTATGACACCACTATCAGGTCCTCTAATGGGATCCCTAGCACTAGGTGGTGTAGCATATACAAAATGGATTAAATTCGTTATTAAAATTGTTCTAATCAATGTTGCAATCGCAGCTTGCGCAATAGCAGTAGCTATGATGCTTGGGATGTAATTTATCCAATAAGCGTTAGTTATTAAATATTAAAAAGCGATATACTAGGAGAAGTTTTAGTATATCGCTTTTATTTATATAAAGAGGGGTATGTCATTGTAGAGACATACCCCTTAAATATTTTAGATGATTTAGTAGTTTGTTATGAAGTTTTCATTTATTCATTAATTTCTTAATTTATAAGGTTATATATCAATTGTTGGGGTGCCTTCCCTGGCCGACGGTGAGGGAAGGCACC
>CAYJEQ010000063.1:5397-14943 GCA_964369235.1 uncultured Oscillospiraceae bacterium | reverse complement strand
TTTATTTCTGTAATATAAAAATCTTATCTTCTGATTAATATCTACCTAGGACGCACCTAAATTAGTGTGTGGTAAGGGGTGGGAATCAAAAGGAACTTACTCTAAGTTAAAGCTGAGTGTATCCCCCTTTTGTCGTTTTAAGGGAGATTTTTAAGAGGGAGAATCGAAACTCCCTCTTAAATCACTTTTTGGTACCTTTTGCGTGACGGCAAAAGGTACTGGGGTATTTGGTTTACTAATAGACTACATAGGTAAAGGTATGGGGCAACGCCCCCAGCTGAGGTGCTGTGCCATAAGTCAGAGTAGATATATAATTGCAATCATGCCTAATATGATAAATCCCATTTAACAGACATGGGTAAATATCTAACTTCAACCACCCCACAGCAACTAAGTCACAAACCATATTACAAATATGTGGCAAAGCCACTCCTAAACTCTTCACTTTTCACTTTTCACTCTTAACTAATAAATAATCGAAGTGCAACAGAGATTATTTATATTATATAGGTCACCCCTAGTATTCCACCTTAAATAAGTAAAATTTTTACTGGAATATTAAGTAATATTATCAAAACTATACCAAATTACACCTATATTGTTATAGTGTTTTAGGATATTTTCACCAAAAAATAATTAACCTTGGTGGAAAAAGTCAATTGAATAGCTAGGATTTATCTTGTATATTATATGTATACAACATGTTTATAACATGCTTATATCAGGTATCCATCATAGGAGCATGAGAAATATGTTAGTAAGAATTAATGTGAAGTAGGTTAAAAATTTAACCAGTAACAGCAGTGATTTTACCTATATAAATACAAAGATAAGGAAAACACTGTCTGTAAAATGAAAGGACGGTAGTTAAAATGAGAAAGTCAACTTTAGCTTTAATGGTAGCAACAATGGTGATCTTTACAGGATGTGCCACTGAGGGTAACGCAAGAGAGGAAAGCAGCCAAGCTCAAGCAGCTGTGGCACAAGCTGATGCTCCTATGGCAGCAGCTGTAACCCAAGATATAAAAGACCCTTACAACGACCCTATTAAAATTGCTTATGTAGCCCATGACATTAGCACCCCTGTTAACCAAGCATGGCTGGAGGGCATTGAGCAGGAGGTTGCGCCTTATGATAATATTTCGGTACAATCTTTTAACGGTGACAGCTCTGCTGAAAATCAGGTTAAGATTATGACTGAGGTAATCGGACAGGAATTTGATGCAATTATTATACAGGCAAGTGACGGGGCAGCCCTAGCGGCAACTACAAAGGAAGCCGAAGAAAAAGGCATACCTGTAATCACCCTTAACCTAGATGCTAATACTGTTCACTCTGCACTGGTACAGATGATTGACTATGATGCTGGTGTGTTTGTGGCAGAGGAGATTGCTGAGTCTTTAGGTGGACAGGGCAATGTGGTACTAATTCAGGGTATTGCTGGGGTATCTAGAACCGATAATATCGAGCAAGGTTTTAGAGATACACTGGCAGCTAACTACCCTAATATAGAGATCGTAGCAAGTCAGGCAGCAGATTTTGAGAAGGAAAAAGCTACAACAGTAATGAGTAGCTTCCTATCCCAGTATGATGATATCGGTGGGGTATTTGCTATTAATGATGCAATGGCAGCTGGAGCTTCACTGGCAGCACAGAATGCTGGCAGACTTGATGAAATGGTAATCTGGGGTGCAGATGGTGAGAGAGATGCTCTACAGATGATCGAAGACGGCACCCTAACAGGCACAATATACACAAATGTTTGGGAACAAGGCCAAACAGCTGCTAAGGTAGCACTACTTATGATAGGCTCTGAATATCACTACAGTGTACTATCTGAAACACCTAAAGTTATGATGGAACCAATCATCGTAACTAAGGATACAGTAAGCACTATCCCAGCAAACGAAAGATGGTAAACACAGATTAGAGGCTGTCCTATTAAGGTGAAACTGCATAAAACCAACCATATATTTGTAGGGTCTGATGCCCACATCAGTCCGAAGATGATAGGAAATCTAAGTTTTCGGTTCCATGTAGGCATCAAACCCTACTTTGTGTAAAATCACCGACATATTTATTAATGGGACAGCCCCTTTTTTCTAAAAAAGAGGTGAGAGTGTTGAAACAGATAACAAAAAGACGAATTATATCCCTACTTCTGCTGGCTATATTAATGATATTTTTTGCACTGACCACAAGCTCCTTTACCACCGCTAATAATATGCTTAACATATTAAGAGAAGCGGCAGTTGTGGGGATTATCGGCATAGGGGTAACCTTTGTAATTATTACAGGTGGTATCGACCTATCCACTGGTGCATTAATGGCAGTAGTTGGCATGACCATGGCAAATATCTACCGATACACCCTATTACCTATCTGGGTAATGATATTAGCAGGAATAATTATAGGTGTGGCACTGGGTTTTTTCAACGGATTTATTATAAGTAAATTTAACCTGCCACCTTTTATAGCTACACTATCCACCATGGGTATGTACCGAGCATTAACCTACATTATATCCATTAAGGAAAACGGACTAATAACCAGCCAAAGTCTAATGGTAAGTGAATACACTTGGCTTGGTGGGGATATTGGGGGAGTGCATATAGTCACCATAGCCTTTGTGGTGCTATCCATTCTAGGACAGTTTATACTAAAATACACCTCCTTTGGCACACAGGTTTACGCAGTAGGTGCCAACCTTAAAGCTAGCCAGCTAACTGGTATTAACCACCTAAGGATTAAAACCTATGTATATGCTATTACAGGTTTCTGTGTTTCCATAGGTGCAATATTTACCACAGCAAGACTACAAAGCACCAACGCCCTACTGGGACAATCCATCGAGCTAGAGGTTATCGCAGCCATCGTAGTAGGTGGGGCAGCCCTAGCCGGAGGTAAAGGTGATATAGTAGGTACCTTTATAGGGGCAGTGTTTATCTCTGCACTAAATAACGGTATATTTAAGCTAGATATTAACACAGCCTATCAGCTTATAATCAAGGGCTCTATAATTATAGCAGTAGTTATATTTGATTTCTGGTTTACTGCCTACTCAGAAAAACGAGTAGTTAAACAAAAAGAAGCAGTGCCAAAAGAAGGAGCGTTAGTAAATGCAAGGTGATGTAATTTTAAGTGGAAATAATATATGTAAGAGTTTCTCAGGAGTAGCTGTCCTAAAAAATGTTAATATCGAGATAAAAAAAGGTGAAGTCCACGCCTTAATGGGTGAAAACGGTGCCGGTAAATCCACCTTAATTAAGATAATAACAGGTGCCTATACTAGGGATAGTGGGGAGATACTGTGGCAGGGTAAGCCGGTAAACTTTGCTAATAGTTCCCAGTGTAACAAGGCTGGTATAGCTAGTATCTATCAGGAATTATCGGTTATATCGGTGCTAACAGTGGCACAAAACATCTTCCTAGGCAGAGAGCCTAAGTACAAAGGCACAGGTATCATCAACTACAAAAAGATGGAAAAAGACGCCCAAGAGCTAATAGATAAATACAAATTCCCTCTAAAAGCAACGGATTTAGTTGGGGATTTAGGGGTGGGACTTCGTCAGCTTGTAGAGATACTCAAAGGTCTTTCCATTAAAGCACAGGTGCTAATAATGGACGAGCCTACAGCCTCCCTTAGTGCTAAAGAATCCCTTATTTTATTTGATATAATCAAAAGCCTTAGAAGTTCTGGGGTAAGTATCATCTACATATCCCACCGACTAGAGGAGGTTTATGCCCTATCTGACAGACTTACCATCCTTAGAAATGGTGAGAATGTAGCAGTGCTATCTAAGGAAGAAATTAACCCTAAAGAAGTTATAAGGCTTATGATAGGCAAGGAGATGGAGCATATCCACAGCAGTGACGACGCTGACAAGGTAAACGATAACCCTGTGTCCTTAGAGGTTAAAAACCTAAGTCGTCATGGAGTTTTTGAGGATATTAGCTTTACGGCGAAAAAAGGGGAGATTATCGGTTTTGCTGGGCTAATTGGAGCAGGGCGAACTGAGGTAATGCGATGTATATTCGGTCTGGATAAGCTGGACAGTGGTGAGATGTTTATAGATGGGGAGCGATACAGTGGCAAAAGCCCTCTAGAAGCTATTAAAGCTGGCATTGGTCTAGTGCCTGAGGACAGACGAGAGCAGGGCTTTGTCCCAGAGCTATCCATTATAAAAAACAGCGTTCTTACCAATTACGACCTAATATCCAAGCATAATCTAGTATCTGCTAAGGAGGAGCGAGCCATGGCAGATAGGGTTATTAAGATGATGGATGTACGCCCTAATATTCCAGAAAAAGAGGTAGGCCTACTATCAGGTGGTAATCAGCAGAAGGTTATTATCGGCAAATGGATTATGCGTGACCTTAATCTACTTATTATTGATGAGCCAACCACTGGTATAGATGTAGGCGCAAAGGACGAAATATACAGCCTACTGGAAGATCTAGCCAGCAAAGGTTTAACAGTTATAGTGGTATCCTCTGATTTACAGGAGTTAGTTAGAATTTCCCACAGGGTAATAGTAATGCGTGGTGGCAGAATAACCACCCAGCTTAAAGGGGATAAAATTACCCAAAATGATATTCTAGCAGCTGCATCAGGGCTTTAATAGGGGGCAGTTGCCCTGTGGAAAGGACGGTTATAACAGTGGGAAAAAAGATTAACCTAGAAAAATATAGCAGGCTTATTATACTACTAGGTTTAATAACCATACTAGCAGTACTAAAACCCCAAAGTTTTCTAACTATAAATAATATATCCAATGTATTTTGGTCTATTTCGGTGGTGGGGATACTGGTATCAGGATCAATATTCGCCTTTATAGTAGGGGGAATTGACCTGTCCGTAGGATCGGTTATGGGACTTTCTTCGGTAATAGTGGCTTTGTCCATACAATCCTCAGGTGGGGAAAATAGTGGTGTTATTACAGGGATTTTCCTAGCACTGCTAGTAAGTTTATTTATAGGATTAGTTCATGCCACTATAATTGTGGTATTTAAGGTTCCGGCATTTTTGGTGACCTTTGCCTCCCTTAGCATAGTTTTAGGGGTGTCCATGGTAATCTCCGATAATAAAATTGTCAGCGCCATAAAGCCAGAGCTATTTACAAATATCGGTCTTGGCAAAATAGGCCCCTTTACACTGCCTATCTATATTATGGTGGTAGCAGCCTTAATATCCTACTTTGTACTGGAAAAAACAGTATATGGTAGACATCTATACGCCATTGGTGGCAATCAGAAAGCCTCACGAATATCTGGGGTAAATAATAAAAAGCTAACAGTGGCAGCCTATATGGCATCTTCCCTAGGTGCTGGTATTGCCGGTGTGGTACTTGCCTCTATGACACAGCAGGGTGCAGCCATGACAGGTAGAGGCTACGAAACTGATTTAATCACTGCTGTGGTAATTGGTGGTGTAAGTCTTAATGGTGGTAAAGGTACTATTAGTGGTGCTATTATCGGTGCTGTATTGGTAGGATTTTTAGATAATGGTATGAACCTAATGAGTATTCCTTCCACAAATCAAGGACTGGTAAAAGGTGCAGTAATTATTGTAGCTATCGCCCTAGACCTATCCAAGAAGCATTTTGCAGTGAAAAAGGTTGCTAAAAGTGCCTAAAATATAGAATATATAGTAAATGCGATTGGTTTAAAACAAAGTTTCAAGGATTGGTTTTGTAGTTTTGGAGCATTATAACCCTCCAAAGCACAAAACACCAAGAAAGGAATGATCATTACTATGAAAAAAATAGACGCACATCTACATATTGCCCAGATTATTGCTGGCTATTGTAGACGAGGAGAGCTTAGAGCTATAGGACAGGGCAAGGCCCAGTGGGGCAATGGAGAAACCTTCCAGCTACTGCCTGAGAGATTTGGCAGTGATAGTTTTACCATAGAGCGAGCAGTGGAGATAATGGAGGAAGAAGGTGTAGCCAAAGCTGTCCTTATGCAGGGTAGCATGTATGGTTTTCAGAATAACTACCACCTAGATATACTGAATAAATACGGTGACAGGTTCTGCCCTAGCTGTACTATTGATCCTTTTATGACCGACTATCTACAAACTATGAAGGATTTTATAGAGGTAAAGAAGTTTAAACTAGCTAAGTTTGAGATGAGTTCTGGTGGTGGCTTAATGGGTTGTCATGGCACATTCTCCCTAATGGATGAAAAAATGACTAAAATCTACAGTATCTTAGAAGAAAATAAAGCTACACTGGCACTGGATATAGGTGATGAGTCCATGGGTAGCCATCAGATTGATAATCTACTGGACATTGCAACCACATTCCCTAAACTAAAGATAGTAGTATGCCATCTGCTGGCGCCCTCTATAGATAATCTAGACTCCACCTATAGAAAGCTAGAGAAACTGGCAAGGGCTAATGTATATTTTGATCTAGCTGCACTGCCTAAGATAATTGCAGTAGAGCAGTATCCATACAGTGGCACAGCAAAGATAATAAAGGAAGCCTCCCAGATAGTTGGCTCAGACAAGCTACTTTGGGGATCTGACGCACCGTATGCCGCCGTAGGGGTAAGCTATAGCAGTTTAGCTGATTATATAGTGGAAAGCCAGCTTTTCTCCAAAACTGAACTAGAGGATATATTCTACAACAATGCTGATAGAGTATATTTTATGTAAAACTATCACAGCCATAGTGGTTTAGCACATATAGATAGTAAACTGTTTTAACTATCCCATGAAATAGCTAATAGTATCCCTATGGATACTTAGAGAGGATGGATTTCATGGATTTGGGAAATAAAACCTACATAGCCATTAAAGAAAAGCTGATTTCCTGTGAATATCCACCGGGAAGTATGCTAAATGAGCTACAACTAGCCAAGGAATTTGACAGCAGTCGCACCCCTGTAAGGGAGGCTATAAAGCTACTCCAAAGTGAAGGTTTTGTAATGGTACTGCCAAAAAAAGGCATCTATGTAACAGAAATATCCCTTAAAACCATTATAGAGATATTTCAGGTAAGAAGTGAAATAGAGCCTTTAACACTAAGGTTAGGTGCAGAGGATATTCTTGCAGATAAGGACAAACTTATAGAATTTAAAAAACTGTATGAAAACAGCGCTACCAGTGAACTTAGCTATAAGTATGACGAGGAGATGCACCTGTATTTAATCAGCCAGTGTAAGAATTCCTATATTATAAATATGATGAATCAGATATATGATATTAATGCAAGGATTATAGTGGCTAGTAAGAAAAATAGAGAACATATTAACCTAGCAAAAGAGGAACATATCGAGATACTTAATGTTCTTTTAAAGGACGATGTAGAGGCAGCATCAGCTCTAATGAAAAACCACATAAAAAACTGCTATAAAAATGCCCTAGACTCCTTTTATAATATAGGGAATATATAAAACATATACTTTTATACAAAGCAGGGGCAGATGATTTTTTTTACCATCTGCCCCTGCTTATGTTTATTTATAATAATGGTTCTATATCAATTATAGGGGGTGTCTTCCCTTGCCGTGGGCGAGGGAAGACACCCCCTATAATTTTATCACAATATCTGGTAAAGAACCATAATAATGTAAGTCTTATTGGCTATATAGTAGATTAATAGATAAAACCCACTGCCACCATATCTCCTATGTACAACGACTTATTCCTCAAGTAGCTACTTAGCCACCTTTTTTAAAAATCTTATCCAGTAGGCTTTCTTCCCTAAGTTCTGGTATTATATAATTATTAGATTGATTTGTGTCTATTGAGGACAGCCCCTTGGTATTGTTAAGGAGATATTCCTCCTCTATAGACTCTACTACAATATATCTAATATCCTTATTGATTTTAAACCTTAATAGATATCCCTCACTGTGGTCATAGGGCTTAAATTTATCAATAAGTTGCACCCCCATATCCACTACAACATCATCTTGAGTATTTATTCTACGATAACAATATATGTCAAAACCTGAATCATCTGATGCTAATCTTTTTATGGAAAACTCCTGTCCTATCTTTACTTTCACATAGGAAGCATTCCCTTCTTCTATGGATTTTAGCAATTTTTTCATTATACCTTTACTTAGAAAACCTACTTTGCCTTTTTTTAAAACATCTCCAAAATGTCCAGGGATAATTGCGAAATCTAATTCTTCAATTTTACAAAAATCAACCTGTCTGTTATCTGCTTTCTGTGTCATAAGATACCTCCGCAACTTTTGTATTATCCTTATAGCTTTCACTGATATTATACTATATTATTAATATCAATTCAATTGCATTCCCCTGTAAAAACTCTAATGGCAAATAATAAATAGAAAGACCGTTCTACCTAGATAGAACAGTCTTTTATGTTGTGGTATTTATATTGTTTTGCTATCTGCATTATGTAAGGTAATAGCTATAGATTAATCCTCTACAATACTTATAATCTCCATTAGATTAGAGGCAATATATGTAGGTTTATACTGGTCTGGGCAGTCCAGCCCCATAGGGTTAAACCAACAACTGGCAATGCCGTAATTCATAGCTCCTAGTATGTCAGCCCCTAGGCTATCTCCAATAACTAAGCAGCTTTCCTTTGATGGGATATTGCACTTTTTAAAAGTATAGTCAAAAAACTCACTATTAGGCTTTTGATAGCCTGTATCCTCAGACACAATAATATCCCCAATAAAAGGCGCAATGGTGCTAGAGGCAATTCGGCGACGCTGGGTATCTGCCACACCATTTGTAATTATTATAATACGGTGGTCACGACTTAGCTCCTGTAATAAATCATGGGCATAGGGTAGAAGCTGGGAAGCCTCCCCTAGATTATAAAGGTAGTCCCTATTAAAATCCTCAGGACTACAGGAGATATTACAGTGGTCAAAAAGCAGTTTAAATCTTCTTACTACCAAATCCTCCTTGGTGATAGTTCCCTTTTCTAGCTCCTGCCATAGGGGTTTATTTATCTTCTGATAGGTGGCTATTAGCTCCTCAGTGGCTTTTATGCCATAGCTAGTACAGGTTTTGTTAAAGGCAACCTGTTCTCCTTTGGGAAAATCAAATAATGTATTGTCTGCATCAAATAGCAGAATATTGTAGTTACTCACTGGATGTCAACTTCCTTTCTCCTCAGTCTTTGTAAGGTCTTAATAGAAAAATTATAAACCATATATAGTGAATAAAACCTCGAAATATACACTAAAATAAGATTTATATATGGTGGCTTGGATAGACCTGTAAAGACATATTAGACTTTACATAAACTAATATTATATCCAGTCTAAAACTTATCAATTATAACACAACTTTTAAAATATAGCTATACTCAGCCATCACTTTAGGTTGCCACCTTAGTGGCGATAAAGTGGGCATACATCCTAAAGCAACCCTTTAGGTTATAATAAACCATCAGCTATCTATAGATTATGGTTAGTTTATAGCTGGTTTATTATATCACAATTTTGAAAAAATTTGATATAATCAGCCATCACTTTAGGTTGCCACTTTAGTGGCGATAAAGTGGGCATACATCCTAAAGCAACCCTTTAGGTTATAATAAA
>CAYJEQ010000063.1:0-5297 GCA_964369235.1 uncultured Oscillospiraceae bacterium | reverse complement strand
CCATCAGCTATCTATAGATTATGGTTATTAATATCGGTTTATTATATCACAGCGAACACATATTTGCAATGTGATGAAACTATGAAAACATTAACACAAAAGACTTGAAATAAATTAACAAATTAAGTATGATAGATATTATTAGAAATTTATGGAGGTATATAGATGGAAAAATCATTTCTTAGGCTTACCCCAGAGGAAAAAAGCCGTATAAAGGTACAAAGCATAGTAATAGTCATCGCTGTATTAATCGCCTCAGCAGTGCTGTATTTTCAGAATATAGTAGGTGGAGCAAAGGATTTAATATCCACCATGTCCCCTTTTATTACAGGATTTGTAATAGCTTATCTACTTAATAGACCACGAAACTTCTTTATGGAACAGTTAAATAATAGCTCTCTAAAAAACCAGAGTAAGGCACTGTCCATAGTAATAGCCTACATAGTGTTTTTTGCAGTGATAGGTGGTTTTATCGGTATTGTGGTACCTCAGATTACCCACAGTGGGGATGCTCTTATAAGCAATGTCACCAACAACCTAGATAAGGTTGAGGGTGTATTTAACACTGTGGCAGAGTTCTTTGGCATTAGTGGTGATTTATGGAGCCAGATAGATGCACTATGGAAAACCATAGTGGACAATCTAAGCGATATTACAGCTACTATAATCCCATCAATTATGGGATTTGTCACTGGATTAACTTCGGCTATTAGCAATATGATTATTAGCATTATCGTTTCCATATACATGCTTATTGAAAAAGATAATCTTCTAGCTCAGTTTAAAAGATTTACCTATGCTTTCTTCCCAGAAAAATTAGGTGATAAACTGGTATCTGTATCAGCTATGACCGATAATATCTTCGGTAAATATATAATAGGCCAGCTTACGGTTGCTTTTATACTAGGGGTTATGACCTTTGTGGTTATGACTGTACTAGGACTGCCTTATGCCATGCTTATTAGTGTAATTGCAGCTTGTACCAATGTAATACCATACTTTGGGCCATATATCGGTGCAGTACCCAGTGTATTTATTATACTAATAGAAAATCCAACTCAGGCTCTAATATATGTAGTGGTAGTTATTGTGTTACAACAGATTGATGGCAATATTATCTCTCCTAAAATCATGGGTGGTAGCCTAGGTCTGTCAGGGGTATGGATATTATTTGCTATTACCATCGGTGGTGGTATGTTTGGGCTGTTAGGTATGATTATCGGTGCTCCAACCTTTGCAGTGGTGTACAACCTACTGGGAGAGTTAATCGGCTACAACCTAAAAAATA
The DNA here is from genome assembly GCA_964369235.1 of uncultured Oscillospiraceae bacterium. Taxonomy (GTDB): domain Bacteria; phylum Bacillota; class Clostridia; order Oscillospirales; family Ruminococcaceae; genus CAYJEQ01. The sequence goes on along the minus strand of CAYJEQ010000063.1, from coordinate 4,009 downwards.
AAGGCAGAGAAGATTTAATGACAGTGTCGGAGGAAACTACCGAAACACAGCCAGCACCACAAAAGAAATAAATTTCACAGTCACTTAGAAAGGTCACATAATGAAAATAACAGGTATTTTTGATTCCCATGGTCACTATGATCATGGGCAGTTTGATGAAGATAGAGATGGTTTACTTCAGTCGATGAAATCAGCAGGGGTGGACTATATACTAAACAGCGCCAGCGATTTAGAAAGCTCAAAAGCAGCCATTGCACTGTCGGAAAAATATGATTTTATCTATGGCTCTGTAGGGGTACATCCCCATGACGCTAGCAGTATGGACGATAAAGTATTTGCCGAGATAAAGCAGTTGGCCTCCCACCCTAAGGTGGTGGCTATTGGGGAGATGGGGCTGGATTTTTATTATGATTATTCCCCTAGAGATGTACAGGAACAGGTTTTCCATAAGCAGTTAGCACTGGCTAAGGAACTGGATATGCCTGTTATTATCCACAGCAGAGAAGCCTGTGAGAAAACTCTTAATATTGTCCGTCAGTATAATCCTAAAGGGGTAGTCCACTGTTTTTCTGGCTCGGCCCAAACAGCCGTAGAGTATGTTAAGCTAGGTATGTATATAGGTCTTACAGGGGTGGTTACCTTTAAAAATGCCCGTAAAGCATTAGAGGTGGCAGCAGCTGTGCCTATCGACAGACTGCTAATCGAAACTGACTGCCCATATATGGCACCAGTGCCTTATAGAGGTAAGCGCAGTGATTCCTCCATGCTAAACCATGTACTAGAGGTTCTTGCACCTATTAAAGGAGTAAGCCCACAGGAGCTAGCAGATATTACTAGAGAGAATGCTTTTAGAGCCTTTGAGATATCAGTAAAAGCTTAAAGCCTTTCTCTTTGGGATAGGTAGCAACAATGGAGCCAGAGAGGGTTAAATCTCCAACTTAGAATAAAAAAAGTTTATGCTCTATACTTGAAATAGCTATATTTATGTGCTATACTAAATGTAGCTAAAGAGAGATTGTGTCCATAAGACACACGAAAACCCCACGAGTTCAGACCTCGTGGGGTTTTCTCTTTAGGCTAATTGTCGCTTAATCTCTATCTAACCAGTTGCAAATGAGATAGCTAATAACATTCGCCATAATAGAGATAGAAAAGGAATTGAATTCTGTCAATGGAAACACCCCCTCTCTGATGTCAGATTGGGAACGACAACATAAGTAGTAAACCATATTCTACTTTTTTCTACTATGTTATAAAATCCTATATGATGTGCAATAAAGCTTTATAGTTTTATCTGTGGCTAAAGGACATGGGGTGCTTCTAATATAGGAATTTAAAAAAGTATTTTCAAAAAATAAAAGTTTTTTTAAAAAAACTATTGACAAACTCATACAAAGTAGATATAATAATAAAGCTGTATATTCCAAAGACAGTAGGTGTTTATTACTGAAAAGGCTTCTAGCCTGCCTGCCGAGGAAATAGCTAACGAGATTTTAATATAGGATTTTCCTGTAATTTTAGATTGTAAGCTCTTTTCACGGAATGGTGGAAAGGGCTTTTTTAGTATAATATAATTTTCAGGAGGTGAAAGAATTGCCAAGCGAAAAAGTTTTACTTCAAAAGAAGGAAATGGTTGAAGAGCTAAAAGCAAAGCTTCAAGGAGCTGTTGCTGGTGTTCTTGTAGACTATAAGGGTATCGATGTAGCAAACGACACTAAGCTTCGTAGAGAGCTTAGAGAAGCTAATGTAGAGTATACTGTTGTTAAGAATACACTACTTAGATTTGCTGCTAAAGAAATTGGTTATGATGCACTATGTGATGTACTAGAAGGTACAACAGCACTTGCTATCTCCAATGAAGACCCTGTGATTGCTGCTAAGATCCTAGATAAGTATGCAACAGAGTCCAAGAGTACATTTGCTCTAAAAGCAGGTTTCGTTGAAGGAAAAATCCTTGACAAAGCAGGTATCGAAGCAGTTGCTAAGCTACCAAGCAAAGAACAGCTACTTGTTCAGCTGCTTAGCGTTCTTAACGGCAATACCAGAGGTCTGGCTGTTGCTCTTAACGCTATCAAAGAACAAAAAGAAGGAGACGCAGCTTAATCTGTGTCAAAGACTGATCTTTAAAGACAGTACTATTATATTTGGGCATTGACCCATATAAATTTATGGAGGTATTTTATCATGGCTTCTGAAAAAATTGTAAAATTTGTAGAAGAAATTAAGACTCTGACAGTTCTAGAACTTGCAGATCTAGTTAAAGCAATCGAAGAGGAATTCGGCGTATCCGCTGCAGCTCCTGTAATGATGGCAGGCCCAGCTGCTGGTGCAGCTGCTGCTGAAGAAAAGACAGAATTTGATGTAATGCTAATGAACGCTGGTGCAGCTAAAATGGCAGTAATCAAGGCTGTTAAGGACCTAACAGGTCTAGGTCTAAAGGAAGCGAAAGAACTAGTTGACAACGCTCCTAAGGCTGTAAAAGAAGGCATCTCCAAGGCTGATGCTGACGAACTAAAGGCTAAGCTAGAAGAAGCTGGCGCTACAGTTGAAGTTAAGTAATTTTATATTACTTATATAAGAAAAAACCTCGCTTAGGCGAGGTTTTTTTGTGCTGTGTAGTAATTCTTAAGAGGTGATTTACCTCTATATTCTAAGCAAATCATATAATAAACCTTCCCCTACTGTTAACTATAAAGGTTCTATAGCAAATGTTGGGGTACTATAAATAAAGGTATATCCCTTGGCTAGGGTGACAGTAGCCGAACACACGCTGGTTTTATCAGAATCATTTTCACTAATACTGCTTTAAAACCTTTGATAATACATAAAGTATTATCTACAGATTTTTCATGGTCTTAGCAAAAATTATTTCTGGTAAAACTGCATGGCACCCAAAACTATGCAGTTTTGTGCAGTTTGGCATCTGAATGACGAAGCCCTGCTTGCCGCAAGGCGAGGAATAAAGGTGACAAAATGCCAAAAATGGTCTGTTTTGGGCAGTGCGGGTTCGACTACTGTCACCCTAGGATACACCTTTGTACTTATTATTAAGTTTTGCTAATAGGTAGGGTGCTACCCCTCTTCTCCCATATATACTGCTAGGTCAAATCCGATTTCACACAGCTCACAAACCATTTGATCAGCATAGCCTTCAAATAGATTATGATCTTCACAGCATAAATCCTCTGGCAGGATATTATACATTCTATTTTTATAGTGGCATCTTATAGAAACATTTTTTAAAGGACGGTAGTAAGAGGCTTCTTTACCAAGCATCATCCCAGTCCATTTCTCTCTAAAGTCCTGTAGTGGCTGATAATTTAACTCATTAATGCTAAGTATATTATTATTGCCCATATAAATAACCCTTCCTCTCTTGATGCTTTCTACAATTTATCATCTTAGTGTGGAATTACCTAACACAAACTGCATTTAATAAATCTATTATAACACATATTAGAAAAAAATCATAATGGGATAAATATCCACGAAAAATACCCCACTGGGGTGTTTAAATCAAAATCTACTGAGCATTTTGTGGAGCAAAGCTCTACACAATAATGTCTACTGAGCATTTTGTGGAATTTATTGCACAAAATAACTTCGCAACTCATGTCTAAAAACACCCCACCGGGGTGTTTAAATCAAAATCTACTGAGCCCAGAAGTTTGATGTCCCATAGGGATTTTGGTTTCTCAAACCAAAATAATCAAACTTCCTTTTGTGGAATTCATTCCACAAAATAACCTCATTCAGGGTTCGAATCCTTTTTAAGACAACAAAAAAACCAGTTCTTACGAACTGGTTTTCATCTGGTTGCCCGATAAGGAAGACGGTGGAGCTTCGCTCCACCCCTGCTCGTGGCATAGCCACTTCGCATCTCAGGCTTAAAACCCTCCTCAGGAGGCTTTTTTCACAGCCTTCGTCCCTCTCAGGGTTCGAATCCTTTTTGAAACAACAAAAAAACCAGTTCTTACGAACTGGTTTTCATCTGGTTGCCCGATAAGGA
>CAYJEQ010000062.1:0-15127 GCA_964369235.1 uncultured Oscillospiraceae bacterium | reverse complement strand
CCTTAGCGACGAATATTATTATATCGCATTTTTTCTTAAATGTCAACACTTTTTCTAAAGTTTTTTAAAGTTTTTTTCATTTTATTTGTAAACCCTTTATTTTACTGGGTTTGCAGGGGATAAAAACTTCAGTTTTCCTGTGTTTTTTTAGTGTTTTTTAGATTTTTTTGAAATTTATTTTAAAAAAATAATTGTAATTTTAAGATAAATTCTTCTAGGAAATCTAATTATTCTACCTAATATTTTTTATATTAGATAGAATAAATCATATTCTATAAAATTTATAATAGCCTTTTAATTAAATAGGGCTATGGCAAAATTACCACAGCCCTATAATAAATGCTGATTTTAATTTCTATTATGCTATATACCCTAAAACTATTTTATATCTACCCAGTATAAATCCTTAGAAAATTCTTCCCCTATCCACAGTTTTTCATCAATAACTGCTAGTCCCTTAGGGCTTATAGGTGCTTGTCCATCTTCTATTGATCCTGTTTCCACAAAGGTTGTTACCTGCCCTTCTTCTATGGCACGGATTGCCCCATTGCCATAGTCGGCTACATATAGTACCCCTTCATGCTCCACTAGGTTTATAGGCCAGCTAAATGCTGACTGGGTAGCCTCACCATCTAGATAACCCTCTGTAGCCGTTATACCAGCCACTAGACTTACTAAACCATCCTCTATTTTAAGGATACGGTGATTTCCAGTATCTGCTACATAAAGCACATCTTCACTGTAATATAAGCCTGTAGGCTCATTAAATAGGGTGCTATCTACACTGCCTAATGTATCTCCTGACAGCTCTGGTGTGCCGGCATATAGGCTGGTATATCCATCTGTTGCGATTTTTCTTATAACATGATTCCCTGTGTCAGCTACTAATATACTACCATCTTCTAGGGTAACTATCCCTGTAGGACGACTAAACATTGCTGTTTGGGCAATGCCTTCTTTGTAGCCTTCTTTCTCACCGGACACAGTTGCTACTGTGCTAGTTTCTGGATTATAAAATCTTACCACATGATTCTCACTGTCGGTAATAGCATAGCCACCTATAAAATCAGTTATATCCCACGGAGTGTTAAATGTAGCCACATCAGCAGCTCCATCTTTACTACCACCTACAGGTAATCCACTTACCGGAGATATTACATCGCTATTTCCTGCTAGATGGGTAATGTTTTCTGCCTCATCCATCTGCCAGATTCCTCTATTAAGATTATCTGCTATTAAAAATCCTCCATCCTCTAATGGATGTATTCCTGAGGGTGCTATAGTTGTTTTGGATATAGAGGCTACAGCATATACCGAAACACATAAAGCAGACATTGTCAAAAGTGATATTAATACTCTTTTAAACATACTATCACTTACCTTTCCTTAGTTTATATGGTAGGTGGTTACATATACCCCTCTACCTTTAACACTTCAAAATTATCAGATTTCCCTTTTAGTTTAACACTATTTCCTAGAGATGTAAACTTAATTCTAGAACTTAGAGAATCTGCCACAATTCTACTTACATAGATTGTGCCTTTAGGAGCATTACTTTCCAGCCTTGCAGCTGTGTTTACTGTATCTCCAATTGCTGTGTAGTCCATTCGCTGTGGTGAGCCTATATTCCCTACTACTGCAGGGCCATAGTGAACACCTACACCAAAATGTACCTCATGTCCATATTTTTCTTTAAGCTCTATACCTAATTTATCTGCTTGCTCTACCATGTCCATAGCAGTTTTTACTGCTTTGTATATTACATCTTCCTGTGGGATTGGCGCCCCCCAAAAAGCCATGGTACAGTCCCCTACAAATTTGTCCAGTGTACCATTATTATCAAATATGCACTGACTTGTTAGGGTTAGGTATTTATTTACAATTTCTACTACTGTTACTGGATCTAGCGCTTCTGACATAGTGGTAAATCCTCTAATATCAACAAAAAGCACTGCTATATCCACCATCTCACCACCTAGCTCCATAGCTTCGGGATGATTTAGTAGCTCGGTTACTATCTGTGGCGCTACATATCTTCTAAAGGTATTGGTTACCCTTCTTTTTTCCAAAGCTTCCTTGGTGTAGTTAATAGCGACACATACTATATAGCTTATGGTTGAGGCTATTGGCAGATAAACTACCTGTAGCACATATCCCATATTCCACATAACCATGCACAAACCTACCCAACCAAGGGTGGCTATTATCCATACAATGGTGGCAATTTTAATATCTCGATCGTAAAACCACAGCATTAAAACCAATGTAATCACAAATACTGCAAGGGTTTGTGGGCCTTGTAGCACCTCTGTTTTTAGCTCACCTTCAATAAGGGCTGCTATAGCATTAGCTTGATATTCCACCCCATACATTTTAGTGGCGTGGTCAACTGCTGTGGTGTATTCGTCGGACATACCTTGGGTAAAAGGGCCTATTAATACGATTTTACCTGCAAAAACATCTGGATCTGCTGTACCATTTACCACATCAACCAGTGAATATCCACTGTCAAAGGCAAAGGGTGCTGCAGAAAATGGCACATACCAGCGCTGTCTAGGATCTACTGGTGGCTGTGAAGTAGCCTCTTGTCCTAGGTATTCCATATATTTTTTATAGATAGTCTGGTTAAAAGAAGGTATAACTCTACCGTCCTCTAACTCTAATTGCCAGATTGCGTGACGGAGTATTCCGTCATCATCAATCATTGCATTTATATGTCCTATCTCTGTTCCTGCCAGTAGCTCTGGGAAGGATTCTTCATAGAAAAGCACTGCGTAATTATCCATGTAGAAGGATCCATCTTCATCTGTTACTAGCTGATCTCCAAAGGTTGCCGTTGAGGCAGTTACTACATTTCCATATCGTCCACAGGCCTCAGCCAAAAGGCTGTCATACTGAGGGTATGCACTAGCTCCTGTGTACAATGTATCGATTCCAATTACTGCTGGTCTTTTCTCTGGATCTGCGTTAAGATTTTCTATAGCAGTTGCCATTATATCTCTAGTCCAAGGCATTGTACCAAAGGTAGCACTTGCCCTTTCATCCATACCGATTACCACAATATTTTCATTAGGTATTCCTGCCTGCTGATATAGGGCATCGGACAGTTTGTTAGCTGTAGGTAGAAATAAATTAGAACTGCTAAGATAGGTCATAAATACAGCTACTATCACAGATAACACCACTGGATATAAAAACCTTAATTTTTTACTCATATTTACTTCCTGTCATTTTATTAGCTGAATTTTTTGGTACCAGTGGCTGTCCACTGACACCCTAAGATTGTTTTACTAAATGATTATGGTTTTACAATAGATACGGCATTTGCTTGATTATCTACTATATATCCCCAACCTGTAATTGTAGCTTGGTCATCTGTTGTGCTGGTTAATCCTTCTAAAGATAATGCAGTTATCCTACCAGATCCCTGAATATCTATATTAGCAAGATGTCCTATTAGATCAAGTGCATTGGTACTTCCTGTATAATCAACTAATCCACCATCTTCTATAACAAGATTTGATAGATTGTTTAATCTTACAAGGTAATCCCCATCACCTATTAGCTGGCCAGTGCCCTTAACATTAAGTGTTGCTTCTTCTCCTAATATCACTACAGAATGTAGCTCAATATCCTCTAGGGTAAGTGTAGGCTCTGTACTATCTACACCATCTACAGTTATAGAATTAAAGCTAACAGTGTTTCCAGCTTCTGATTTAAGGGTTATGTTTTTTACTATATTAAGGTTTTCTGCACTTGTATAATCTCTCATGAAGGAAATATAACCATTATCCTTTACAAGGCTAATTGCTGTGGATATGTCGTTTGTATAAGCTACTCGATCATTGCTTCCATCATTATAGCTAAAGGTAGCTTGAAGACTATTGACTGTTGTAGACCCTACTGGTGGGCTATATGAGCCTCCATTAGTCCCTAGTGCATTTTGGCTTGCACCAGAGCCTAGTGTACCATTATCAATAAATATACCCGAATCCCCATAGATAACATATATTCCAGTGTCAAAATGCCCATCATTTACAATAGAGAACATCTGTCCATCTAAAATCTCTAGTGTACCATCATTAATATAACTAGATCCTGTATTAGTAATTAACTGATATGTTTTAACAGTAATACCACTTCCAACAGTTACCACATTTCCAGAGGTAATAACCTTGTTAACCTCTAGGTCAACCTCTACACTTTGTGGTCCACTACCGTTAAAGTTTATTATACCACTAGTAGATTTTAACATACCTGTTCCTGTTATATCAGAACCTATATAAATCTGTGTGTTAGCTGGCACAGAGAAATTAACTGTGTTGCCAGCTTCAATGTTTAGAGAGATGTTTTCAGGAATGGTAAATCCACTGGTAAAACTAAAGTTAGTATCCACAGTAAATCTAATATCCTTAACTAGATTAGAGTTAATCATCTGTAAAAACTCATCTCTAGTTGTATCCTCATATACTATTGTACCTGTTCTTGTGTACTGATACCATCCATCAGAGTCAATTATACTTTCTCTACCTTTTACAACAATTCCTGATTTACCTCTGATTTGTGAATTATCTAGATTAACATCTAATACTGCACTATCTGCTCTATCTACTGCATAAACATTAGCTAATGTACTTACAGAAGAAACTATACTGTTCTCAATAGAGGCTTCTGCTGTATCCGATAAGGAAACTGCGTTAGAGGTATTTTGAGTAGTGTTTACATTGCCACTTTTTAGATTAATCACACCGTCATTAACGCTGATAAAATCACTTGTGGTATTGCCTTGCTCATTTACTGTGCCATTTCTAATCTCTAGCTCTCCGTCAGCTATTACTATATTAGGTAAAAATAATGTTCTGCCTTCTAGGTCTAGGATTATATCTTCATTAGAGTTTACCTGAAGACTATCTCCAATAGTTAGATTATCTGCCATAGGCTTAATCGTTGCTGTTCCCTCTATCTGCTCCATAGCAGAATCAAAGGTAACATGGTATGTATTTCCAGTAGCATGCTCTGCTTTAAGAGTGCTAAGCAGAGCCGAGCTACTTGTTATAGTCTGTGTTTTGTTAAATATAAACTGCTGTAAATCATTATTAGCTGACTGTAAAGTTCCTAAGAAATCTACAGTACCACTACTACTATTTACCGATCCTGCATTATCTACTATAATGCCTCCACTGCTTTCTCCCAGTACAAGATTACTATTATTAATCAAATTGTATCCAGAACTTTTCTCATTTGTTGTTAAACTTTCTTTTACGCTTAGTGTGCCGTTATTGGTTACTGTGCCGCTGCTCTCTAGGTCTAGGCTATCTGTGGTAAACTGGCCAGCTACAATTATAGTAGATCCCTCACCAGTTATAGATGCGGTAGTGGTAGTAAGCTCTCCTTCTACAACTACTCTACCATCACCTAAAGCCCCTACATGAAGCTCCCCCACTTCTACTATCCCATCAATATTAAGAGTGTTTATGCTATTTACATTTAAAGTTGTGTCTGCACCTGTAAGCTGGGCACCTGCTGACACAGTCACTGTACCATCAATATTTAGGTCGGTGCCATTTGATACAGTAACCTGTGCATTAGGATTTACAAGTAGGGTCTTCCCTGTTGGTACAGTTATAGATGTACCTAGATTGGTGATGTTACTAATACCATCTATCAAAACTTTATTTATAGTGCTTAGGCTAAAGGCGTCGTTAATCTGAACAGAGGTAATATCACCACTTAGCTGGATTTCGTCACTATCTTCTTCCTCAGTGTCATCATCGCTGTCATCATTGTCACTGCCACCACTTGTGCCGTGATTTTCATCATCGTCATCTTCATTTGGCTGGTAACCCTGGTCTTCTTCCTCTTCCTCTACATCTTCTTCCACTTGATCTTCTGTATTATCTTCATCTTCTACATCATCTTCAGTCTGGGTTGGAGCTGTAGGAGTTGTTGGAGGGGTTGTTGCTGTTGGAGCTATAGCTTCTTCTGATTCTGCCTGACCTTCTTGGTCAGTATCTTCTTCATCAGTATCATCATCTTCTAAATCTTCTAAATCTTCATCTGAAGGGGTGAAAATCTGATCTCTTAGACCCTGTTCTTCCTCATCATCTAAGTCGTCGTCATCTCCGTCATCATCATCAGCTATCTGAGATATAAGTTCTTCCTCTTGCTCCTTTAAATCTTCCTGTTCTTCTATCTCTTCTAGATAATCATCATCAGTAAGATTTAATATTGCTGGTACAGAGAAAGCTTCTTCTGCCTGTATCTTTTCCTGTAGTGTGGTATCCTGTGCAACTTCTTGCACAACAAATCGAGGTATTTCACTTTCTTCTTTTCCTAAGAAGTAGAAATCCTCTGTGCTACCTGTGTCATCAGAAATATGAAAAGCTGTTTGTCCAGCAGATACTTCCTCCATTACCTTGGTTGTATCATCATCACCAATAAAGGTAAGCTCTACCTTGCCATCAAGAATGGTCATGGAGCTGTCCTGTGTACCCTGACTTACTCTTGTTGTGGCATAACCAGATGTACCACGAATACCAGTAATCATATTAGATGTACGGATATTCATAGTTTCGCTGTCTTGTAGTGGCTTTGTTACATTAAAGAATAACTGGCCATAATTAAGTAGCACCTCTAACTTCTCACCAATCTGCTTTACTGAGAAAGATGTTAATCCATCTAACTTAATTGCCTTGTCATCATCAAGGCTTACATAGGCATAGCTATTGGCGTCAGTGGTTATTTCATAACCATTTTGTAGTTTCATATTCTCGCTAGGAGATATATCACTACCAGTTGCATTTTTAATAGAGATATCCCCATCAAAGGATAACAGTCTCAGTGTATTAGCCTTAACATCTACTGCGCCTGTTTCGGTTATAACCTGTCCTTGGCTACTGCTTGTATCCTCATCTACCGTCGATTTGCTACTACTGCAACTGGTTAAGGTAGGAATCAGTGTTAATGATAGTGCTAAAAATAAACTTATATGTTTTTTTGATTTATTATATTTATGCATTTTAGTCCTCCTTCCATGCTTTACTTTCTTTGTACATCTCTAGTATCTCACCATCAAGTTTCCCCTCTGTAACCATCTGATCTAATATGGAGAAAACTCGTTCGGTTGTTATTGCTGGTTTGTAAGGTCTGTCCTTTGCCGCTAGTCCATCATAGATATCCAGTATTGTAAGCAGTCTAGATTCAAAGCTAAGCTCCTTAGCTGTTAGCCCATTAGGATAGCCTGAACCATCTAAAAACTCATGGTGCTGTTCTGCCCAGATTGGCACCTGCTGATAGGCACCTTTAAAATTCATCTGCCGCAGTATCTCAGAGGTCATCACCACATGATCCTGCATAATTGCACGCTCTTTTTTAGTAAGAGTACCTGTTACTATACACAGATTTTCTACTTCTTCAGCAGTAAGCCATGTTTTTACCTTACCACTTCTATCGGTAAATGTTCTACTGCCTATTTCATTAATATAGTTAATGGTGTATTCATCTTGATATCTAGGCTGATTTACATCATGTAGGAAGTTCTTTACAACCTCCATCTCATTGGAAATCTTGCTGATATCTTCGCCATTTTTAAGCCCTTCATTCTCTCTGATTAAAGCAATCATATCCAGTCTAGTCATAACGGTGTCAATCATATCTCCTAGTCTAGTTGCCTTATCCATTACAGGCAGTGGAGTTACCAGCTTACCTATATCATGTAGCCAGATACTCATAAGAAACATGCTTTTCTTATTATCATCAAAATACTGGGTTGTATGCTTAGAATTATTTAGCCAATCAATAAATTTATCAGCTCTTCTTACCATATTACTGGTATGGGTCACATTGTAAGGTGTTCTCAGATATATTGCTGAGGACATTGTTCTAACCATGGACTCCATTAACTCACTGATTTCCTTTAGGAAGTTCATATTAGTTAGGCAGATGGCAGCCTGAGAAGCTAGGGCACGAAGAATCTTCTCCCCTTCTTTGTCAAAAGGCCCAACTACGCCATTTTCATCCTGAGCATTAAGCAGCTGCATAACACCGATAATCTCGCCTTTGTTATTTTCCATAGGCACAACCATCATTGAGGTGGTTTTATATCCGGTGATTTTGTCGTACTTCATAGGCCCTGAAAAATCAAAAGGCTCATTTTGATATATATCATGATACACATCATCTATAGTTATAAGCTTATTTTCTAGTACGGATCTAGCACAAACATTATATCTGTCTAGTTTAGCTGGGGGAAGATCAATTTCATCTCGGTCAGCACGCTTATGTATGCTTAAAGATCTAGTAATCATAACCTTAAACTCTAAGGCATTATTATCAAGTATATAAACTGTACCACCATCACAGTTAGTTATGTCCATTGCTTCTTCTAGTATATTTTCTAATAGTTGCTCACCATCACGCTGAGATGTCATGGAGATATTAAGCTCTAGTAATTTTTCCGTTGTAATGTTAATCATATTGTTATACTCCATCCTTTCTTAGCTATTGTCCCTTTTGGGAATATTTCGGTTAGCTGACTTTGTATTATATCTAACTGATCGTCCTGTCTTTTTGGATCGTGGTGGAAGATAACAAGCTCCTTGCAGCCAGATCTTTCTGCTAGTAATACAGCTTGTTGCCAGGAAGAGTGGCCGTAACCTCTCTTTTCCTCTAGTTCTTCTTTGGTATATTGGCCGTCACATATAAGCAGGTCACAATCCTTAGCAAAGGCTACAAGATCGTCGCAGTTTCCCACAACCTCACCCATTTCACAATCGGTTATGTAAACTATGTTTTTACCTTGACAGGTAATCTTATAAAGTGTAACCCCACCTGGGTGAAAACCTTCCATAGTTGTTACCACTATATCTTCCGTTAGATTTATAGTTTGGCTTATGTCACTGTAGCTAATATTGGCAGTAAAGCTATCACTGGATACCGGCCATAGTGGTGCTGCCATAATCTTGTCTATTTGATTTTGTACCGTTAAGTCCCCTCTAGTTTTTCCATAAACCTTAATGTTGGCACTAGGGTTATACATATAATCACAACTGGTAAATCCTATTAGGTGATCTAGATGTCCATGAGATATGAATATATGTATAGGATTATCTACATTAATATTGTTTATGCCACTGGCACCACTGCCACAATCTAGCATAACAGTGCAGTCGGAAAACTCAATTAGAACGCAGGAAGTGGACCCTCCGTACCTACTGTACAGGTGGCCCTCAACTGGATAGCTACCTCTAGCTCCCATAAATGTTACTTTTAAAATATTACTCATTATGATACCACTGCTTTTCAATAAATTCTTTCATTAATAATTATACACTATTGTCCCGCTCTTTGTCAATGAAATTACTAGGTTACATCACTGCAAAAACCACCAAAAATAAAGGAAAAAACTACAGTTTTAATAGTGTGCTAAAACAAATAATTCATTGTTAAATTATTACAATTTCCATTTTATACTTTTTATTTTTTTGTAACACAAGTGTAACCATAGGCTAAATTTGTTACATTTATACCAAATATATTACCTATCATTAGCACATATGTAATTAATTTCATAGTGTAATTACAAATATTGTATATGCAACATAGAATTTTTACCTTCCAATTTGTTGATAGTGTTACTTTAGGGTGGTCTCCTCCCTAACCATCAACCACAAAAGTCACCTCTACTATTAATATATAAGCAAAACCCTCCTACTTTGTAGATGTTTTACTTCTACCATAGGAGGGTTCTTTTTTCTATTGTCCATTTTTACTGATTCTGTTCAGACTTCTTTCCCATCTAAAGGGGTTACATTTAATTATCTAAACAGATTACTATTATCACGAATCTGTTCTTCTGCTTTTAGGTAGGCGTCAATATCTTCAAATCCATCGTCTTGGGCTTTGCCAGATTTGTTTGACTTTGTGTCTACAATCTCAACCTGTGGGTGCTTATCTCTCCATATAACCCATAGTGGGCCTGCAATGCAGATAGAGGAGTAAACCCCTGATAGCATACCTACTATCATAGGTAGGGCAAAGGTAAAGATAGAATCAACATTGTAGATAACTGCCAGTATACAAACAATAACCATGGAGGAAACCGTTGTAACTGTAGTGGAGATAGAACGACCTAAAGACTGGCTAACACTTAGGTTTACTAGATCCTTAAGGTTTTTGTCTGGGTGCAGTATATTGTTCTCTCTAATTCTGTCGTAGATAACGATGGTATCGTTTAGGGAATAACCTAGAATTGTTAGAACTACTGCAATAAAGCTATCATTAATCGGTATTCTAAATACAACAAAGGTTGCAAAAACCACCATTATATCATGAAGCAGTGCAACAACAGCCATGCAACCAGCAGAATAACCACCAATTGAGCTAAATCTAATACCTACATATACAATCATAAGCACTGCTGCAAAGGCAACTGCAACTAGGCATTTTAGTAGAAATTCATTACCTATAGTAGGATCTACCACATTACTAGAGATCATCTCTATGTTGTTATCTGGGTAGGTAGCCTTTAATACATCTGTTAGCTCAAACTGTTTTTCTGCTGCAAGTCCTGTATCCGCTGCTAGACTTACTACAAAATTCTCTCTGCCTGTAATTGCATTAACAGTATCCTGTACCGAAACCTCTGTGTCCAGCACCTCCTTTACCTCTTGGGTAAAAGCTGAGGTATCTAGGTCACCTTCATACTGATAGGTGATGATTGCACCACCTTTAAACTGTATGTCTAAATCCACACCAAAAATCCCTACACAAGCTATACATATAACTAAGATGGTAAGGGATAGAGTGAAGAAAATTTTACTTTTTCCTATAAAATCAAATGTTTTCACTTTAATAACCATTCCTTTCACTGAATCTGCAAAGTTTATGCCTGTAACTATTATAGTATAGGCTTAAACTCAGTCTTCTTTCTATACTTACTTAGTTTCTACTGCTTTTTTGCTACCGTAAAGAGATGGGTTTTTAAAAGCAGCTTGAGAGGCTAGAGATGTCATCATCAGCCTAGAAGCAAGTACACCCATTAGCAGGTTTAGTATAACCCCAGATAGTAGGGTAAATCCAAAGGAGTAGATAGCCCCAGCTGTAGAAGGGCCGAACCAACTAAACAGTGGAGAAAGAAGTCTTGCTGCAACATCTGTAGAAGGGCCAAAAGCACCCATTAGAATAATAGCAACTATAATTACAGTAACATTACCATCTAAAATAGCGCTAAAGGCACGCTTAAAACCAACACTAACTGCCTCGGATACAGATTTGCCTGCTGCAATTTCTTCACGAATACGCTCGGCAGTAATAATGTTAGCATCAACACCAAAACCGATAGAAAGGATAATACCTGCAATACCAGGTAGAGTTAGGGTAAAGCCACTAAACACTGGGAAGAATCCTGTTAAAGCTGCAATCATCAGAGAAACCTGTCCCACTAGAGCAATCATAGCCACAAAACCAGGTAGACGATAGAAAGCTATCATATAGATACCGATAACGATAAATGCAATTACACCAGCAGTTACCATAGCATCTCTTGCCCCTAGTCCTAGGGTTGGGGATATGGTGTTAAAATTTTCTGTTTCTAGTTTAAAAGGTAGTGCACCAGCATTAATACTCTCAGCTAGCTGAGTTGCAGTTTCTGCAGTAAAATTACCAGAAATAACTGCTCTACCATCGGTAATAGGATCATTTACCATAGGCGCTGAAATCATTGTATCATCCATCCAGATGGAGATAATATTTCCCTGTAGGGCTGTAGTGGCAACAGCGAATTTCTCGGTGCCTATTTCGTCTAATTCTAGGGATACCACATACTGTCCTGTAGATGGATCACTAGAAGGGTAAGCAGCAGATATATCCATACCTTCTAGAATTACTGTATTTGCTGTAGCATTAATAGGAGCGCCGTTTTCGTCCACATCGTACCCAGGTCTAAATGTTAGGTTTGCCACACTGCCAAGCTCGGCAATAGCAGCTTCTGGATCGAAGTTTTCTTCGTCGGATTTCCATGGGAATCTAACTATAATTCTATCACTATTATAATCGGTATATACCTCACTGTCGGTAATACCTAGATTAATAAGTCTTGTTTCGATAATGGACTGAGCCATATCCATTTCATTGTCCGGCGCGTCATATCCCTCCGGAGGGCTAAAGGTAACATCTACCCCACCTCTAATATCAATACCCCAACGGATATTTTGTGCTCCGTTAATGTGGGTTGTAGTAGTTCCATCTTCATTAACAGTTACAAGGCCAAAAAATGAAAGATAACTTATAATAGCAATAAAGACAACCACTATAAAAAATAGGGATTTGCTGGATTTTTTCATAGCTTAAACATTCCTTTCTCTGGGCTTAACTGATTAAATTCTATTTAAACAGCATACCACTTCTTTTATTTATAGCAAGGTTTAAGGGGGGTTATACCCTTCTCACTAACCCAGCTATAAATTTACTGGGATTTTATCTTAGTATGAATTTATTTTTATAAACAAAATTCAACATGCATAAATTTTATTATATGTTATATTGTTTTAAAAGTCAAATAAATAACCATAGCAACTAGCAAATTATCAAAAAGATTAAAAAAATGTTAATTTCCCTTAAATTTATGAAAAAACACTTGATTTTTATGGGAATAAGCTGTAAAATATTTATTAGCACTCATAACAACAGAGTGCTAATAATAAAATCAAAATATTATATATACATGGAGGATTTCACAATGACTATTAAACCACTAGCAGACAGAGTTGTACTTATAGCTGTAGAAGCAGAAGAAACCACAAAAAGCGGCATTATCCTATCTGGCAGCGCCAAAGAAAAGCCACAGATTTCACAGGTAGTAGCAGTAGGCCCAGGTGGGGTAGTTGAGGGCAAGGAAGTTACTATGGAAGTTTCCGTTGGTGATAAAGTTCTTACAAGCCAGTATGCAGGTAGTGTTGTTAAGGTTGACGGCACCGAGTACACAATAGTAAGACAGTCGGACATACTAGCAGTAGTAGTTTAATATAAAACATATATACATTAATAATTAAATCACACTAGGAGGAAGATACAATGGCAAAACAGATTATATTCGGCGAACAAGCGAGAAAATCCCTACAGGCAGGTATTGACCAGCTGGCAGATACAGTAAAGATTACACTAGGCCCTAAGGGTAGAAATGTAGTTTTAGATAAAAAATTCGGTGCACCACTAATTACTAATGACGGTGTTACAATTGCTAAGGAAATCGAGCTTTCTGATGTTTTTGAAAACATGGGGGCACAGCTTGTAAAAGAAGTTGCAACTAAAACCAACGACGCAGCTGGCGATGGTACAACAACAGCTACACTACTAGCACAGGCACTAGTTCGTGAAGGTATGAAGAATGTAGCTGCTGGAGCTAACCCAATGGTAGTAAGAAAAGGTATCCAGAAGGCAGTTGACGCAGCAGTAGCATCTGTACAGGAAAACTCCAAGAAGGTAACTGGCACTGAGGATATTGCAAGAGTAGCAACAGTATCTGCGGCTGATGAGTATGTAGGTAGACTAATTGCTGATGCAATGGAAAAGGTAACAGCTAATGGTGTTATTACTGTAGAAGAATCCAAAACAGCAGAAACCTACTGTGATGTAGTAGAAGGTATGCAGTTTGATCGTGGTTATATTACACCATATATGGCTACTGATATGGATAAGATGGAAGCAGTTATTGATGATGCTTACATCCTTATTACTGATAAGAAAATCTCCTCTGTACAGGAAATCCTACCAGTGCTAGAGCAGATTGTACAGTCTGGTAAGAAACTTGTAATTATTGCAGAAGATGTAGAAGGTGAAGCTCTATCCACACTAATCCTAAACAAGCTAAGAGGTACATTTGTATGTGTAGCTGTTAAGGCGCCAGGTTTTGGTGATAGAAGAAAAGAAATGCTAAGAGATATTGCCATCCTAACAGGTGGACAGGTGATTACAGCTGATTTAGGCATTGAGCTTAAGGACGCAACTGTTGATATGCTAGGTAGAGCTAAGCAGGTTCGTGCTGGCAAGGAAACAACTATTATTGTTGACGGTGAAGGTAGCAAGGTAGAAATCGACAGCAGAGTTGCTCAGATTAAATCCGAGCTAGAAAACACTACATCTGAGTTTGACAGAGAGAAACTACAGGAGCGCCTAGCAAAACTTGCTGGTGGTGTAGCTGTAATTAGAGTAGGTGCTGCAACAGAAATTGAAATGAAGGAAAAGAAACTTCGTATTGAAGATGCACTAGCAGCTACAAAGGCAGCAGTGGAAGAAGGCATCGTTGCAGGTGGTGGTACAGCTCTACTTAATGCTACTGCAGCAGTAGAAGCAGTTATCGACACAGTGGAAGGCGATGAGAAAACAGGGGTTAAGATTGTACTTAAAGCCCTAGAAGAACCAGTTCGCCAGATTGCAACTAATGCAGGTCTAGAAGGCTCTGTAATTATCGATACAATTAAGCGCAGTGGCAAGGTTGGTTATGGCTTTGACGCATATAACGAAACCTACAGCGACATGATGGAAATCGGTGTAGTAGATCCAACTAAGGTAACAAGAAGTGCATTACAGAATGCTGCTTCCGTTGCTGCAATGGTACTAACAACCGAATCCCTAGTAGCTGACGAAAAGGAAGAAAACCCAATGCCAGCAATGCCAAACCCAGGTATGGGCGGCATGTATTAATAGGTAGCGATTGCTACTATTATAATAATATAATCTTAGGGGCTGATTTTATATCAGCCTCTTTTTTGTTGTGGGATATATGGGGATAAGTATCTGATTATGTTCATTACACAGCACTTCTATCGTGGGATAATTTCTGTTATGCGTTTACTAATGTCTGTCCCATATCCTTATTGCTGTTATCCAGTTATTTATGTCCTTAATACAGTACCTCAGTTGGGGAATTGCTACTATAACCTACTAACTCCGACTTATGCCACAGCACCTCAGCAGGGGGCGTTGCCCCATACATTTACTTATGTAGTCTATTGGTAAGCCAAATACCCCAGTACCTTTTATCGTGACATAAAAGGTACCAAAAGGTCAGTCAGAGAAGGGCTATATTCACCCTTCCCTAACAACCTAACCCAGAACAATGAGATTGAGA
>CAYJEQ010000061.1:0-16383 GCA_964369235.1 uncultured Oscillospiraceae bacterium | reverse complement strand
CCCCAAAACCCTGTAATCATCAGGGTTTTGGGGATTATTTTGGTTACTCCCACTCTATAGTAGAAGGTGGTTTAGTCGTTATATCATAAACTATACGGTTAATTCCAGTGCATTCGTTTATAATTCTTCTGCTAATTTCTTCTAGGATTTCATAAGGGATTTTTGCGAAATCTGCTGTCATAAAGTCAGATGTAGTTACTCCTCTTAGTGCTAGTGTGTAATCATAGGTTCTAAAATCACCCATAACACCTACTGATCGCATATTGGTTAACACTGCAAAATACTGGTGAATATCCTTATCAAGTTTTGCTTTTGCTATTTCTTCTCTGAATATATAGTCTGCATCTCTTAGAATATCTAATTTTTCTTTTGTAATATCACCAATTACTCGAATTGCTAGACCTGGCCCTGGGAATGGCTGGCGCCATACAATCTTTGAGTCTAAACCTAACTCTTCTCCTAATGCACGAACTTCATCTTTAAATAATAGGCGAAGTGGCTCTACTAAATCTTTAAAATCAACATGATCAGGCAATCCACCAACATTATGATGAGATTTGATAACTGCTGCATCACCATGACCGGATTCGATAACATCTGGATATATAGTACCTTGTGCTAAGAAATCAACACTGCCTATCTTCTTTCCTTCGTCTTCAAATACTCTAATAAATTCTTCACCAATAGCTTTTCTCTTAGCTTCTGGCTCGGATATTCCTTCTAGTCTATCTAAAAAGCGCTTTTCTGCATCAACTTTAATAAAATTAATATCCCAGTTTTTAAATGCAGCTTCGATTTCATCGCTTTCATTTTTACGCATTAAACCATGATCTACATAGATACATGTTAGCTGGTTTCCTATAGCCTTTGCAAGGAGTGCAGCTAGTACAGAGCTATCAACACCACCAGAAAGTGCTAGCAAAACCTTACCATCACCCACCTGTTTGCGAACGGTCTCTACTGCTGTTTTAGCATAATCTGCCATGGTCCAATCGCCTTTTGCATCACATACATTGTATAGGAAATTATGTAGCATCTTAGTACCATTATTAGTGTGATTAACCTCTGGATGGAACTGTATACCGTATAATTTTTTCTCTACATTAGCCATAGATGCACATGGACAGTCATTAGTATGAGCAGTTATTTCAAAGCCTGATGGCACTGTTTCCACATAGTCTACATGGCTCATCCAACAGATATCTGTTTCTTCTAAACCTGTAAATAACGGGGACTTTGTATTGTAGAATGTTTCTGTTTTGCCAAACTCTCCTACCGGTGCAGTTTTTACTACTCCGCCTAGGCTGTGTGCCATTAGCTGACAACCATAACATAACCCTAGTACAGGTATTCCTAGATCAAAAATCTTTGGATCTACCTTAGGGGAAGTTTCCTCGTAAACGCTGTTTGGACCGCCTGTAAAGATAATCCCAATAGGGTTAAGCTCTTTAATTTTTTCCAGAGAAGTGGAATAAGGTAGCACCTCACAGTACACATTACATTCACGAACTCTTCGTGCGATAAGCTGATTGTATTGACCACCAAAGTCAATTACTACTACTAACTGATGACTCATTTCTGCCTCCTAAATATCATTTACTTCTGTTTTGCATATTGACATTATAGATTATTTTTTACTTTTATCAATACACACTACATCTATTTTGCCATTTTTTTAGTAAAAAAGCAATTACTTTTACGAATTTTTTTATAATATTTTGCCTTATTATTTTAAAAGAGAAATATATAACAAAAAGAAATCACAACACCATATTAAAACTGTACAATAGTTTCAGTTCGCTTTTACTAAATTATTACCTAACAGGTCTTGTAAGGAATTTCACATAAATATTATTAAAGTTTAATGTATAAAATACAGGTTATATATTAACTGTTAGGATAAATTTCTGTCAGCGAGTGACAGTACCCCAACATTTGCTATATAACTAAAATACAAAAAACGGATACCCTAAGATATCCGTTTTATATAGTAAGTAAAAGTAGTTTAGTTTTATTTAGCTATTAGTATGCGACTTTGGAATAGGTAACTTCATAGCTGTGAGTGTATATTTCAAACACAATTCCAAATGGATCTTCCACATAGCACATTTTATATGGCTTTTCATTTGGGTAGTATTCCTTAATTGGCATACGCTGTTTACCACCATGCTTTTTAATCTTTTCGATTAGTCCTTCAATGTCAGGATCCTGTACAGAGAAGTGGAATAATCCTGTGTTTTTAAAGGAAAACTCCTGTCTTTCTTTGTTATTGTCTACAAACTCAAATAGCTCAATTCCTATGCTATCAGATGTTACCATATGGGCAATTTTAAAATCACCATGTCCTTTGCCAAATACTTCTTCACACATAATACCGATAGCTGAAGTATTTTCCTCTTTAATTGTAGATGGTTCCATAACTACATACCATCCCATTACCTCTTTGTAAAATTTTAATGCTTCCTCTAGATTTGGCACTGATAGACCAATGTGGGAAAATGCTCTTGGATAACTCATAATTAACTTTCTCCTTTTGTTTAACTTGTTGGTTGTTGTTTTTTCTTATTATATCACCAGTAAAAACAAAAGAAAATAAGGTACTTTTTTGTACCTATTATTTATTCGCTAAGCACTATACCATTACGACTTGCATACTCTTTTGAAAAAGTACAAAAGCCTTCCACTATTGGGATTAAATTCTCATACTCTTCTGATAGATGGTATTTGACCTTTAGTGGCTTTTCTTCAATAACTGTTCTTATTAGCAGTCCACTTTCCTCTAACTCCTTAAGCTGTGTTATTAGCATTTTATGGGTTATGTCCGGTATCCCTTTTTGTAGTAGAGAAAAACGATTTTCTCCATTTAGAATATGCCATAATATTCTCATCTTCCATTTACCACCTAGCAAATCCATTGACAGCAGTAATGCACATTTGTATTCTTCTTTAATCTTCATACCTAAATTCTTACCTCCTTATATCACTTCGCCCTACTATTTAAAACAGAGAAAGCTGATCTATTACTATGCTTTTATTATCTCTGTTACTTATTATTACTCCATCTTCTATACTCCCTATTAGTATGGGGGAGTTTGGATCATGGCTTTTAATATTCTCTCTTGCTGTTTCTTCGCTAGTTAGTGCATAGCAGTAATTACAGCCATTATTACAGCTATTGTAACCACCTATATCTATACTTTCTACACATAAACACTGACTACGCTGATTTTTATCAATAATTGTTTGCACCTTGGTTCCTAGTATACTCTCTATAATTTCTTTATCAATACAGGCACCATGATTTATATTATACTCCTGTAGATTATGACCTTCGGCACAGGTGTATATCTTTATATTATTATCTCTAGCAATCTCACTAAAAATCTTACTAATAGCATACACATTAGAGGGCACCATATTTGCTGTAATATCCTTACCCATTCGCCTTGATACACTTTTGTAATTATCAACAAAGCTAATTATACACCTATTTGTACTGCCTCTCAGCCTTTCTGCCATATAGGTAAACCTTTCTCTGTGATACTCTATTGTATATACATCATCTATTATAATTGGATCATATCTCCAGATTATTCGGTTTTTCCCCAGCCTAGCCGATAAGTTTAAAAACACCTCTATTAATCTCTCTTTATCAGGAAGATTTTTCTCAGTTTCTTTACCATAGGGGGTTAGCGTAAACTGAAAATAGTAAGGATAACCCATAGTGTCAATCTCATCTAGATATTTAAGAAATGGTATGGGGTTTTTCGTCCAAAAAACTATAATATCCACTGCTTCTCTAGTAAGACTAGCTCTGCTTACCCTATTAGGATTATAGGGGTTTTGGATTAGCACATAACCTTCTCTTAGTCGATTTATAAACCACTGTCCAAAATATGATGGTATATCACATCGCTTACTGGCACTAATTATCACGCCCTCACCCCTTTCTAAATATAACCAGTGTTTAGGCTGTGTTTATTATATCATAGCCTGTAGTTTATTTCTATGTATCTTTTGAAAACTTGCAATTTATAGGATTTTTTAATATGATTATATCTAATATAATTAGATTATAAAACAAAGGTGGTATCTCTAATGATAAATGATACTTTAATAGGAAGTATTAATGAATATTTACTTGAGTATTATATAGACAATAACTCTCAAGTATCTTTTGTCTCTCCTATGAATATGGACTGTGAATTATCAGTCTGTGACGAAGAACTGTCCATAGAAAAAATAGCTTACACCCCCACCCCAGTTAAAAGGCTAAGTATTAACTCTATTATGGATAATCTACAGGATAGTTTTAGTAAGCGTCTACTTAAACTTATTGATATAAGTGGTAAAGGTGATGTAGAGGTTTATAAAAAAGCTAATATCGACCGAAAACTTTTCTCTAAAATACGCAGTGACAAAAATTATCAACCTAGCAAGAAAACAACCATTGCATTTTCTATAGCATTAGAGCTTTCCCTTGACGATACACTGGATTTACTGGCTACAGCAGGCTATACTCTAAGCCACAGCAGTAAATTTGATTTAATTGTGGAGTATTTTATAGTAAATGGTATTTATAGTATTATGGAGCTTAATGAGGCACTGGATGCCTTTGGACAGGACTGTTTATAGCTGTGTGGTTAATGTCCCTTGTAAAGCGACCACTTGCTTATAAGATAATGTTATCCTTATATCATAAAATATAAAGGGGAACATTATTATGAAAAATAACATTACCGAAATCGCATTTATACTAGACCGAAGTGGTTCTATGTCAGGCCTTGAGTCAGATACTATTGGAGGCTTTAACTCACTTATTACAAAGCAGACAAAACAAGAAGGTGAAGGAATTATTACCACTGTGCTTTTTGATGATGAATATGAGTTATTACATGATCGCAGTAGCCTAAACTCTGTTAAAAAACTAGATGATAGCCAGTATTTTGTCCGAGGCACTACAGCACTTCTGGACGCCATAGGCAAAACCATCCTTAAAATCTCCTCAGCACATAATTCTCTAAAGGAAGATCACCGTCCTAGCAAGGTGCTTTTTGTAATTACTACTGATGGCATGGAAAATGCCAGTTGTGAGTTTGATTACAATAAAATTAAAAATCTTATTAGCCAAAAACAGGAGCTGGGCTGGGAATTTTTATTCCTTGGGGCAAATATTGATAGTATCTCACAGGGGTCATCAATGGGAATCAAGGCAAATCGCTCTGTAAATTTTACTGCTGACAGTAGAGGTGTGTCACTGAACTTTGATGTGGTCAGCTCAGTTATTACTGCCTACCGAGAAACAGGTGTAATTGAAGAAGAATGGGCAGAGATGATAGAGGAAGATTATAGCAGTAGATAATGTAAATTAAGAATATAATACAGAAACCCACCAACCATAAGTCTTTGATTTACGGTTGGTGGGTTGTTTATATTTTGGCTCTATAGCAAATGTTGGGGTGCCTATCTGTTCGCCCTTAGGTAAAAATCTCAGATTTTACATATAAAATTTATTTTGCTAAGGCAAAATACCAACACTATTCACTATTACTTTTTTCACTAGCAAATGTAATTGGGTGTATTCACTTATAAATAATCTCCTAAAGAGAGATTATTTATACTAGTTTCCTGCTACACGCCATTCTGGATCTGTTTCGGTGCTGGTTGCTGTTGCCTTTGCTACTGCTGAAAATATCTCACTGTAAAATTTATCATCTACATCAGCTATATTCATATAGTGTTCAGCCTTTCTGCCCCAGTCACCTAGTGACATATGCTCTATGTCATAGAATCTGATTTCTTTAGTAACTGCTGGGCCATCTTCGTAATAACCTACACTTGTACCAGAGAATACCAGTTCTCCACAAATACCTAGATCATTATTAACCTTAACAAAGGTATAGAAGAATCCAGCATCTAATATCTCACCACGAACAAAGCCAGCTGCAAGAAGTTTATTAGACAGTGTTGCTGGGCTTATAATCTTCCCTGCAAGTTCTGTTGCTTCTCTCCCCTTTAGCTCATCTTCTTTCTTACTATAGATTGCTCTTTCTAGCTGTAGTACAGGTTGTACTATCTCATAGTCAGATAGCTGTTCTTTCCAACTATCCAGTAGCTCTTTACCTAGCTCTAGTGGATGTACTACACCTATAATCATATTGTCCTCTAGGTATATTTCATCTTCCTCTGCACTATTAAAGCTACCATCTTCCATATATCTAAAGGTTTTCTGTAGTTTACCCTCACTGTAAATCCCCCATACTAAACCAATGGCAAATTGGTGCATAATAGGATTTTTTACAAATAGGTTTTCATAGGCTTCCTTTGTCCACTTTCTACCATCAGCTAGTGCCATATCCAGTCTATCTCTTTGGGTGGTAACAGTGGCTTTAAGCTGTTTTTTAAGCTCTTTAAACTCCTTAAGTGAAGCTGTAGCTATTTCCTGATCATCGGTTTTACCTACTGCTGGTATAGTCTTAATCTTCTTGCCCTTATCATCATATACCTCAAGCTCTAAAGCTGTGTTTAGGTACACATCAAAGGATCTGCTACCATAGTTAAAGTTAATCTTCATAGACTCATCAAAACCTAGATTTGGTACAATTCTATCAGAAAGCTCTTCT
The DNA here is from genome assembly GCA_964369235.1 of uncultured Oscillospiraceae bacterium. Classification (GTDB taxonomy): domain Bacteria; phylum Bacillota; class Clostridia; order Oscillospirales; family Ruminococcaceae; genus CAYJEQ01. Next base: position 9,760 of record CAYJEQ010000061.1, on the reverse strand, counting down.
TTAGTTATTTTAAGCTGATTTGCTGCAAACTCCATTGCATCTATAGCTGCATTTTTAACCTGCTTAAACTTATATTTTCTGCTCATTGCGTCCACTGTCAGTAGTGCCAGTGGTGCTGGGTTTAGTGCTAGGGCTTTGGTGGCTTCACCAGCTATGGCACCACGAGAATTTTCTGCCCATTTAGCAATCTGGGATTTTAGTATTTCTACCATATCAAATCCACCGTGAATAGAGGCAAAATATAGCACCCATTTTTTCTTAGCCTCTGCACCATCATCCATAAAGTTATAATATGCCTGCTGTGCAAATTTAGCAAAGTCATTGGCATCTAGTTTACGAGCAAGTATTCTGCCTATGGTAGATACCCCTGCTATAGGCTCATTTGCATAGGCTATTAGGCTACATATTAGATGGTCTTCCTCTACTATATTACCCTCTATATCATGTACCTGTGGCATATCTTTATAGACAAAATCCACTTTTCTACGATTTTTAATTAGAGTTTCTAGGATTTTGCTAATACTAATATTATTCTCGTCCACATCGTCCATTGTGTTTAGATGGGACTCCATCTCTAGCTTTAGTTTTTCGTTTTCCTCTACATTCATAGCTTCCTCAATCTGCTGATTATACTTAGATCCATAAGCACTTTTCAGTAGGTTAAAAGCTGACTTTCTCACTGCAAGTTTCTTATCCTTAAGCTTAACAAGTTCTGCTTCTACTAGGCTAGGGTTATCTCGATAAACCTTAGCTACAGCAGTTTGAATGGATTTAGAGCTTTCGTTAATCTTTAAAAATGCATCTAGGTAGCTGTCTAGATTATCTCCTAAAATTAACACTATTAAAAATCTAATGTTAATCTCTCGGTCTTTATAATTTACAAGCAGTTTATCTATAAGAGTAGTTCTGCCTTTAAAGACTTTAAGTACAGCCTCTAGTTTTCTAAAAGGCTTCCCTGATAGCTGTGCTTTGCTAAAATCACTAATAAAATCCCCATTGGCAAAGGCTGTAAGTAGCGACATTATAGTTTCATCATTAACATTATACTCTGTAAGCTGTTCTATAACATCTATATCTATAGTGTAGTAGGCAGTAACTAGCTTATGTAGGAATACAATTCTCTTAGAAGTTTCATTTTCCCCAAATAGCCCTATGTACAGTTCATTAACCACCGTTAGATGTCTGAGCAGATCTACTGTTTTATCCCTTGGAGCAATGGCAACTGTGCTCATATCAGTATTCTGAGTGATAAAATCCATATATACATCTAGATTTTTTCTCATAGCTACATGGGTTATTATACAGTTTGGGTCTAGGGTAGTATCCTCTGCAAATCTCTTAATAAACTCACTATTAGATTGGATTAAAAATCTCTCTTTATCCTTAATAGTCCTTACAAATTCAGTAAAGGCATCTCCATCAATATTTAACAGATTAAAGATATTTTCTTTAAAAGATAAACATAAACCTCCACTTACAATCTGATCCATATTAGGTAGGCAGATACCTGCAAATTTTGCGATAAACTCACTTTTATCAAAATAAGTCAGGCACACCATACCTAGTACACTACCGATACCATCTTTTTTGCTGTGTACCATTTTATGAAGTATACCTACCTCTGCCATTGTTGCAACCTGAGTTTTATAGTCAAATCCTTCTATTATCTTTCTAGCATTTGCACCACTTAAATCAGCATACATTCTCAAATACTCATGTATCTTACCTGTAAAGTCAAACTTAGATGCTACATCTAGGCGATTAGTGTAGATTGTTATTAAACTAATTATTGTGTGATAGGACATACTGCCATTGGAAAATACACTGGATAGTAGGCTAACCGCTTCCTCTGTATCAAGGTCAAGTAGGTATTTAATGGCACTTTCTGTTTCTAGGGATATATTTCTTATACCGTACCAGTTAAGCTGTTTAAGGCATACATTAATAGCATCAGCTACATCTAGCTGTTCTAGTAAACTATCACTAATAGAACCATAGCCTGTCATTCTATCTATAACTTCCTGCTCACCTATAAGGTTCTTTACAGCTTTATATAAAAACTGGAAATTCCCACTTCTTACAAAGTTATTCTTAAGTTCTAGTATGTAGTAGGAGGATACTCTCTGGGTCTCTTTTTTTACATTATCTAGTTTAGCTAATGCACTGCTGTAATCAGCAGTTTGTGCTGCATCTATGATTATATTAATATTTGCTGGGGAAACTCCACTATGCTGTAGTTTAAGTTTTAAAGTATCAACATTAATGCTACCTGTGCTACTAAGCTTTCTCTCTCTCATAAGTGACCTCTTTCATTAATTTATTGTGGGTAATAGTCCTCTAAGCCTTTAGGCTATTTTCGTCCTTATCTTTGTGAGCTACTGTCTAATGTGATTTTATAGTAAACTATTCTTTATGTCTATAGGATTTTGCTAGATGGTACTTATTTAAAGTCTGCTGAACAACCCAAAACATACTTATAGGTTTATTTGATATGTTTTTGGGTGTTTAGAAGTGCAAAGTTTTTAATCTATTATTATAAAAACTTTGCACTCTGAAATTGGAGCTATGCTCCAGTTTCAGTCAGGCTGAAAATCTCCCATGTTAACCTCAAAACACCCTTGTTTTGAGGTTAAATCGCCACAATATTGTGGCGATTGATAACTGTGTGCTTATCACACAGTTATTCAGTAAGCATTATTTATAAATAGTCGGTACTCTAATACCCTCCTAGCTGATCATAACCTATCTTTTTCTTTAGTATATCTATGCTTTTTATCACTGTTAGTAAGCAGTAGGTTTTATCTCCCTGACCTTTTAGGCTTTTAGAAAGGTTTCCTAACTGCCTTGACAGTTCTGTTAGATTATATCTATTACAGCTTTCTTCCATAGTATCAAGCTCTGCTAATAGGCTATTATCAGTTGCCAAAAAACCACGCTGAAATAGATTTATAGCCAGTGTTTCCACCTCAAATATTAGATTTTTCATATATATGACTATTCCCTTCTCTAATTTTGTGGTTTGTCCACAGGTGTAAAGTTACTGTAATACTCTATAGGTGCCATCTTTAGCCTACCTGATTCTGGGTAAACTATCCCAATAAAGATAGTATCATTCACAGGCTCTTGCCCAAAGGCTGATAGTATTCTAATAACCTTTTCATTGGCTTTGGTATCCTTTAGCTGAATATCTATGGGATAACCATTAATATCGGTAATAGTTAGGACAAATACCCCCTTAATCTTATCTATGCCATAGCCCTCTACCCTCTCAGCCATAATAATAGCAACCTTATCATTTTCACACTGATCTTTTAAGGTAATTAGAGTTCTGTAGTCATAGGTAATATTATCAGAGCTTATCGGTAAACCCTCACTTAGCTTGTCCCCTAGCTCCCCTACAATCTGGTTAGAGGTAGATATTCTCCTATCACTGCTGATTTTTGGATTTCTTAGGGTAAGTTTATAGTCCATTACTGTGGCAATGCTACAGTCTAAGTTCCATATAGGCCCTTGTTGGTTATATCCTCCTCTTGTGCCTTTGTCGTAAAAGGTAGGTCTAAGGTCTGAATAGCTGTAAACCTGTCCACTTTCTTCCTCAAGGAAGTAGTAGCCATTACCTGCATAACCACTGTCTGTTTCTATATATCTATCCCCTAGAGGGATTAGGGTTAAATCCTTACTATCGATGTATTCTTCTCTAAACACACCCATATATTTTGAGATGTTTTCCCTGTCTTCCCTTAACTTTCTAGCTAGAAAATAGCACTGGCAAAGTTTTTTTAGAAATAAGCTTTCTGAGAAATGCACATCTCTTAAAAAATACCCCTGTAGCATAGCCGATAGTTCTCTAAATATATTCTCATGTCGTGCCAGTCCTGCATTGTGACTGGATAGTGATAGTTTCTCTAGGTGCTCTATCTGGGAGTGGGAAATTCTCGATAGCCCCACTGCTAGAATATGGCTAATCTCCTCCTCTATTCTATAGGAAAACTCCTCCACAGCCTTATAATTAATTACTGCGCTTACTGTTTTGTTATCAGTATTAATATCTAAGCTATCCTTATATGCTTTATAGTATAGTATTGCCTGTGCTTTATGTTTGCAGATTTCACTACTTTTACAGGAACAGATACTGTCCTCTATAGGGGTAAGAAGTTTTACTTTGTAGCCCTCTTCTAGCTCTACAGTAATAAACTTACCTTCATTTATTTTAGGTAGTCTTTTAAACTGGGTATCTGCCATTAATTTTTTAAGGGAGGAAGCTCCTATTATCTTTATAAGTGGAGCATTATCTAGGGCTAATATCTCCTGTGGATCGGTTAAAGCTATCTCTGGCTCTGCTGTATTATTAACATCAACAGCATTTACTACTTCTTCTTTATTCTCTACTGGGGCAGTAGCGGTGGTTTCTTCTACCTTATCGCCACCACTATTTTGCTGTAGATATAGTACAGTGGTTATAATATGCTTACAGATACTTCGTGATGGGCAACTGCATTTGCTATCTGCTAGATTTTCTTTAAGGGTTACTACAACATCCTCATAACTACCTATAACACCCTCATGCTCTTCTTTAATCTCTATTTTAAGCCCTTCTAGGTCTTTGTAAGAACGCTTTACTATTCCCTTATTAGTAAGTAGTATTAGGTATTCCTCATCATATTTATTAAAGTTTATAATTTAGATCACTCCTTTCTACTATTGATAGTCCATAAGTTGCAAAACAATGTCAGTTAAGTCGTAATATCACATGCTGTGGTAGTAAGATTTAATGCTTTACACTTAATTATTGATAGTCGATAAATGCAAAACGGGACAGTTAAACCGTAATATCACATGCTGTGACATTGCAACTTAATGTTTTGCACTTTTATTGGTAACGATAAGATGCAAAACTGGACAGTTAGCATACAAAACTACTTGCAGTAGTTTTGTACGCTAAAGTTTTGCACTTATCTTATTATCCCGCCTATGAAATCTGCTAGTTTGTCCGGTGTCATTGCTCCTACATGGCCACCTAGATTAGCTATGTTCTTTGCCACATTTCGGTCAAAATTTGGTTGTGCATCAAAGTCTAAGGCTGTTAGTGCTACAAATTTTGTGCCGGAATCTATCTGATTTTTTATTGCTGTGTACATCACCCTTACATCTCCACCTTCATACAGGTCGGATACTAGCACCATAATGGTTTTGCTGGGGTTTTCTACTAGGCTAGAGGCATAGGTTAGAGCTTTTCCTATGTCGGTGCCTCCTCCTAACTGTACCTTCATTAATGTTTCTACTGGGTCATCTACATAACCACTTAAATCCACTACATTTGTATCAAATATAACTAGCTTAACATCTAACATAGGAAGTTTAGCAAAAATACCTGCCATTACTGCACTATGTATTACCGAGTCCATCATTGAGCCACTTTCATCTACTACAATTACCACTCGGTAGGTATTATGTCTTTTAATATTACTATTAAAATGTACCCTATCGATAATTAGCTTTTTACGGTTAATGTCGTAGTTTTTTAGATTAGCTCTAATGGTTTTTTTAATATCGAAATTTCGGTATATCTTTATATTACTTCTCTCATTGCGATTAACCTTACCTAGTACAGACTTTCGCACCTCTTGTTCTAGGTCTTTGGATATTTCCTCTACTACCTTTTTTACAATTTTATTTGCTATGTCCACTACCTCTTTATTCATAAGATGTTTAAAGGTTAGGATATTTTTAAGCAGTGTGGTGTTAGGTTCCATCTTTTCTAGGGTTTTCTTATCGCAGAGAAGTTCTGTTAGGTTAAAATGCTCTATAGCGTGTTTTTCTATCTTCTCTACAGTTTCCTGTGGGAAAAGTTTTCTCACCTTGTTAATCCAGTTAACAGCAGTTAGATTACTCCCCCCTAAACCTGCTCCCCTATCGGTGGGATCCATAGAATATAGATAATCAAGGCTATTCTCAATGTCGTAGTAGGATTCCTCACTAAAGTTTAGATTTTCCTGAGAATTTTTCCCTAGTATTAATCTCCATCGGTTAACATTTAACTGATTATCCATTATTCCACCTCCCTTAAACTTTCTACTAAGTAGTCATTTAGCAGTTTTCCGTAATTTAGGATTTCTTCTGAAATGCCTTCTTTGTCCAGTAGATGTTCCTTAATATCTAAAAGCCCTGCCACTTTTCTTGCTATTCGGTCTATTTCGCTGGGGGTAAAATAACTAAATGTCAGCTTAAAGTCAGGCAGTACCCTAATAAAATCCTCACTGTCTAGGGAGGTTATCATAGTATTTATAGAGTCTAAAAACTCCTCTCCTACAAATATTATATCTCTAGCTGTGTAAAATACCCCTGAAAGGAATTTTGCACCTTTTACAGCCATAGAACTATCCACTAAATAGGAATTAAAACTTCCTATTAAACTTTTTGGCTCTAGCTGTCCTATGCCATATAATATACCACTTATTGCTCCTAGTATGGCTGGATTAATTGGGTCCCCATATAGTAGCTCTTTAAAAGTTTCCTCTATTTCCCCTTTAAGGTGGGAAAACTCCTCCTTAGAAGATATATCAAAAAGTAGCTTTATGGTTTTAAGGGCTTGGTTTTCGCTGTCTTCACTACAGTTTTTATACAGTTCTAAGGTAGTGAGAGTTTTTCTAAAACACAGCTCTATTAACTTCTTATAATCCAGTTTATCTACCTCACCATAAAACTCCTTTAATCTATAAAGGTGTACTAGGTGGTATAGTGTTTCCCCTAATGAGAAAAAGTCATCATCGATTGTAATAGTGTCTATGGTTTTAGTTAGCAGCAGCTCTAATTTATCAGAGATACCCATTAGAAAACAGTCAATAAGTAGTTTTGCTGATTGGCTGGAGTTATTACAGTCCTTTATCTTATTTGCAAGTAGATGGTAGGCTGCCATAGCTACTGTGCCACCATTTACCGAATTTTCAATAAGTCTAGTAATAACCATGGGACTTAGGCGATACTCCCATGTTTCTCTAATTATATTTCTATCCTTATCATCTTTAAGGTTGCTACCTCGTTTCTGACTACAAAAATCCGTCCCTAAAAAACTAAGGGTATGAAAAAACCTACTTATATCTCGGTGATTTTCCTTCGAGAATATACTTAATACCAGCTCTTTTCTAATGCTTTGATCTATCTTTAGACGGTATTTTTTTGCTTTTTCCATAAAGTCGGTAACTATGGGCGGTGTTGGGGAATTTTTTGGAATATTACCTATGGCATTACCTGTAAAATACTCCTGTAATATGTCCATTGGCAGCTGAGTTGCTGGGTTTAAATCCCCTTTAATAAAGGAAGACAGCACCCCATCTAAACACTCGTATTTACCTGCTTGTTCTTTGTTTCTAAGATTTGCTAAACCCTGTGCAATATTAAAAGCTGCAGCTTCGTCGGACATGGTTATGAGAATTTTCTTCCCTCTGGCTTTTTTACCTGTTTTAAGGATAAGATTAAGTACTGTTTCCTCATAGGGTTTCTCGGCGCCTTCTTTTATGCACTGCCACACCATATCATAAAACCCTGGGGAGATCATCCCACTGGCATAACCGTTTAAAGCATCTGTTTCCTCCATGGAATAGGGCATTATATAGATGCTTTCGTCCTCTGGTTTTGTTTTATTATATGTAAGGGGGGCTGTTTCCTCTGGGTGCATTAGTCCATAGGTGTGAAATCCCCCAGTAATAATTAAAATCTTACTATACTGTGATTGTTTCTCCTGTATCTTCTCCCTCATAAACTGCTCTCTGATTATAGTGCTATCAGCTATTAATTCCTCTGTAGTGGAGCCTTTTCGCAGTAGGTATGTATAGGCATTAAACTGTTCTACAAACTGCTGTGGAGTAAGGGATAAACCATTTACCTCAAAGTGACTTTCCCAAAAACTATCAAAGTTAGAAAACCCCGTAGCCTCACAAAGTGCAGTAGCAATCTTAGTTCCTGATATTAGATAATCATCACTGTAATTATTTTTATCCTGTCTTTTTCGTACCCCTGTATTCTTGTCTGTACTAAGTAGTCGCCTACCAAAGGGCAGATCAATAAATTCCACTGGTATTTCCTGCTCCACTGCTGTTTTTATAGCTACCTGTTCAGGGGAATATTCTAGCATTGGGTAATAACAGCTATAGCTTTCCTTTTCCTCACCTTCACTAAGCTCTTTCTTACTGTCCTTATAGGTGTAGTAAAGTGCCACTGGAAAGGTGGTTTCAGGGCTTGCCAGATGTTCTACTATGTGATTGGCGTTTTCTGGCCCTTCTATTAATATGCACTGTGGCTGATACTCCTTAATAACCTGTAATAGCTTTACCGAGCAAACAGGGCTGTGGTGCCTAATAGGAAAATACAATAGCTGATCCTCATAGGAAAAAGGCATTATTTTAATAAGTTCTTCTTTTGAAATAGTTTTGTCCATATATTTTCCTCGTTTGCTCCTTTATTTTTTACTATGGTGTTAAAGTAATTTTTTAGGCAAACCAAATCTTCCTCATTTTCTTTTGCTGTGGCACTGGCTAGATTGGAAACCAGTTCATCTAAACTAATATTGCCATCTTCATAGTAATAGGCAGAAATCATTGTCTGATAATACACCGATACTGCCTCTGCTGTACTCATTACATTGGAAGGTTTGTTTATCTTTTCCCCATTTTCTGATACACCTGTTCTCAGTTCATGATAGATAGTAGCGATAAGTTGTGCAATATCTTCCTTTGGCTCCATCTCTATTAGATTTTCCTTGGCTAGTTCTTCTACCTGATTCATGATAATCTGAGTTTCTAGCTTAATATTATTTACTGGGGCAACTGTCTCAAAGTTAAAACGACGCTTTAGGGCACTACTCATCTCGTTAACACCCTTATCCCTTGTATTGGCTGTAGCGATAATATTAAATCCAGCATTTGCAAAAAGTATATTATCTTCCTCTAATTCAGGGATATTTAGCACCTTGTCTGACAGTACCGAAATAAGGCTATCCTGTATCTCTGCTGGGGTTCTAGTAATTTCCTCAAATCTTGTAATAATACCTTTGCTCATACCAATATATAAAGGTGCTGGTACTAAGGTTTCCTTTACTGGGCCTTTTTCCAGTAGTAAAGCATAGTTAAAGCTATATTTAATCATATCCTCAGTAGTACCTGCTGATCCCTGTACCGTATTGGTACTACAGCCACTAATAGCTGCTGATAGTAGCTCTGACAACATAGTTTTTGCTGTTCCTGGCTCACCTACTAACATTAGTCCACGATTGGTAGCTAGAGTTACTATACATCTTTCTACAAGGCTATCGTTACCGAAATATTTCTTCTTAATTACCACATCTTCCCCATTATAGGAAATAGCCTTCTTACTGCCTAGGATAAATGTTCTTACTGCCTTAGGGGATAGTTTCCAGTTCATTGGTTTTACATGGGTATCTACTGAAGCTAGTGCCTCTAGCTCCTTTTGATACTTCATCTCTACAGTTTGTTTAATATATTCCATTATTATAACCTCAATCCTTACTTTTTACAGATTCTTCTACTACTTATTATATTAAATCCTTTAGCTTATTACAAGGATTTTATATAAACGGTATCTATATTTTAATAGATGGTACTTTTGTTATATCCGTGCTCCAGTTCCCTTGTGGAAAATGTAAGTTTATTGTATTTTCCCTTACTTTGGTGAATAGGTATTTAATCCATCATAGTCAAGACCACCCGTGACAACGGGTGGCTTGCACTAACCCTATAAGGGTATT
>CAYJEQ010000060.1:0-16596 GCA_964369235.1 uncultured Oscillospiraceae bacterium | reverse complement strand
CACCTACTCATATTCTTTTTTATCGTCTACCCCAACTATTGACAAAGAGCCTATTTCTAATATAGTACAAGTGATATACCGTAATAACTGATATAAAATCTAAATTTACAAAACCAAAAAAGACTACAACGAATAATTCGTTGTAGTCTTTGTAATTTATTATCTGATTATGCAGATACAAATCTTGATGGGTTGATTTTAACACCAGGACCCATTGTAGTAGCTACTACACAGGACTTAACATACTGACCCTTAGCTGCAGCAGGCTTAGCCTTAACAATTGCAGCCATTAGTGTATCAAAGTTTTCCTGTAGCTTTTCAGCACCAAAGGAAACTTTACCAATTGGGCAGTGGATGATGTTTGTCTTGTCTAGACGGTACTCAATCTTACCAGCCTTAGCTTCTGTTACCGCTCTAGCGATATCAGGAGTTACAGTACCAGCTTTTGGGCTAGGCATTAGACCACGAGGGCCAAGAATTCTAGCTAGACGACCAACTGTACCCATCATGTCTGGAGAAGCGATTACTACATCAAACTCCATCCAGTTCTCATTCTGGATCTTAGCGATTAGCTCGTCAGAGCCAACGAATTCTGCGCCAGCTTCTTTAGCTGCTGCTTCGTTTTCTGGTTTACAGAATACAAGTACTCTTACAGATTTACCTGTACCGTTTGGTAGAACTACCGCACCTCTAACCTGCTGGTCAGCGTGACGGGAATCTACACCTAGTCTTACATGGATTTCTACTGTTTCGTCAAACTTAGCCTTAGCTGTCTGTACGCATAGGCCTAGAGCTTCATTAGCGTCATACTGCTTAGTGCTATCCACTAGCTTTGCGCTATCTACATATTTCTTACCGTGTTTCATTTGTAATTTCTCCTCCTGTGGTATATAACGGATTTTTCCTCCCACCCGGGGAGCCTTAGTCTACTACTTCGATACCCATGCTGCGAGCTGTACCGCAGATCATGCTCATAGCGGTATCGATGTTTGCAGCGTTAAGATCGGGCATCTTAGTTTCAGCGATCTTCTGAACTTGCTCCCTAGTAATCTTACCAACTTTTGTCTTATTAGGAACGCCGGAACCGCTTTCGATGCCGATTGCTTTCTTAATTAGAACAGCTGCTGGTGGAGTCTTAGTGATAAATGAGAAAGAACGGTCTGCATATACTGTGATAACAACAGGGATGATTAGACCAATATCGTTCTTTGTGCGCTCGTTAAATTCTTTTGTGAACGCCATAATGTTTACGCCGTGCTGACCTAGTGCAGGTCCAACAGGTGGCGCAGGTGTTGCCTTACCGGCAGGGATTTGAAGCTTGATGTAGCCAGAAACCTTCTGAGCCATTATAAATGCACCTCCATATAGTGGTAAATTTCGGAACAGTTTTTCTGTTCCTCCCACAGATTAAACACTACTTCTGCTTAATCTATCTTACAAGGCTAAATTTTAGCCTACCTCTTAAAAGTTTTAGTCCAGTGTTTTGACCTTATCAAGGTCGAGTTCTACGGGAACATCCTTACCCATCATGGATACGGTCACGCGAACAATACTCTTATCCAGTTCCAGTGCGTCAACCACACCGATAAACCCGTCAAGAGAACCGGAGATTATCTGAACAGAATCACCAACAGTAAAGTTTACCTCAACAGTGCTCTTGGTTTCAACACCAAGGCGTGTTACTTCTTCTTCTGTTAGTGCAACAGGTTTTGAGCCAGGGCCCACGAAGCCTGTTACTCCACGGATGTTTCTTACAACATACCATGAATCGTCAGTCATAATCATCTTGACTAGTACATAACCTGGGAATAATTTGCGTTCCACTTCGCGTTTTTTGTTGTCTTTGTTGTACTCAATAACGGTTTCTGTTGGGACCTTAATCTCAACAAATAGGTCATGGAGTTTACGGTTTTCCACCGCATTTTTAATTCCGGATGCCACCTTGTTCTCATACCCTGAGTATGTGTGGATGACATACCACTTAGCAGTTTCAGTCATAGCTTATAAAACCTCCTATGGCTTGATTAAGCGCTAAAGAGCAAGCTTACTAGCATGGATAAGATATAATCAAATCCACCGATAGCCAATCCTGCGATAGCAACAACTACCATAACAACTACAGTATTATTTGCTACCTGCTTTTTTGATGGCCAAACTACTTTTTTCAGTTCACCTTTAACATCGCTAAGAAAGCGGCCAAAACCAGGGCGTTTGCCTTCGTTTACATTTGCCATATTCGCTTACCGCCTTTCTACTACTTTGTTTCCTTGTGAGCTGTGTGTTTCCTACAGAATCTGCAATACTTGTTCATTTCCAGTCTGTCAGGATCGTTCTTCTTGTTCTTCATGGTGTTGTAATTACGCTGTTTGCACTCTGTGCAGGACAATGTGATTTTTACCCTCATTTCGGCACCTCCTGTAGTCGGATTTTGTTTGCCTCCCTCGGTAATGGGGACTCATTTTGTTTTTGGACATAAAAAAATAACCCTTTTAGAGGTACAACAAGTATAACATAGGTTAAAGCCTTTAGTCAAGGGAATTTACACCGTTTTTTTATACAAATTTAATCATTACCTTATCCCTACTACAGATAGATTGTACAAGAACTACCCTTATTATAGGATTTGTTTCCTGTTGTAACCTTATTATGGGATATAATTACTTATGAGGTAGGGTGGATTTTATTAATATAAATTATCATAGATTACCATTTATACGAACTATTTATGTTAAAATTCTAATGTTTAATTAGTGACAATCTTTCTCCTTCATGGTATAATTTATCCTATAAACTCAGTATAATGCAAATAAGTATATTTATATAAAACAAATAGTCTAGGGGAGTTTTCCTACTATGACTGGAAAGGAGTGGGATTTTATATGGCAGTAAGTAATTATAATCTTGTAAGTTATGAGGGAATGAGAGCTGTTATTAAGGATAATAACACCAGTGAAGTAATTATAGATACCATGGTATCTACCCACGATCGCAGTACGAATACTATATATCTGCCTACAGTTGCAGGCAATGCTCTCAGAGAGCATCCTAAAGTTTTAGTAGAGCTTTTTGGTGGTGGCATGGTTATCAGTGCCAATGGTACTAGAAGGAGATTTAACCTTCTAGAAGGAGTGGGACTGGCACTGTATAATATAGAAGAAACTAATAATAGAAAGCAACAAAGGTTTGATTTAACCTGTGCAGGCACAGTGGAAAGCCTAATTTGTAAAAATCAGGAGATTAAGCTAAATAAGCCTTTAGGTGTAATTGTAAAAAACATAAGTAAGTCAGGGTTACTATTTTCCACAGCACCAGCTACCTTCCCTGTTGGGACGGTAATAACACTACATATAAATGAAAGCAGTATTAACACCCTACTGAACTGTCAGATAGTTAGGGTACAGGGAGAGAATCCCATATCAGCAGAATATGGGTGCAAATTTTTAGAAGGAAATTAAGATTTAAGAGAAAGGTACAGGATGATATGAAATCAACGGATTTAAAAAACTACATCCCACTTGATGTAGATAGTCTTTTTCATAATATGGAAGTTTATGATGACATCTACAATCAAAATCTTAAGGTAGTCCTTGCTAGAAAGGGAGATATAATCAGCCAACACAAGATAGATCGTCTTAAGAAATTTACCAGTGGTGAAGGCCAGATAATGGTTTCAGCCAGTACATATAATTATATTCAACAAAACAATCCAGAAATTCTCCGTAAGGCAATGTATACTACCTTAGAGGAAAAGTCAGGCTACACTGATATTAAAAATGGTGTAGAAGCTATGCTAGATAGTATAGCGACAGATGGCATGGTGGATCATTTACAGGTAAAGGAGCTTAATAATCAGCTTACCCAGAAGATAATGGCAGGTGAGTCTGAGGACATATTAAAATGTGTAAACGCGCCAAGACCGATAGATGAGTATCTAGAGAAGCATATAGTTAATGTATCCATACTAAATGGTATGATAGGGAAGTGGATTGGGTTAGGTGAGGCTGAGGTGGCAAAACTTATAACAGCTGGGCTAGTTCATGATGTGGGAAAAACTAAAATAGACGAGGAAATTTTAAACGCACCAAGAAAGCTAACAGATCAGGAGATGGAAGAGGCAAAGAAACATCCAGAACACTCCTATGAAATGCTCAGTCAAAATGAGATGTTTAGTGATGATATAAAGCTGGCTGCCCGTCATCACCATGAGAAAACCGATGGCAGTGGTTACCCAGATGGACTTAAAGGTGAGGAGATTTCACTGTTTGCTAGGATTACTGCTGTGTCGGATATATATGATGCAATGGTGTCCAAGCGTTGTTATAAAGATTCTGTTAATCCACTTGATATACTTAGTGATTTTGCCAGTGGTAGATTTACAGGAATAGATAATACTATTACCAATCTATTTGTAATAAAGATGCCAGCACTATTTATAGGGCAGAAAGTTCGTATGAATGATGGTAAGGTAGGTGTAGTGGAGTTCATTATGCCAAATGATATAAATAACCCTATAGTGTCAGTCGATGGTGTCTTTAGACAAACCGATGAATACTGGCGTTGTAGTGAGTTTCTCTACAATGCTCATATGGAAGGTATAGCTGGTAACTAGGGTTCGGCTACTATCACCCTAAGGGCAGATGACTTATAGGTAAATAAAGGTGAAGGATATAGAAGATTATTTCTAAATCCTTCACCTTTTTTAGGTTTTATATCAATTGTTAGGGTGCAACTCCTATAAACTTACCTTAATATTTCATAAAAATCCTCTTTTTATATTGTGGCTATAATAGGTATATGATAGGTGTAAATATGCAGATTTTTCACTGGGTATACAATATATAATATAATGCTATTAGCTATGGGGTTGTGGTGGATAGATTTATGATAGGTTCACCACAACAGAAGTTTACCCTAACAATTAATATAGAACCTATTATAGTATAACAAAAGAGGTTGCTCCATTTGAAGCAACCCCTTTATATTATTAATCAAGAATATAGATATTAACATTTTGTCTGCCGTTTAAACAGCTTTCTAGGAAGGTTTCGTAGTATAAATCTACATCTATTATATTTTCCATTAGCCCAATACCTGTATCGGCTGCTATTGCATAGCCATATACAAAGGAATTGTCAGCTGAGGTAATATACATCTTTGTACCGTAAGGAATCTGGTCAGCTCTAGTAGCTACATAGCCATAGAATAGCTCCATGCCACTGGCACCCCATGCTCTTTTACCAGCATTGTAGGCTGTTGCCACCTGATTTGTTAGGACTTCTTTATACTGGGTAGGAACTCCGTTCTCATCAAGGGTATAGCCAAAGTCTAAATCAGATATTGGTGTACCCTCCTTACCTACTATAATTACCTGCTCAACAGGCTCTTTAGTGGTAGTTTGGGTTAGTAGTGTACTTTCCACCTCTACCCCATCAACGAATTTTAGCTGATAGGTAGATTCTAGTGTACCATTTACACCTTCGTGGATAACACGCTGTTTGCCATTTCTCAGTACCGAGGTGTCTCGATATTCTGTAGTAAATGGAATTTCTTCTGTGACTGTTTTGTCTTGGTAGGTTACTCTGCTTATTTTGATTTCTAGATCCCTAGAAAGATTTTCCTCCATAGAGGGGGTAATGATATCATCTTCTCCTATGTGGATCTCTAGCTGCTGTACTATGTCAGAAACAGTTCCCCCTGTTACATTTAGGGAGTAAAAACTGTTATCAACTTCAACAGTAACTAAAAAGTCCCTACTTATACCTAGATGTAGGGTGGAACGATTATGGCTATCTTCTAACTCTAAGCTAGCGCTTAGTGGTATAGCTTCCTCAGTAATGGTTAGTGCTGATAGGTTAATAGCTTCTGCATGGTAAACACCAGAGTTTCCAATATAAGCCCCTATTACTACCACTGTTACTAGAGCTGATACCCAGCCGATTAGATAGCTTTCTTTAGATTTAGTTTTTAGCAGAGTAACCATCTTGTTAAGATAATTTCTTAGATGGTTCATTTTGTGACCTTGCCTTTCAATTTTGTTGGAGAAGAAGTTAGCAATCTTTTGAAGGATTTAACCTTTGAAAGCTTTCTCCATTTTTTTCAGCAATCCTAGATAGTAGATTGACTGATAACAGGAGGTGGAAATTTCTCCCTGTTATTATTGCTGACTTTAAGCAATTATATTCATCACATAGGGCTGTGTCAAATATTTTTTTTGGCTTTTAATGGATATAATTTACATATTTTAGGTAAAAATACATCGATGAAACCGAATTGGAAAGAAAAGTGCACATATAAATCTAACTAACAATCAAAAAAATATGCAAATTGCCCAATAAAGTCAAGGTTTTAAGAAATTATGAATAATGCTAGGTTTTAAATAAACATATAGGCTGTAATTGTGCATTAAGCATATGAAATTGCCATTTATTAGAATTAAATGCCATTTATATACATAAATTTAGAAAAATGTTGATAAAAACCATATTAAATCCCTGTTAAGTCACAATATTTACAGGAGAAAGGGAACTGCATTTATATATATATATACTTTACACAGGTTGTGTTTTGCAATTTAATATTTGGCAAATTGCAATTTTGCAAATATATTAAGGTAAGTATTGTTAAATTAATAGCTAAACTTATGCCAATTTCATATATTTAATGAATAATTTTTGTATTTTACATAAACATTGTACTTTCCAATTAAAACAAATCCCATTATTGGGTAATTTAACTATAAATTACAGTGACGAATTGGAAAGTAAGTATTGCAAAACTTTTAGCCTAGTGATATAATAATATTTGTACGAAAGTTACTATAACCTATCTGGCTGTTACTATATAATAGGTATAAAAGCCTTTAGTATAGCCATTTTGGCTGATTATCCATAAGGAGTAAACTACTTTGCCTAAAAGAGAACCTACATATAAGATTATTAGAGAGCTTTCCTTTATATCTCAGTTTGGATTTTCCATAATTACACCTATTATATTACTTACCCTACTAGCTGTGTTCCTACGAGATAAGTTTGGACTGCCAGATATTATAGTAGTAATAGGTATACTGCTAGGTGTAGCCTCAGGATTTACCTCAGCTATTAAGTTTTATAACTATGCTGTAAAGCGTGCTGAGGAAAGTGAAAAAGATGAGATGTTATAAGCTATCATTACACTTTACCACTTACAAATGCAATCTATAGATAGAAAGGTATGATTTAATTATTAATACTCCTCACGATGTGGTTATAGAAGAACTTAAAATCATAGCAAAAGCTATGGTGCCACTATCACTTATAACTATAATAATCTGCTACTTTCTACAGCAGCTAGACTACACCTTTATAATAGGTATAGTTATAGGCTGCTTATACTCGCTTGCTAACTTCTATCTTATCGGCTTATCAGTAGAACAGGCAGTTCAAATTGATGACCAAAAAGAGATGGCAAACTATATGACAAAACAATATGCTAAAAGATACATTCTAACAGCTTTAGTTATAACAATCAGCTCCTTTGCTGGTTTTATAAATCCATTTGGGGTGGTAATACCATTATTCTTCCCTAAAATGGCAATATATTTTAAGACATTTTTCGGAAAGGAGGTGGGATAATGGATGGTCCAAAGGTCATGTTTACCATTTTAGGTATACCTGTGACCGAAACAGTCACAAATGCATGGATTATTATGGCTGTAATTATGGCTGGTTGCTTCTACATGACTAATAATCTACAAAAGGTTCCTAAAGGTAGACAGGTTGTTGCAGAAGCCATAGTTAAAGGTCTATATAATCTAGTAGAGGAGACCATGGGTAAAGGCAGAGAAGCATTTGCACCTTACATAGGTACACTGTTTACCTTCTCATTCCTAGGAAGCTTATCTAGTATGTTTGGTTTAAGACCGATGACTGGGGATTACAACACCACTTTAGGCTGGGCGTTAGTAACATTCTTTATGGTTCAGTACAATGGTATTAAATCTAAGAAACTATCAGGCTACCTAAAGGGATTTGCAGAGCCAATTCCTGTGATACTCCCACTAAACATTGTAAGCGAACTAGCAAACCCAGTTTCTCTTAGCTTCCGTCATTTCGGTAATATAGCTGCAGGTATGATTATTACCTCTCTACTGTATTCTGCACTGGCTGGGCTAACATCTATGGTATTCGGTGGACTAACTATTCCTATTTTACAGCTAGGTCTACCAGCCTTCCTGTCAATTTATTTTGACATTTTCACAGCAGCATTACAGGCGTTTATCTTCTCGATGCTTACAATGGCATTCGTATCCGGAGCTATGGAATAATATTTCCATATAAACTATTAAAAAAATAATTATTTCTAAGGAGGAAATAACAATGGAAAGAGCAATAATTTTAGGTGCATCAGCAATCGGTGCAGGTCTAGCAATGATCGCAGGTATCGGACCTGGTATCGGTCAGGGTTACGCAGCAGGTAAAGGTACAGAAGCTGTAAGCAAACAGCCAGAAGCTCAGTCCCTAATCACAAGAACAATGCTACTAGGTTGTGCGGTAGCAGAGTCCACAGGTATCTACGGTCTAGTAGTTGCTATGATTCTACTATACGCTAACCCACTAATCGGCTTACTATAATAAAAGAACCTCTAATTACAGTATACGAGGTATAAGAAAGGGGGACTTTTAATATGGAATTTATGCCATTTCTAAATATAGACTGGACTATTATATTTATGCTAGGTAATACACTTATACTTTTCTTACTTATGAAGAAATTCTTCTTTGAGAAGGTTAAGGCTGTTATTGATGCAAGAGAAGAAGAAGTTCAGGGAATATATGATGAAGCTGATAAAGCAAATCAGATGGCAGAGAGCCTAAAGGCTGACTACGAAGAAAGCCTAAAAGGTGCTAAGAGTGAAGCTGCTGCTATAGTAGGCGATGCTCAAAAGCGTGCACAGGTAAGGGCTGACCAGATTATAGATGAAGCCCAAGCTAAGTCACAAGCTATGCTTTCCAAAGCTGAAGAAGAGATAATCAGAGAGAAGAAAAAAGCGATTAACGAGATTAAGGACGAGATATCCGACATGGCGGTTACTATTGCTAGTAAAATCGTTGAGAAGGATATTAACGCTAAGGATCACGAAGCGCTAATTTCTAGTTTTATAGATGGTGTAGGTGAAGTGTAATGGATGGATTAGTTGCACAGAGATACGCCCTATCACTTTTTGAGGTATCGGTAGAAGAAGGTAATTTAGAGGATATTTGCAGTGAGGTAAAATCTCTGGGTACAATATTTGAGGACAATAAAGATTTGTTTGAGATATTGTCTACACCGGTGGTTACCAAAATCGAAAAAGATCAGCTAATTACCAATATCTTTGGGGATAAATTATCCCAGTACAGCCTTAACTTTATAAGACTTCTTACCGAGAAGGGCCGTATATCAGATTATCCTCTAATGGTAAAAGAATTTGTAAAACTATATAACCAGAAGAATAATATCAAAGAGGTGGAGGCAGTAACAG
The DNA here is from genome assembly GCA_964369235.1 of uncultured Oscillospiraceae bacterium. GTDB lineage: Bacteria > Bacillota > Clostridia > Oscillospirales > Ruminococcaceae > CAYJEQ01. The sequence goes on along the minus strand of CAYJEQ010000060.1, from coordinate 7,097 downwards.
CTATCCCACTATCTAAGGAGTTATTTACAAGGTTAAAAACCAAGCTAGAAGAGATTACAGGTAAAACTGTAGTTATGTCCAACACAGTGGACAGCTCGATAATGGGTGGTGTGGTACTTAAGATGGATGACGAACAAACCGATGCATCTGTAGTATCTAGACTGGCAAAATTAAGAGCACAGCTTCAAGCAGTTAATGCATAATTAAAAATTGGGTGTTTTTATTGTCTGAGTTTAGTGAGTGTTAATGGGTGTAAATCTTTAAGCTAACCATAAAACTTTATGATGATAAAAATGCTATGAGAAAGTTGGTGAAACCATGCAGTTGCGTCCCGAAGAAATTAGCGGAATTATTAAGGACCAGATAAAAAACTATCACAATAAAATCGAGCTTAGTGATGTGGGCAGGGTTGTTCAGATTGGTGACGGTATCGCACGAGTACATGGACTAGATAAATGTATGGCTGGTGAGCTACTAGAGTTCCCAGGCGAAGTTTACGCTATGGCTCTTAACCTTGACGCTGAAAGCGTTGGTGCTGTTATGCTAGGTAGTGATGAGAACATCAAAGAAGGCGACACAGTAAAGCGTACCGGTAGAATCGTGTCCGTTCCTGTTGGAGATCAGATGCTAGGTAGAGTTGTAAACTCCCTAGGTCAAGCTATCGACGGCAGAGGCGCTATTGAAACTAATGAGTTTAGACCTATCGAGTGCCCAGCACAGGGTATTATCGCAAGAAAATCAGTACATCAGCCACTACAGACAGGTATCAAGGCTATTGACTCTATGATTCCAATTGGTAGAGGCCAGCGTGAGCTTATTATCGGCGATAGACAAACAGGTAAAACTACAATTGCAACAGATACCATCATTAACCAGAAAGGTCAAGGTGTAATCTGTATCTATGTAGCTATTGGACAGAAGAGATCCACAGTTGCAAGAATCGTTGACACCCTAGAAAAAGAAGGAGCTATGGAATATTCCATCGTAGTATCTGCTACAGCTAGTGAGCTTGCTCCACTACAGTACATTGCACCATATGCAGGTGTTTCTATGGCTGAGTACTTTATGCTACAGGGCAAAGATGTTCTTATTGTATATGATGATCTATCTAAACATGCGGTTGCTTACCGTGCTATGTCCCTACTACTAAAGCGTCCGCCAGGCCGTGAAGCATACCCTGGTGATGTATTCTACATCCATTCCAGACTGCTAGAGCGTGCTGCAAAGCTATCCGACGAGTACGGAGGCGGTTCTATTACTGCTCTTCCTATTATCGAAACACAGGCAGGAGATGTAGCTGCTTACATCCCTACTAATGTTATCTCTATTACTGATGGACAGATATTCCTAGAGTCCGAGCTATTTAACTCCGGTGTAAGACCAGCGGTTAACCCTGGTATCTCCGTATCTCGAGTTGGTGGTTCTGCTCAGATTAAGGCTATTAAGAAGGTTTCTGGTAGCTTAAAGCTTATCTACTCCCAGTACAAAGAGCTACAGGCATTCTCCCAGTTTGGTTCTGACCTAGATGCAGATACCAAGGCAAGACTTGCACAGGGTGAGCGTGTGGTAGAAATTCTAAAGCAGAATCAGGCAGAGCCAATGCCTGTACAGCATCAGGTAGTATCTATCTATGCAGTAGTAAACAATATGCTGTCTGATATTCCAGTGGCAGATGTTAAGAGATTTGAAGAAGAAGTTATCGCTTATATTGGCAATGCTTATCCACAGGTTTACCAGACAATTGTGGATACAAAGGAACTTCCACAGGAAATCTCTGATACAATCAAAAAAGCTATTACAGAATACAAAGAGAAATTCTCTGTTAGTAAATAACACTTAAGGAAGGGGGACTTTATATGGCAGGAGCAGGCATGAAGGATATACGACGCAGAATAAAAAGTGTCGAAAATACCATGCAGATCACCAAAGCCATGGAGCTAGTAGCTTCCTCTAAATTAAGAAAGGCTAAGGAAAGGGTGGAAAAAGCCCGCCCATTCTTTGAAACACTGTATAATACTATGGTGGAAATAGCAGTTACCAACCGAGAATTCTCCTCGATTTACACACAGGAGCGTCCCGTTAACAAGGTGGGCTATATTGTAATTGCCGGTGATAGAGGTTTGGCAGCGGGGTATAACTCCAATGTATTAAAACACACTCTAACTCTGGCGACTAAGGAAAACTCAGTTATTATCCCAGTAGGTAAAAAAAGCGGAGAGTTCTTCTCAAAAAGAGGATTTGAAGTGGTAAATACCGACTTCCCAACAGTGGAAGATATGGGACTGGGGGAAACCTATGAGCTTGCTGATTTGGTAACACAGCTATTTCAATCAGGAAAGATCGATGAGCTAGTGGTTGTTTATACAAAATTTGTATCGGTTCTTACCCAAGAGCCACACCACAGAAAGCTACTACCTCTGCGTTTTGATGAAACAGAAACAGGGGCTGTACAGTATGTAAACACCGACTTTGACCCTTCGCCAGAGTTTGTATTTGCTACTATCGTGCCTCAGTATATCGGTGGTATTATCTATGGTGCAGTTACTGAATCCTATGCTTCTGAGCAGGGTGCAAGAAGAACAGCCATGGAAGCTGCCAGTGATAATGCAGGTGCGATTATCGACGACCTTAACCTTAAATTTAACAGAGCAAGACAGGCTTCAATTACACAGGAAATCACCGAAATCGTTGGTGGTGCTAATGCACTATCCTAATTTAGTGGGATTTCTAACTAAAATATAATGGATTAATTTAGTAAGGAGAAATGCAGATGAATGAACAAAATATTGGTGCAGTCCAGACCGTAGTAGGGCCTGTACTAGATATACAGTTTGCTCCAGGCAAACTACCTAATCTCCTTAATGCTATCGAAATAGAGCTAAACGGCGCTAGACTAGTTGTCGAAGTTGCACAGCATATCGGTGACGATGTAGTTCGCTGTGTTGCTATGAGCTCTACCGATGGCCTTGTTAGAGGAACAAAGGCAGTGGATACTGGTTCAGCTATTAAGGTTCCAGTAGGTAACTGTACTCTAGGTAGAATATTTAATCTGCTAGGTGAGGCTGTTGATAACAAGCCTGCACCAGAAGCAGAAGAATACTGGCCTATCCACCGTGAGGCACCTAGCTTTGAGGAGCAGGAGTCCACAACAGAAATTCTAGAAACAGGTATCAAGGTAGTTGACCTTATCGCTCCTTATGTTAAGGGTGGTAAGATCGGTCTATTCGGTGGTGCCGGTGTTGGTAAGACTGTACTTATTATGGAGCTTATCAGAAATATCGCTCAAGAGCATGGTGGTCTATCAGTATTTGCTGGTGTAGGTGAGAGAACTCGTGAGGGTAATGACCTATACATGGAAATGCAGGAGTCCGGCGTTATTAACAAAACTGCCCTAGTTTATGGACAGATGAATGAGCCACCAGGAGCTAGAATGAGAGTAGGTCTATCTGGACTTACTATGGCTGAGTACTTTAGAGATCAAGAAGGACAGGATGTACTTCTATTTATCGATAATATCTTCCGCTTTACCCAGGCAGGTTCTGAGGTATCAGCGCTACTAGGTCGTATGCCATCTGCCGTAGGTTATCAGCCTACACTTGCTACAGAAATGGGTGCTCTACAGGAGAGAATTACCTCTACTAAGAAGGGTTCTATCACATCTGTACAGGCTGTTTATGTACCTGCAGATGACCTTACTGACCCAGCGCCAGCTACAACCTTTGCTCATCTAGATGCAAAGACTGTACTGTCCAGACAGATTGCTTCCCTAGGTATCTATCCAGCGGTTGATCCACTAGATTCAACATCTACAATTCTAACACCTGACATAGTTGGTGAGGAACATTACGAAGTAGCTAGAGCTGTTCAGTCAATTCTACAGCGTTACAACGAGCTACAGGATATTATCGCTATCCTAGGTATGGATGAGCTTTCTGATGAAGATAAGCTAACTGTATCCAGAGCGAGAAAAATCCAGCGTTTCCTATCACAACCTTTCTCTGTTGCAGAACAGTTTACAGGTATGGCAGGTAAGTATGTACCTATTAAGGAAACAATCAGAGGCTTTAAGGAAATTATCGATGGTAAACATGATAATCTACCTGAGTCTGCATTCCTGTTCGTTGGTACTATTGAAGAGGCGGTAGAAAAAGCGAAAAAGGGGGAATAAGCTGTGGCTAGTTTATTTCAACTACAGGTGGTTACACCTGAAGGCCCGATCCTTGACGAAATGGTAGAAGGTATTATCCTACGCACCACCGAAGGGGACAGGGGCATACTAAAGGGACACGCTGGCCATGTATCTGCTATTAAAGCAGGTGGGGTTAAGATTAACACAGAAAATGGGCCACGCTACGGCGTTGCTACCGAAGGATTTATCAGAGTTGGTAAAGATGTTACCACTGTGCTGGTAACTACCTTTGAGTGGGCTGGGGACATTGATGTGGAAAGAGCAAAGCGCTCCCTAGAAAAAGCTAATGAAGTGATTGCAAAAGCAGAAAGCCCAGAAGCTGTTTCGGCAGCTAAAGCCAAGGCTAAAAAAGCTAAGGTAAGGATTGAAACTGCTCAGATAAAGTAGTCTACTATAAGAAAAACTCCACTGTAATGGTGGAGTTTTTTTGCATTTGCTTGTAAAATTTACGACTCTTTGTCAATAGTTGGTGTGAAATTCTGTAGGTGTTAAAGGCTAGGGGATAGGCTTATATATAATTTCACCCCAACATTTGGTAAATAAGCCTTTTATGCTATTTCAGCAGTTGTTATGTAGGGGCAAACCTGTGTGCTTCTCCTGTCTCTCAAGGGTGTTGCCATCTCTCCCAAACAATTAATACAGAACATAAAAATACAGGTGATTTTCAAATTATAGAAAATCACCTGTTACTATTATTATTTTGCTACCTTAACAAAGGCTTTTACCACTGTGGTTTTGGTTATTCTACCTACCACTTTAAATACTTCTTTACCAGCTATTTCGGTTTTTTCTACTACTGGTAGGGAGTCGATTTTATGGCTTTCCATTTTCTGAGCACCCTCAAGAAGTAGATCCCCAGGCTCAACTGTTACTATATTAGGCATTCTTGTCATAATCATGGACAGTGGCATAGTCTGTAGATCGTTCTGACCAATTGCCACACGAAGTAAATCCTTACGGGAGATTATACCCTCAAGATAACCATTGTTATCACAGATAAATAAACTGCCTATATCCAGCTTAAATAGCTCAATTATTGCGTCGTATACCGAGATAGAGGATAGTACCACTGTAGGAGATCCCATCCAATCAGATACCTCAAAGCTACTTAGTAACTTAGATAGCTGATCCCCTATGCCTATTTCCTCATTGTAGAAATATCCCACTCTAGGCTTTGCTGAGATAATACCCGTATAGGTAAGCAGGGAAAAATCAGGCCTTAGGGTAGCCTTGGATAATGAAAAGTGCTCTGCTATTTCGTCGGCTGTTACTGGGCCTTTTTCTTTTATGATATTAACTATTTCTTGTTGTCTTTTTGATAATTCCATGACTATAGCCTCTTTCGGGAAAATTTTTAAACAATATAACGCATATCGCCTAAATTACATAACTATGATACTATATTTATTAATAAATGTCTAGTTTTTTTGGGGAATTCTTTAACTGGCTATGGCTTTTGTGTAAAATGTCGTAGAATTTATGAGTTTTTAGGGCTTATTGTACCTGTAAATATTTAATAAAATATAAATAGTTTATACTTTTTCTGGATATTAGATAGTTTGTATTTTTTTGAAATTATCTACATATATATTTGGTAATGACAGGTGGATAAACTTATCCCTATGGGACTACTGTGACACTTGGTAATACCCACAGGGGAAATCACAAACTTCAAGAAAGGAATTAAGACTATTATGATTGCATTATCCTATAAATTCTCCCTAAAAAAAGTATCAGCACTACTACTGGTTACCCTTCTAGGTTTAACTACTGGTGGGTTGGTAATGAATTTGGTTACTGGCAATAGTAAGCCAATTATTTCCGTTAATCAGTCCAGTGAATTAGAACTGCCTAAGGTAGAGGACAATCAGCAGCGACTAGCTGTAATTACTGCACTAGGTTGGCAGGTAGAGGAGGAGCCTATTCAGATTAAGGAGATTATTATTCCACAGGAGCCAGATCAGCAATGGCTAGACTATATGGCACTGCAAACCAGTCAAGGGTTAGATTTAGAGGACTATCTAGGGGAAAGGGTAAAGAAATACAGCTACAACCTTGAAAATTACCCAGATACTAGCTTGGTAGTCTGGTTAAACCTATATGTGTACAAAGATAAAATCATTGCTGGGGACATCTCCCCACTGTCCAGTGAGCTACCTATGGAGGGGCTACAGGGGAATGTGGTATAAATAGTTTGAAGTGTAATTGATTTGTGATATATTTTAGTAATGATTATTTATATTTTACCCATAGGGTAAAATAGTGAAAAATGAAAAGTTAAGGTGAAAATCGACCATATTCTATTTTAATAATGTGGCGTAGCCACTCCTACACTATTCACTAATAAATAATCCCAACCCAGTGGAAATGATTTATATTAGTTGAGGTACCTTCTCAAGCCGTCGGTTAGGGAAGGTACCTCATAAAATTTTACCCATGTATTTGATAAAGTACCTTATTTGCTTTTTTACCAGTAGCTAATCATATTCACCCTATTAGTAATTTATAAACTCATTTACTTTTATCATATTTTTAAGGTATAATAGATAGATGGGAAATTTTTTTTCACTAGCCACCCACACCTTAATCCGAACCAGCCTAAACACTGGGCATATTCACTTCTAGCGTTGTTATCCTCCTAGCCAGACGAGAGTATGCCGTCGTCGTCTGCCTAGCTACAAGCAAATATGCTTGGTGTTTAGGTCGCAGATTTTATGATTAGCAGATAGGATTAGTATTAAGGAAAAGCCTTGCAGTAATGCTTTCGCCTTACAATAGGCTTTGACATAGATAGTAAGCCTATATGCCATCATAAAACTGGTTCGGATTAGGGGTGGGTGGCTAGACTAAACTATAAATAACAGATAACATAGATATAAGCCATTATTAGGCTAGAAAAGGGGTTAAT
>CAYJEQ010000059.1:0-16811 GCA_964369235.1 uncultured Oscillospiraceae bacterium | reverse complement strand
ATTATGGAAAAAAATACTAAAGACAGCTGGATTAAAGATCCCCTTAGAAGAAAAAGAGTTTTTGACATGTTGTCACTACTGTTTGTTGTACTAGTTCCATGGCTTGGATTTATGCCTCTTTTTATTATGATGTTAATTAGTTTAGTTTTAACTAAAAGAGAAAATACCAGCAAAGCTATGAATGTATTTTATCTAGTATTAATTACAATTACCTCCTGTTTATTAGCATTAAATCTGTGGTATTTTATTATAGAGCTAATAGATCTATTTAAGAGTATGAATTAAGCCCTAAGGCTATAGCTATATTAACTATGAATTTATATTATTTTTCTTGACAAAACCCCTTACTTATATTAAAATTAATGGGAGTGAGTAATAAGGTTATCAACTGGTAAACCTAGCTTACTAATTTGTAAAAGAAATAGTGAGATTTTACTATCTATTCTATTATCGGTTTTTGTTACAGATTATCTGTAACTGCTTATTGGAGAGCATTATTGATTATGTTATAAGCATGATTTTATAAGCTGGCAACTTAATTGCCTGTTGGGTTCATTCGCCCGAAGTGTACTTGGGTACACACTTGTAAAAAGGTCAATAAAGAGAAAGAGTAGTAAAAGTATTTCTTGCTATATAGACTCTGAGGTGGTATTATGCCACTGTGATTTTTAAACCGATTTTCAAGGGTGTATCGTGTATGCGATATACCTTTTTTTATTTTGGAGGACTGCGAATATGGCGGACAAACTAAAACTATATGGATTTAATAATCTGACGAAATCTCTTAGCTTTAACATTTATGACATCTGTTATGCCAAGACTGCTAGAGAACAGCGTGATTATATTAAATATATTAACGAGCAGTATAATTCTGAGCGTTTAACCGATATATTAACCAAGCTTACCGAGATGATCGGCGCTACAGTGCTTAATATATCCAAACAGGACTACGAGCCACAGGGAGCTTCGGTAACCCTGCTTATTGCAGAGGAAACCATGGCAAAATACCGTAGTGGTGAAACTGTTGTAGCCCATCTAGATAAAAGCCATGTTACAGTACACACCTATCCAGAATACCATCCAGAAACATCTATTGCCACCTTTAGAGTGGATATAGATGTGGCAACCTGTGGGGAGATTACCCCTCTGTCCACACTGGATTTTCTAATAGGTAATTTTGACTCTGATATTATTACTATGGACTATCGTGTAAGAGGATTTACCCGAGATATCACAGGTAAGAAGATATTCCTTGACCATGATGTAGCCTCCATTCAAAATTATATAGATAAAACAACCCTAGACAAATACGATTCCATTGATGTTAATGTGTACCAGTCCAACATCTTCCACACCAAGATGTTAATTAAGGACATTGTACTACAAAACTATCTATTTAACGCCGATGTATACGAAATCCCTCCTAAGACAAGACTGGATATAACCAGTGCTATTCGTCAGGAGATGATAGAGATATTTAGCGGTACAAATGTTTACTACGGAGGTGACAGATAGTGGCAGATCAGAATAAAGCTCCTATCTATGAAGCCTTAGTAGAGCTAAAAAATAATAAAACAGTTCCCTTTGATGTGCCAGGCCACAAAAGAGGTAAAGGCAACCCAGAATTAACAGAATTTCTAGGGGAGCAGTGCATGAGCGTAGATGTAAACTCTATGAAATGTCTGGACAACCTATGTCATCCCACCTCGGTTATTAAGGAAGCAGAGGAGCTAGCTGCTGAGGCTTTCGGCGCTGCCCATGCCTTTTTTATGGTAGGGGGAACAACTTCTTCAGTACAGGCTATGATTTTTTCCACTATTACTAGAGGGGATAAGCTAATTCTACCGAGAAATGTCCACCAAAGTGTTATTAACGCCCTAGTTGTTTGTGGTGGTATACCTGTATATGTTAATCCACAAACTAATATGCGACTAGGCATAGCTTTGGGCATGAGGGTAGAAGATGTAAAGAAAGCCATAGAGGAAAATCCAGAGGCAAAGGCAATTCTAGTAAATAATCCAACCTATTACGGTATATGTTCCGACCTTAAATCCATAGTGGATATAGCCCATGATAATGGGGTAAAGGTTATAGTGGACGAAGCCCACGGAACACATTTCTACTTTGGTAAGGATATGCCTATATCTGCAATGGCAGCAGGTGCCGATATGGCAAGTGTAAGTATGCACAAGTCCGGAGGATCTTTAACCCAAAGCTCAATACTGCTTTGTGGTAAGGGCATGAACCCACACTATGTGCGACAGATAATTAATCTAACACAAACTACCAGTGGTAGCTACCTATTTATGTCCAGCCTTGATATTAGCAGAAGAAACCTAGCTTTAAGAGGTGTGGAGATTTTTGAGAAGGTAAAGAGATTTTCTGACTATGCTCGAGCTGAGATAAATGAAATCGGTGATTACTACGCCTACTCTAAGGAAATTATTAACGGAGATAGTGTCTATGACTTTGACACTACTAAATTATCGGTAAACACCCTAGATATAGGCCTTGCCGGTAAGGAAGTTTATGATCTACTTCGTGATGAGTATGATATACAGATTGAATTTGGGGATTTAGGTAATATACTTGCTTATATTTCTGTAGGAGATAAGAATAAGAATATCGAAAGGCTAATTTCAGCCCTATACGAAATCCGTCGCCGCTACAAAAAAGATAAAACAGGTATGCTAGACAGCGAGTACATCTCTCCAGAGGTGGTAATGTCCCCACAGGAAGCATTCTATGGTGATAAGGAAAGTGTGGATATTAATCAGTGCACAGGTAGAGTGTGTAGTGAGTTTGTAATGTGCTATCCACCAGGAATACCAATTCTTGCCCCAGGGGAGAGAATAACAAAGGAAATAATAGAGTATATTAACTATGCTAAATCCAAGGGATGTCTGGTAACAGGCCCTGAAACAATGGACGCCAGCAGACTAAATGTACTAAAATAAATATTATAGGTAGGATACTACTATCCCTACCTTAAATTTGAAAAGTAATTTTCAAAGAGGTGCTATGTGGGATTCAGTAATAGATACTGCTACCCTTAACAGGTGGAGATAAACCCACAGAACACTGAGATTACAGAAAGGAAGGGTCATAATTATGGATGATTTATGGTATAGCGAATACCACACCTCCAGTGTGAGATTTTCCATTAAGGTGGAGGCACAGCTTCACAGTGAACAAAGTGATTTTCAGCGAATAGCTGTTTATAAAAGCCCAGAGTTTGGTAAGTTTCTAACCCTAGATGGGGTGATGATGCTTACAGAAAAGGACGAATTTATCTACCACGAGATGATTACCCATGTGGCAATGGCTGTAAACCCAGCTATTAAAAATGTACTAATTATCGGTGCTGGTGACGGTGGAGCTTTAAGGGAGCTAGGAAAATACCCTACTATAGAAAATATCGACCTAGTGGAGATAGATGAGAGAGTAATAGATATCTGTAAAGAATATCTGCCTAAAACAGCTTGTGGATTTTCTAATCCTGTAGCTAATATCCACATTGCCGACGGGCTGAAATTCATCCGTCATGTTAAGAATAAATATGATTTAATTATAGTGGACTCCACCGACCCCTCTGGACCAGGTGAGGTGCTCTTTACCAAGGAATTTTATGGCAACTGCTTTGAGGCACTTACCGATGAGGGCATAATGGTAAATCAGCACGAAAGCCCCTTCTATAAAGAAGATGCAGTGGCAATGGCTAGAGCCCACAAAAGAATAACCCACAGCTTCCCTATAGCTAGGGTATATCAGGCACATATCCCAACCTATCCCTCAGGACACTGGTTATTTGGCTTTGCTTCAAAGCAATACCACCCTGTAGCAGATATACAAAAAGACAGCTGGAAAGCACTGGGAATAGAAACAAGATACTACACCCCAAACCTACACAAAGGGGCTTTCTATCTTCCTAAATATGTAGAGGAGATGCTAATAGAAAATGAATAAGAATATCCAAACATTTATCGGCTGTGAAGCCTCCTATAATGAAGCAGATGTGGTGCTATTCGGTGTGCCTTTTGACGGGACAACCTCCTTTAGACCGGGGACGAGATTTGGCCCTTCTGCAATTAGAAATGAGAGTTTCGGTATCGAAACCTACTCCCCTTACTGTGACAGAGATCTAACAGATATGGCTGTTTTTGACGGTGGGGACATTGAGCTACCTTTTGGCAATGCTTACAAAATGCTAGATATGACCTACGATTACACAAAACAGGTGCTAGAAGATGGCAAAATCCCTGTTATGCTAGGTGGGGAACATCTGATTACTCTAGGTGCTGTACGAGCTGCCTACGAGAAATACCCTGATTTACAGTTAATCCACCTAGATGCTCACACCGATTTAAGAGATGAGTACATGGGTGAGGAGCTAACTCATTCTGGTGTTATTAAACAGATATGGAACTTCTTAGGGGATGGCCGTATCCATCAGTTTGGTATTAGAAGTGGTGAGCGTCAGGAATTTCAGTTTGCTAGCAAGCATACCAATCTGCGTAAATTTGACCTAGTGGGCTTTGAGGAAGTAGTAGCACAGCTACAGGGAAAACCTGTATACTTCACTTTAGATTTAGATGTGCTAGATCCTTCCTGTTTCTGGGGTACAGGTACTCCTGAGGCTGGTGGGGTATCCTTTAAGGAGCTAATGGGGGCAGTATTACAGCTGGATAAACTTAATATTATCGGTTGTGATATTAACGAATTAGCACCACATTACGACCAAAGTGGAGCATCTACTGCACTGGCTTGTAAGATTACAAGGGAGATACTACTACAATTACAGAAGTAGTAAGAAAACTAATTAATTTAAAGTTTTACTAGATTTATTAAATTCTAGTTAAAGCAGATTATACACTTATTTCTGATGAGTGAATAGGGTGAGTTTAATACAGGAAAACTTTTTCTATCGCAAAAAGTTTCCTCTTTCAAAACAGTCCACTGGACTATTTTGAAATTCACCTTCAAAAATGCTCCCAACCATAGAGAATTTCGCTTTTTGCGAAAAGCGCCTTAGGCTCTGCCTAAGAACCGAGATTTTTTGAAAAAAATCTAGTAAAACTTTTATGTTTTTAAAGTTTTGATTTGATAAGTTAAGATATTATTAAAATATAAGGAGAATAAGATTATGGGTAAATGTTTAATTATCGGTGCTGGCGGCGTTGCTGGTGTTTCTGTACACAAGTGTTGCCAGAACAGCGAAGTATTTGAGGAAATCATGATTGCCAGCCGTACTAAATCCAAGTGCGACGCCCTAAAAGAAACCCTACAACCAACAACAAAAACTAAAATTCACACTGCACAGGTGGACGCAGATAATGTGGAGGAACTAGTTGCGCTTATAAACGACTTTAAGCCTGATGTAGTGCTAAACCTTGCCCTACCATACCAGGATCTATCCATTATGGACGCTTGCCTAGCTACAAAAACTCACTATGTGGACACAGCTAACTACGAGCCACTGGACACAGCTAAGTTTGAGTACAAATGGCAGTGGGCATACAGAGAAAAGTTTAAAGAAGCTGGTATCTGCGCACTACTAGGTAGTGGTTTTGACCCAGGTGTAACAGGTGTATTCTCTGCATATGCGCTAAAGCATTATTTTGACGAAATCCACACAATCGACATTCTAGATTGTAATGGTGGTGACCATGGCTATCCATTTGCTACAAACTTTAACCCAGAGATTAACCTAAGAGAAGTTTCTGCTAACGGTAGATACTGGGAAAATGGTAGCTGGATTGAAACACAGCCAATGGAAATTAAGAGAGAATACAACTTTAAAGAAGTTGGTATGAAGGACATGTACCTACTATACCATGAGGAGCTAGAGAGCCTAGTCGAAAATATGCCAGGCCTAAAGAGAATTAGATTCTTTATGACCTTTGGACAGAGCTACCTAACTCACATGAAGTGTTTAGAGAATGTTGGTATGCTAGGAATAGAGCCAATTGACTTTAACGGTACAAAGATTGTTCCTATCCAGTTTTTAAAAGAACTACTGCCAGATCCTGCATCTCTAGGCCCTCGTACAGTAGGTAAAACAAATATCGGTTGTATCTACAAAGGTATTAAAGACGGCGTAGAAAAAACCTACTATGTATACAATATCTGTGATCATCAGGAGTGTTACAAAGAGGTTGGTTCTCAGGCTATTTCCTACACAACAGGTGTACCAGCAATGATCGGCGCAATGCTAGTAATGAACGGTACATGGAATAAGCCGGGTGTATGGAATATTGAAGAATTTAACCCAGATCCATTTATGGATGCACTTAATAAATGGGGACTTCCATGGGAAGAAGACTTTAACCCAACACTGGTGGACTAATGAACAAAGAATTATACAATGTATCTACCCCAGCCTATGTGGTAGATGAGGAGAAGATAATAGCTAATCTAGAGATACTAGCTGAGGTAGCAGAAAAAGCTGATTGCAAAATTCTGCTGGCACAGAAGGCCTTCTCTATGTTTCGCATATATCCTTTAATCGGTAAATACCTAGCTGGCTGTACAGCCAGTGGTTTATATGAAGCAAAACTAGGCTATGAGGAAATGGGCAAGGAAAACCATGTGTTTTCTGCTGCCTACCTAGATCATGAGATGGATGAAATTCTATCCATCTGTGATCACATTATCTACAATTCCTTTAACCAGTGGGAAAGATACCGTGAAAAGGCTATGGCAAGTGGGAAAAGTTTCGGTATTAGGGTAAACCCTATGCACTCTACTCAGGGTGGTGGCATCTACGACCCTTGTTCTGTAGGCTCTCGCATGGGTGTTAATCGTGAGAACTTTAAACCAGAACTGCTAGAGGGTATTGATGGGCTGCATTTTCACACTTTATGTGAGCAGAATAGTGATGACTTTATCTCTACTTTGGCAGCATTTGAACAGCAGTTTGGGGAGTTTATCCCACAGATGAAGTGGATTAACTTCGGTGGTGGACATCATATAACAAGAGGTGACTACGACCGAGTGGCACTAATAGAGGCTATTAAAACCTTTAAAGCTAAGTATAATGTACAGGTTTACCTAGAGCCAGGGGAGGCAATAGCCTACTATGGTGGTTATATGGTAACAACTGTGCTGGACATAGTGGAAAACGGTATGGAAATTGCTGTGCTAGATACTTCTGCTGCCTGCCATATGCCAGATGTTATTGAAATGCCTTATCGCCCACCGCTATTTGGCAGTGGGGAAAGTGGAGAGAAAAAATACACCTATCGCCTAACAGGGCCTACCTGTTTAGCTGGGGATATTATTGGGGATTACTCCTTTGATCAGTCACTGGAAATAGGCAGTAAACTAATATTTATGGATATGGCTATCTATTCCATGGTAAAGAATAATACCTTTAACGGAATGGCACTGCCTAAAATCATGCTATTAAAAACCGATAACACTATAGAAACTGTTAAGGAATTTGGCTATGATGATTTTAAGATGAGATTATCCTAGGGTATAGTAGCCCTGTTTGGGCTGTGTACCTAGTGAACATTTAATAAAGCATTAAATTAGGGGTATCTTAGACAGTGTACTACAGTTTAAGATACCCCATAGATTATAAAGCTATATAAAACACAGCAAAAGATAAAGATTAAAAGCAAGGGGAATAGGAAATGATAGTTGCTAAGTTTGGCGGTTCTAGTGTTGCTAGTGCTGGACAGTTTGAAAAAGTTAAATCCATTGTAGAGGCAAACTCTGACCGTAAGGTTATTGTAATCTCTGCACTGGGCAAGAAAAACAGCGAAGATATTAAAACCACAGACCTACTGTATAGCCTCTACTCCTGTTTGTCCCGTCGTGAGGATTATGTAGATGTGTATAACAAAATCTGCAAAAACTTCATGGAGGTGGCAGAGCAGATAAACAGTGGTATTGACATTGTTAGAGAGTTAGAGATATTAGAGGAGGAGTTTACCCCTAGAATATCTAAGGATTATATTGTAACCTGTGGGGAGTATTTCACTGCTATGATGATGGCAGACTATCTGGGATATACCTTTGTAGATGCTGTGGATTTAATAAGATTTAATGATGATGGTAGCCTTAACCGAGAGGTAACCTACGAGCAAATACAAAACGCATATAAAAAGTATGATAGAATGGTTATTCCAGGGTTCTATGGAGCGTACGGAGATAAAACAGTAAAAGCCTTCCCTCGTGGAGGCAGTGATATTACAGGTGCTTTAGTAGCTGGAGCTTTACAGGCTGATTGCTACGAAAACTGGACAGATGTTTCAGGGGTGCTTATTGCTGATCCGAGAATTGTAGGCTCACCTAAGAGAATTGATCAGATTTCCTATGAGGAACTAAGAGAGTTATCCTTTATGGGTGCGTCAGTCCTTCATGAGGAAACCATCTCCCCTGTACGCAGTGCTGGTATACCTATTAGAATAATGGATACCAACAACCCACAGGGAAAAGGTACACTGGTAAGCCAGTCCATACAGGAGGAAAGCTACCTAATTAAAGGTATTGCTGGTAAGAGAGGTTATACAGCTTTTACCCTTGTTCGTGATATGGAGTGTTCCCGTATGTCGGTAATGAAGGACATACTAATTGTACTAGAAAAATACTACATAGATCCAGAACAGCTAACCACCGATGTGGACAGTGTTAATATTGTTATTGCCAGTGATATGATTACCGATATGTCAGGCCTTATTTCTGATTTAAGAGAGCTATCCCATATTACCTCCCTAACAGTGGTGGAGGATATGGCACTGGTGTCTATACTGGGGAGAAACTTCTCTGAGATAGATGGTGTAGCTGGTGAGATATTTACAGCACTGGGCTCGGTAGGGGTAAATGTAAAGCTAATCTCCTATGGTGCTAAGGATTTAAGTATAGTAATTGGGGTGGACAATAGTGACTACGAAACCTCTGTAGATGTACTGTACAAAGACCTAGTAAATAAGCAGAAGTAGTTATTATATAGATTTATGGGGACATTATGAAAAACTTTAAAACTTACAATCCAGAAAAATATAATCAAGAGAACTATCAGCTAATCCAAGAGAATATCTATATGTCAAAGGATGATGATTGTTATGTAACATCACTGACCTTTGAGATGGAGGAAGTGGACGGTTATGACTGGGAAACAGCCTCACCTCAGAATATTACACAATTTCCATTTGAAGGAATACTAGATAATTTTAGAGTGTGGGTTTGTGATTTCTACGAAGATTTAAATGAAAGTAGTGAACTTACCTGTTATCAAGAGTTTGGCAGTGATAGCCTTGAGGACTTAATAGAGCTAAGAACACTAATTGGAAAAAGAGCTTATGGAAAGATAGATGATCCTAGTGATGAGGATTCCGACTGGGCTTTAGTTATAGAATAGTTAAAAAGAGATATATTCCAGCTATATTGGAATATATCTCTTTATTGGTTTATAGGTGTATTTAAGCCTTTACTGGAATATAAACAGCTCCTCTATAGATGCGTTAACTGCCTTAGATATGTCCAGTGCCAGTTTTAGTGAGGGGTTGTATTTAGCTGATTCCAGACGGATTATTGTTTCTCGTCTAACCCCTACTATCTGTGCCAGCTCATCTTGAGTAAGATTAGCAAGCTGACGATATTTCTTTAGATTACAGATAAAATTCTCCAAAGCGCCCTCCTTAATGGCTGTCATAGTGCCAGAACAGCATACTGTAAACTATATGGGTAGTAGCGAAGGTAATAGAAGCCATAGCAACTATAATATCCTTTGTGATAAGTGGAAATCCTGCTATAAAACCGATAATGAATATAGAAACAATAGGTAGACCAGAGGTTTTCACCAGTGCTTTTCTGCTATTGTCCATATACCTTTCATCAGCCATATCCCCAGCAATCTTACCTATAAAGTAAAATGAAAAATACCCAAAGAAGCTAAAGTAAAAAAGCGAAGAGGGATCGCCGTCATAGAAATAACCAAAACCCATAAAACCTAAGAAACCCAGTAACCAGATAAATCTTGAATTCTTTTTCATAATAATAACCTTTCCTTTCTCTGTTGCGTGATGTTTTTGTATCTTTATGTGACAATTATATCACTTAATAATTGATGTGTCAATGGTGAATTTAATTTGTTATAATAAGTGTAAGAATTTATCACAACACATAATAAAATTAAGGATAGTTATAGTGATTTCTTTATTAAATGACAGCAAAACTCATCTTTAACTCCAGTAATAATTATTTAATGGTAGCCATAGCTGTAGTAAAAGGGTCTAGCATTCGTAGTGAGTGTCTTTGTCGTGGATACATATGTCTATAATTAATAGCTTTTGTAAAGGTGTTAGCTCAAGGACATTTTATAATGTACTATTTTAGTAATAGAATGGTGACTCCTGTAAAATACAGGGTTTACAGGTTACTTAATGTAATTAAATTTAATGCACAGGGGAGTACAAAACGAAAAAATTCGTTCTAATTTAAGAGTTTGAATTGTAAATTCAATTTATAATTCCACATACGGTGGACAGATGTAATTGTAGTTAAATAAATCTCATTCCACTATAAAAACAGCTAGATTTATTATTTTTGACAATTTGATATATTAATATTGCATAAATACCCATAAATATTGTTATTTTTAGAGGATTTATAGAAGTTTTTCTGTGGAATACAGATTTTTACCAATTTTTTAGCAATTTTAGTATCGCAATCTTGCAAATCATACTGGAATTAACTTACAAAATAGTGCATGTTGCTAATAATTAAATGATAATACTGTAAAGTGTTGACAATATTACTTTAACATGGTAAACTAAGCAAGTCTTTTGTGGCGCTGGCAGACAATTTTCCGTCACTGAAGGACTACCTAATATATTATAGGAGGATTATACATGAAAAAAAATCTTAAAAAACTAAGTGCTTTCTTACTAGCAACTATGATGGTTGTGGCAACTGGATGTAGCTCATCTACACCTAGCAGCTCTACAGCAGCTTCTACAGGAGATACCCCAGCAAGTGCAGCTCCAACTACTGAGGTTGCAGATGGTGCTTCCATCTCACAGGATAATGATATTGTAGCAGCTATTAATGTAGACTTTACTACAATGGATCCACTAGACACCAGTGATACACTTTCAGGTGGTATTCAGCGTCTAATGATGGACGGACTATTCGGTTTTGACGAAGATATGGCAGTTATTCCTCTACTAGCTACAGGCTATGAAGGCAATGAAGATGCTACAGAATATACAATTTCAATTAGAGAAGGTGTTACATTTAGCGATGGTACACCACTAAATGCCGAAGCGGTAAAGGCTAACTTTGACCGTTGGGCTGATAAAACTCTTGGTCTTAAGAGAACTACACTACTATCCGGTGTACTACAGTCCACAGAGGTAGTAGATGAGTATACAGTTAAGGTTACTCTAAGCTCTCCATTTGGTGCTTTTATCAATACACTTGCTCACCCAGCATGTCTAATTGTTAGCCCAGAACAGATTGCCAATGGTGGTAACGATGTTATCTCCCAGAATCCAATCGGTACAGGTCAGTACACATTTGTTGAGTGGATTCCTGGGGAAAGCGCAACTATCGCTCTTAACCTAGACTGGTGGGGCTATGATGCAGAAATCAGTGGTGGTACAGCTCTAGTAGATGCAGATGCAGGCTATAAGACAGTTACATTTAGACCAGTTTCTGAGTCTGCAACAAGAGTTGCAATGGTACAGTCCGGTGATGCTGACATTATCTGGCCTATTCCAGACGAAAGTGTAGCACTACTACAGGCTGACTCCAATGTTCAGGTACAGGTTGATGATGGTCTAGTTGTTAGATACCTAATGATGAACAACATGAAGGCGCCTTTTGACGATGTTAATGTTCGTCAGGCAATTAACCATGCAATCGATAAGGATGCTTATGTAGCAGTTGTTAAGAACGGCCTAGGTTCTCCAGCAGAGTCTGTAATTGCGCCACAGGTACAGTTCTTTAAGTCCAATGAGCCATATGCTTACGATATTGAAAAAGCGAAATCCCTACTAGCAGAAGCTGGTTACCCAGATGGTTTTACAACATCTATTCTTTGTTCCAGCACAACAGCTAACCTAAAGCAGGCAGAGTTCTTACAGCAGCAGTTAGCTCAGGTGGGAATTACTGTTGAGATTAAAGCACTAGAAAGTGCAGTTGTTAACGAAATCGTACAGGATTCCTACACCAGTGGTGCAGAAGCTGAAGTAGAAATGTACATCATCGGTTGGTCACCATCTACAGGTGATGCTGACTGGGGTATTAGACCACTACTAGCTGAAGAATCCCTACCTCCAAACAGCTACAACATCTCCTACTATGTAAATCCAGAATTTGATGCAAAGGTATTTGAAGCGCTAGAAACTGCTGATCCAGCAGTAAGAGCAGCAGCTTATGCAGAAGCTCAGGATATAGTATGGGCAGACAGCCCACTAGTAGCACTGTCTACTGATGCAACAACAATTGCAACAGGAAAGAACATCGTTGATGTTAGCCTATTCCCAGATAACTGTATTAACCTAAGAAATGGTAAAATGGCTTAATTAAAGAGTGAAAATGGTGGTTTGGCTGTATATAATATACTTGCCAAGCCACCTTTTTTTATAATGCTGAAAGGTGAAGGTAGAATGTTAAAATATATCTTAAAAAGAATTGTCGAGGTGCTACCTACTATTATTATTGTAGTTACCTTCGTATTTTTCTTTGTGCGTATGATACCTGGAGATCCTGCAAGACAGGTGGCAGGACCACAGGCTTCACTGGAAGATGTGGAGATTATAAGAGAAGAATTAGGTCTTAATGAGCCTATACATATCCAGTATGTAGAGTATGTTACAGGGCTTTTACAGGGGGATTTAGGTACATCACTTAGAACTAAGCGTCCTGTTAGCGAGGAGATTTCTAATAGATACGCAAACACAGCGAAACTTACCCTAATGTCCCTAGGTTGGAGTACACTTATAGGTATTATTATAGGTGTATGGTCAGGGAAAAATCGTTCTAAATGGCAGGATTACACCGGTATGACGGTGGCTGTTTCGGGGATTTCCATGCCTTCCTTCTGGATTGGATTTATGCTTATTATGATATTTTCTGTTAATCTTAAGTGGTTTCCAATTTCGGTAGATGGCACCTTTAAAAGTCTAGTGCTACCGTCAATTACACTAGGGGCGAGTATAGCAGCGATTATTGCTAGATTTACCCGTTCTGCAATTATCGAAGTGCTAAAAGACGACTACATAAGAACAGCAAGAGCAAAAGGTATTAAAGAAAAGGTAGTAGTGTGGAAACATGCTTTTAGAAATTCCATGATTACTGTTATTACCGTTGTAGGATTACAGTTTGGGTTCCTACTAGGCGGTTCGGTTATTACTGAATCAGTATTTGCATTCCCAGGGCTAGGCTCACTGCTAATAGAATCGGTTAACTACCGTGACTATCCTGCAATCCAGTCCCTAATCTTAATATTCTCACTGCACTTTATAGTTATTAATCTAGTTGTAGATATTTTATACGCAGTGCTAAACCCAGAAATACAGCTGGGCTAATTAACTAATAGAGAGGAATGAACTGTAATGGCAGCAGCTAATAGCACCGATACTGGCGTAGCGGTAAATGAAAAAATCAGCACCCCTTTTAGCGAGTTTAAAAGAAAATTCAAAAAACAGAAAACTGCAATAGCAGCTTTAATATTTATATTATTTTTAGTTGTACTGGCTTTTATAGGAGAGAGTATTGCTCCCTATGGCATAAATGAGTACGACTACACAGCAATAATGCAACCCCCAACACCACAGCATATATTCGGCACCGATGAATTTGGCAGAGATCTATTCTCCCGTATAATCAGTGGTACTGGCATATCCCTAAGTGTAGGTTTATTCTCAGTATCTGTAGCTACAGTAATCGGCTCCCTATTAGGGTTAATAGGTGGTTACTATGGTGGTTTTATAGATTCAGTTATTATGAGAGTCTGTGATGCGATGTTTGCCTTCCCAGGGATTATCCTAGCTATTGCCATTGTGGCAATACTAGGTAATGGTATGGCAAATGTAGTTATAGCAGTAGCAGTATTTAATGTGCCAAAATTTGCCCGTCTTGTTCGTGGTAAAACCCTATCTACAAAAAACGCAGTCTTTGTACAGGCAGCAAAAAATGTAGGTGCAGGGGACGGCAGAATACTATTTAAGCACATCCTTCCAAGTGCTGTGCCAGATATTATTGTACAGTATAGTATGTCCATTGGTTCCTCTATTCTAACAGCTTCTTCACTGAGCTTTTTAGGAATGGGTGCTACCCCTCCTACACCAGAATGGGGACTACTACTAAGTAATGGTCGTACCTATATGATGCAGGCATGGCATATTACACTATTCCCAGGTTTGGCTATATTTTTAACTGTACTTAGCTTTAACCTATTGGGAGATGGTCTTCGTGATGCACTAGATCCTAAGCTATCAGATTAAGGAAGGAGCCAGAAAAATGGAAAATGTATTAGAAATAAAAAATATGCACACCTACTTTTACACCGATAGCGGAGTGGTAAAGTCGGTAGATGGCGTAGATATAGAACTTAAAAAAGGCTCAACCTTAGGTATTGTAGGGGAGAGTGGCAGTGGCAAAAGCGTTACTGCAATGTCGGTAATGGGACTGCTAATGGGTACAACAGGTAAGATTGCCGATGGCAAAATTATGCTAAACGGTGATGACATCTCAAAAATATCCAAAGAAGATATGAGAAAACTTCGTGGTAGACAGATTTCTATGATATTCCAAGAGCCAATGACCAGCCTTAACCCAGTAATGAAGATTGGGGCACAGGTTATGGAGGGGATAATGCTTCACCAGAATTTATCTAAGGAAGAAGCTAAAGCCAAAGCAATGGAGATGCTAACATTAACAGGGCTACCTCGTGTAGAAAAGATGATGAATGAGTATCCTTTCCAGCTTTCTGGGGGACAGCGTCAGCGTGTAATGATAGCTATGGCTTTGGTATGTAATCCAGAGATACTAATAGCAGATGAGCCTACAACGGCTTTAGATGTAACTATACAGGCACAGATACTACAGCTAATGAACAAGCTAAAGAAAGAGATAGGAACTTCTATAATGTTTATTACCCATGACCTAGGGGTGGTAGCAGAGGTTTGCGATCAGGTGGTAGTAATGTACTGTGGCAGGGTGGTAGAAAAAGGCGATGTATACGATATATTCGCAAAGCCAGCCCATCCATATACTCAGGGGCTACTGGCTTCAATCCCTAAACTAGGGGTGGAGGTAGATGAGCTAGAATCAATCCCAGGCAATGTACCAAATCCTAAAAGAATGCCTAAAGGCTGTAAAATGGCACCACGCTGTAAATATGCCTTTGACCGATGTCATCAAGAGGAGCCGGGATTTGTTGATTTAGGCAATGGCCATCAAAGCAGATGTTTTCTATCCAAGCCAGAAGGAGGTACTAACTAATGACTGATAATATATTAGAGGTAAAAGGTCTTAAACAGTACTACTCGGTAAAAGGTAGTAAAAACAAGGTAAAAGCTGTAGATGATGTGGACTTTAATGTTCGTCGTGGTGAGGTTTTTGGTATAGTTGGAGAGTCCGGTTGTGGCAAGTCCACACTGGGTAAAAGCATATCCAAGCTAGTAGAGCCTACAGCAGGTAGCATAGTGTTAAATGGCAATGATATTGCCAGCTATAAAAACAGCGAAATGCGTCCTATTAGAAAACAGGTACAGATGGTTTTTCAGGATCCCTATGCTTCACTAAATCCTCGTATGTCCATTCGTGATATAATTGCAGAGCCACTTATTGTACATAAGTTAGCGACTACAAAAGAGGAAATTGACAGTAAGGTAGTATCCCTACTGCGTAAGGTAGGTCTTGATGATTATCACGCAAACCGTTATCCCCATGAGTTTTCTGGTGGTCAGCGTCAGCGTATTGGTATAGCAAGAGCCCTAGCAGTTGAGCCACAGCTAATTATTGCTGATGAGCCGGTTTCTGCCCTAGATGTGTCTATTCAGTCACAGGTGCTAAACCTAATGAATGAGCTAAAGAGAGATTTAGGTCTTACCTATATCTTTGTTGCCCATGATTTAAGTGTAGTTGAGCATATTAGTGACAGAGTTGGGGTAATGTATTTAGGGAATTTTGCAGAGGTAGGTAATAAAAAGAGCCTTTACAAAAATCCACTACATCCATATACTCAGGCATTACTTTCTGCAGTTCCTGTTCCAGATCCAACAGTACAAAATGATAGAATTATCCTAGAGGGGAATATTCCATCAGCACTTAATCCTCCATCTGGCTGTAAATTCCACACAAGATGCCCTAAGGCAATGGAAGTGTGTAGCAAGGAAGCACCAGCTAGATATAATTACAGCGATGACCATTATGTATTCTGCCATTTGTATAAATAAAATATAATTATACTAATTGTAATTAAAAAATAACAACCCATCTGTAGGAGAAATCTTACAGATGGGTTTTGTTTTGAGGTGATTTTAAAATATGGTGGTGTGACTAGTGGATACACCCAATTTCATTGGCTGGGTGGTGATAAGTGAAAAGTTAATAGTGAATAGTTAAGAGGTAAGGTGTGGCTTTGCCACAGATTTGTAATTCCTCCCATAGGTAGAGCTTTAGATTAGTTGTTGTGAGGTGGTTTCTGTTTGTTATTAACTCAGACCTAAGCCACAGCACCTCAGCAAGGGGCGTTGCCCCATAGCAGCATTGCTGTAGCCTGTTTATACACTTAATCCCCCAGTACCTTTTGCCGTCACGCAAAAGGTACCCACTGTTTGAATAAATTCAAA